>CAIYET010000300.1 GCA_903925285.1 Candidatus Hydrogenedentota bacterium | reverse complement strand
TCCGGCCTGCCGAAACACATGACGATCTTCTTCTGCTGTCTGTTTGTCTTTGTACTGCTTCGCGTCACGATGCCGGACATGACGGCCAAATTCATTCGAGAAAACTCTGGCACTTTGTTTCTAGCCGCGGTTATCGCGCTTGCCTGGGCTTGGTACACGACCTACGGCCAGGTCAAACGCGCCGAACTTCAGAAACCTGGACACCCCTTGGAGCGATTCCATCTCCTGCCTGGCCAAGGCCTGCTGCGCAAGGAAAAAAACATCGTGAAACGAGACCTCAGAAACGCAAGCCGGGAAGACAACCGTGACGAAAGACAAATCGCCTCAAACCTACGCCACGCCTTGGAACTCCTGGACAAGCAAGGCCTCAACCAGCACACTCGCCGCAAAATCCTTTCCATCATCGATAGCGCCTTACAGAAATGCGACCAGATTCGCGAACGAGGCAAGAAAGTATTGAGAATAGACGATGCCCTAAAACGCTTCGATGTGGCCTGGTTTCATCGCATGCACGCCATCAATTTCGGAAGGCTTACCCCGGAACAGCAGAAGATTCTCCAGGATGCAATCATCGAAGAACGCCGACGCATCCACGTCGAAGAAGAACTGGAAAAACTCGAACTCGAAACAGACCTCCACGTCCGAAACCTCGGAGAACACATGAAGAAATGCAGGAGTGCCGTCGCCTCCGGCGACGCCGCGGCGGCCTCAGGCTGGATCACTGAAGCCATTAAAGAAGAGGAAAGAGCCCAGGAACTCGAACGAGCCATCCTCGACTGGGAGCAACGCTTGCTGGCGTTTGTGAAACGCCAACGGGAGGAGCTGTTACGATCCGAGTAAGAGCGTCGGCGCAGGATATCGCGCCTTACTTCATTAGCTTCTTCAGGAACAAGAACAATAACTCGTAGTCTTCTGGACTTGTCGGTTGCTTTCGCCTGAAATGGAACTCCTTCATGGCATCGACATCGCTCTGGAGCACTCCGAGTTCCTTGCCACGCTGCTCGAAAAACGTTTGCAGCGCCTTCGGTGCTCGCTCTGTCTTGAGCGGCGCCCCTTCACGGCGGCCAAATTCAGCCACGCTAACGCCGAGCGCGCGCGCAAGCTTCTGAAGAATGTCAAGTGAAGGATTGGTCTTGTTGCCGCTTTCAAGCTGCCAGAGATATCCGCGGGACAGGCCTGTCATCTTGGCCAATTGAACAGAACTCAACCCCTTCTCATTTCTCAGCTTCACAATCTTTTCATGAAGAGTCATCTTGAGTCTATTGCTCCGCTGCCATCATAACAGGCCCATGGAATGTTTTCAGAAAAATATTATGAAAAATATTATGCTTGATTTATCAAACGAACTGATGTATAATATAAATGACGTAATGATTGCTATAGAAAATGAAGGAAGACGCCATGGACGTGACAATGATCGAAAATCTTTACGACCTGCACCCCGGCCTATTCAACTCTGCCATTCTGCTACTCGTGTTTGGCGGAATGGCACGTATAGCCTTCTGGGAAACCGATGGCCTTCACGTCGGCGGCCCACTCGCCATAGGCCTCGCCCTGCTCCTCACCGTCGCACTCCTGAAATGGGCGCGCGCCGAAGGACGCACCATCACAGAATTCGGCCCCCTCGCCGCATTCGTCGTGATCGAAGCCATTCTCATCATGGGCTGGGCAGCCTTCAGAAAAAGCCTGCGCCAATAATCCCACGCGACCCGATGAAACATAAACGTCAAACGAGAAGATAATATACCGCTGCTTGCCCAGTATGAGGGTCAAGGCATTTCGCAAAGGGCTTCGGCCGTGTTGCTGTCCGTCACTAGGTGATTCACAAAGCGACATCTTAACGCAGTTCTTATGGCGCGAAGTTTATCCTCTCCACCTGCAATAGCCAGCACTCGCGCTGGACGCGCGACCAAGCTCTGAAGGCTCCCGAGTTCTATGCCGTCGGTATACCTGCGCAACAAGGGATTCTTTTCGGCAAAGAAGTCGAAAAGGTCGCGTCCTTCTTCATCATAGGGACGATTACATATCTCGCCCACCACCCGTTGTTTCTTAAGGTCGCTTGGTGTAACACCACTTGTCTTGAGTGTGTGCGAAAAACTTTCCGTTGGTGAAGAGATTTCGGCAGAGCCAATCCCGATGATGACTGTATCGAGTTCTTCGGCTTTGCCAATAACACTTTCACGAAACACCCGATACTTCTCAGTAGACATGGGGGCTTCCTCTAGATTTGATGGAATATACAAAGGGTGCGCAGCAGAGGCATGGGAGTCCTTGCGCCATTTGGCATACAGTATTGCTGTGAGTGTGAAAGGAGCTTCATCAATAAACGCGTCGCAATGTGTTTCCACTGTCAGTTGAGAAATGTGAAGACCGGCGAAGCGATCGTGAGTAAGGGCGAGAGCCAGGTTGCGGAGCGTTGCGCCACCTCCGATCCCGATGCGGTAACCTGGCTTGATGAGGCTGTCCGAGCTCTCCATGTATTGGGCGGCGGCTTGTCCAAGGAGACGTTGGAATACTTCCTTTCCGGGCTCTCCTTTTGGCGGCACAATGGGCACGACGTAGGCATCTGTCAGGCCAAACAAGCGAGTTAGCTGCCCCTCCAATGTTAGTTCCCGAGGAAGCATGACAGAGAATGCCAGGATATGGGAATCCTTGGCGTATTTGATAAGTCGGGACACAGTGGCTTTGTCCACGCGAAGGATTTCTGCAATCTCATTTTGGCTCTTTGGTGGCACACAACAATAGCGCAGCTGTGCCGCATATGCGGCTTGGGATTGTCTGGTCTTCGGTAACTGTGATGACATTGCTGTATCCTCCTCACTTTACACAAAAATCGTTTGCGGGCAGATTCTTCGGTAAACCGATTATTACAACACAATATACCAAATCGTTGCAAATACTGCAATATGTTGATTGTGCGTTTCTTGGGCTAGTTTTCTTTCCAAAGGAGCAACCGCAATGAAAACATGTACTTGTAAGTTGTGGCCTGCGCCGGGGATAAGGGGTAGGCTTCAAATGGTCATGTCCAAGTAAGAAGTCAAACACTTCGATCTTGGCGTGTTCCTGTAGGTTATGTCCCACGCCCGGAATATACGTCGTTACAGCTCCTGGCTTTTATGCGAAAAATACTCTGCAAAAGAGAGGCGCGCGCAGGGTAAAGATGCAGAATTGCGAATGCACAAGAGAACTGCAAATAGTTGCAGGTCACGATCCAAACAAGTGAAAAAAGATCTTGACGCCAGCGTGATTTCATGGTAGATTCTGACTGACATTCTTCAGTCTCGAAGGCAAGAGCACTAGGTTGAGCAACACTTTTGGGATGTAGGAGGGTTCGCCGGACTGAATGCTGGCTTAACGAAACTAAGAGGCAGTGGCCGCCGCGGCACGGCGGTCACTGCCCAAGTTCCCAAGAACGAACACAAACGATCTAGACCTGTCAAGGGCAAACCGCAGCTCGTCTTGAGATCTTCCCTATAATAATCGGGCCAGAGAAGAAACTCAAGAGCGGTCTCGGTTCCCCTTCATCACGCGCTTTATTGACATATTGCTGCTTGGAGGGAATGAGATGCGAGGCACGTTACGACACATTGCTTCTCTGATCTTTTCGATACTACAACAAGAAGGCGGCCGGATTTGTACGGCGGTTTCAGTAGCCGGCGTGTTCTTTCTTCTTCCCTCCTGTATTCAGCAAAGCGGTGCTGATATCGAGCGCCACTTTGCCACCGATAAAGCCAATACTCCGCGAATAGCCGCTGATAAACTCGCTTCCACCACAGTGGTGGGATTTCATGCCGCCTTGGTTATCCCTGCCGCACCGCCCGGAATCCAAATCCAGCAGGCCAATGCGTCGCGCCCCCAAATCCTGTGGTCGGCCCAATACCGCTCGACCACCACTCTGAACTGCTGTGCTCAATTAACTTCGCGCGCCACCGAAGATAGCGGGAATCCAACAGTCAACGAGGGAGACAAGCAAATGCCGCCATTGCAAGTCAGTACGCTCTGTGTCGATACGATTCCGGACATCGAGAAGCCCGAAACGTTAAAGGTCGCGGGCGGAGACGTGAAGGGGGCCGTGAACGACGGATTCATGCGTCTTCTCCGTATGATAGCCAGCGAACCTCCCGGCCGGGTTGCCGTAACGCATCGTTCTTCCTATGCGCCGTTATCCGTGGTTCGGCGGGTTCAAGCGCGCCTGGCACTGTCGGTGATGGTGGCCTGCCTGGACGAGGCGGCCGCCCACTGGAGCAACCAGATCGAACGGGGTGTTCTGCGCCGCTTCTATCCATTCAGGAAAGGGGAGCCTCGGGGCGTGCCATGGGATCGCTTTAATGGCCTCTGCCACGTGGTACAGCGCGAACGATTGTTGGCGGCGTTGCACAAGCCCGAGTTCAACCCCTCGGCCTTACCTTATTATTATGTACTCGATCCGTTCGAGCCCAACGTCGACGCCGATTACAGCAAGTTGGACTACGTGCTGGCGTCGGTCCAAGAACACGTTTGTATAGACGTTGCCGTGGAGCCCGCCGACGTCTTCGAAGAACTATCTACAAACACCCGCTACCTGCAACGGCTTCATGATATCAATTGGGCCACCGCCCGCGACGCCGCCGATGGGATCGTTTTGCCGGTATCGCCGGAAGAAGGTTCCTTTGATATTCCCAGGTTCGGCCCCGCCGTACGTGAACCGCACAAACGCGATCCGGTAGCCGATGATGTCGTTCGCCTTCATAAGCGGCTGAACGAAACGCTTGTGCTTCCCCATCTGCGGTTCAACATCCGCGTGATGGCGGAAACTCCGGACACGGCCAGATCGCTGGCGTTTGCATTGGGCGACGAGGTTTTCAAGAATGGGCAATTCGAGGTACTTTCGTTCGCGCCGGACGATACGTGCTTTCGCGAGACTCTTCGGTGCGCGCAACAAGGTTTGGTCGCATCGGTGCCATCCCCTTGCCTGGCGGGAAAAGCGCATCCGAGGCTATACGACGGTTTCCTTGGGCTGGCACAACTGGCAACCCCGGAACAGCTGTCTGGGCCTTTCCGGCTTCCTATCGGCACTTATGTGCCGCGATGCATTCGCCGGGATACCGACCCCCCCATTGATGTTCCAGAGCAATTCATTGTCTTCGGATACGACCAGGAAGTGGGCTATGAGCTTCCGGACGGAACGTACTGTGGCGAACCCCGCGGGCTTGCCGTAGCCGACTTGAACACGCACGGCCTTTTTCTTGGCGCCACCCAGACGCGCAAGACCACAACGGCGATTTCTTTGATCCCACAGTGTTGGCGTTGTGATGTGCCGTCTCTCATCTTGGCGCCTATCAAACACGACTTCCGTATCCTAAAAATACTATCGAGCCACCCGGACCCTGCCACGCGTTCGTTGGCGGCCTCGCTTGAGGTCTATACGGCGGGCAACAACCGACTATCCCCTTTCCGTTTCAACCCTATGGCAATTCCTGACGGCATTTCTCGGGACCAGCACAGCGCTGGTCTCCAGGCTTGTTTCGAGGCGTCCATGCCGGTATTCGGACCGGTCACCTCGATGATTTCTGAAGGAATCACCGACGTATACGATGCCTTTCAAGGTCGTAATCGCCCGCCGGTTATTGCCGATCTTGTGGACGCCGTCGAGCGCGTCATGAACCGCGCGGCATACGCAGGCGACGTCGATACCAACCTGCGCGCCGCGTTCCGTTTACGCCTGCAACCATTGTGTAGCGGCACCATGGGCAAAATCTTCTCCTCATGGGTCAGCATTCCCAGCTTGGACCACATGCTTAACACGCCAACTTTGATCGAGATGGACGGCCTTTCCCAACAACAAGCCAGCCTTTTGACCTTCTTCCTCTTGACGGGAATACGGGAGTACGCGCAATGCCACAGCTGACTCATGCCGACAAGCGCCATGTGATCTGCATCGACGAGGCACACATTATTGCCCCGAATGCTGGGCCGGCCGCTCCATCCGAGGAGTGTGCCAATGCCTCGGCCCAATCAGCCGAATACGTGGAACGATTCCTGGCGGAGTTGGCTGGCTATCGCTACGGCCTATGGATGGTCGAACAATTGCACACCAAAGTCGCCCCGGGAGTACCCAAAAACACGCGGAACAAGATGATTCACGGTTTACCCGACGGCGAAGAGCGTAATCTCGCTGGCGACTCGATACTCCTCGGGGCCGTCGAGAAAGATGCTATTGCCCGGCAACGTGCCGGGGAAGCCTTCCTTTTTTCGATCGGCGCGTTTCGTGCACATCGCGTAAAGGCCGTAAACCTTTTTAGCGACTACAACTACCCGTTTACGCCGCCCCCAAACGATGAGAATCTCTTGGCCGTAATCGAGACCGAGGCGTGGTTCATCGAGGCTGCGTTTACCCGCCTCATCGCGGAAATGGACATTTTTATGGAGCGGATGGACCGGCTTACCACCGAGCGGCGGGAGATTCAAAACACCGTCGAAGACGCGGAGAAACGGCTGCGGAAGTGCTTGACGCTTTCCGCGGAAGCCATGAAGAAAACAGTCCGAGCGATTCAGTCCGATGTCCAGCAGCTGCAGGAGAAGTTCGACTCGTTGCATCAACGGTTCCGGACCACCGTTTACGAAGGCTTCATGGACCAACGCATTCCCCGCGGCTTGGACCCGGATGTGTTGGCGCAACGTGAGCGGCTTATCGCAAGGCACGCGTTTGAGATAGCCGAACCCGCGGAGAAGCTCCGGGGTCGGATGGCGGAGATCGTCTTGGATTGCAAATATTTGCTTTTAGGGAGGGTACAACATGAAGCACAACACGATATCGCGGAGCGAGACGGAACGGCGGTTCACTGAGAACCGAGAGGCCGCAACCGCCAAAGAAGACGAATTCGAAGAGGCGGTGCAGGACTCGGAGCGAGTCGACGAAACCCACGAGTCACTCGATTTCGGCGGAACCGACGAAGGCGCCGACGCCGTGGAACAGAACTTGGACGGCGCGCAAGACGCCGCAGGAGAGGCCGCGGATGAACGCGACACCGCCTTGGAACAGATCCACTCGGAAGGCGAAACGCACGAAACAGAACTCGATGAACGGGCGGAGTCCAACGAATCCGACCAGACGAAGATCGCCCAAACGGAAAGCGAATCGACCCTTAAAGAAACGTTGGAGTGGGTTGCCCGCAGTTTGGACGCCATAAAAGAGGACCTCGCATACCTCAAAGAGTCCCACGAGAAGGCCGCCGACTCGAGGCAGGAAAGCGAGCGCCGGCAAAGTGAACTGCGCACACGGATCCGGAGAAAGGAGTAAACCCCATGAACACCGACACGGCCCCAGACCCCTATCGCAAGCATAGACTCGACGAAGAGTCGAACCTGGACAGTTTCCTTTGGGAAACCGAACGACTGTCGAGCGAGTTGGCCAACAAGATGAAAGTTCTGCCTTCGGTTGACGCGCAAGAACGCTCGAGCTGCCCAATTGCGGAAGACCTCTATTACGCGAAGGAGGAGGCAGCCCGCAAACTTCAGGCGCGGCTGCCGACGCTCCGCATGCATTTGCATGCCGTGACCCATGAAGTGGAACGTTGCCGGCGCAACCGTTCCATTCTGTCGGCGCATGGCAGCGGGCTCCACCTGAATGCCGTCAGGTTCCATTACCAGAGCGCCGAAAGCGCCCAGGCTGACGCCGAGCGCCGGGCCGTGCGGCAGCACGCCCGAATCGTCGAGACAATCGCCAAGGTCGAGCGCGCGCTTGCCCAGGCTGAGACACGGAAGTTCCCCGGACGCGCGCCCCGGAAATCCATCCCGTTCGGAACGCCGGGCGGTACGGAAGTTGGCCCGTCGATCGGCATTGCCGAGTCCGGACTGCCTGGAGTAACCACCGCGAAACCGGTATCCCCTTCCAAGCCTAGGGGAAACACGGGTCTGGACCCGGGTATCGAGAAGCTTGTACGGCTGGACGTGGCCGAAGCCGGCAACCGGTCCCCGTTCGTTACGAAACCTTCAGGGCAATAGACATGTTCAAGTTTTGGGAATCTGGAAAAGCGATTCTTGCGGCGGGAGGAGACGCGCCGCGCGTGGTCGCTTTTGACATCGTTTCCCTCGAGATCGTGGACGAATTCATGTTTGAACCCGGGCACACTCCCTACCCCATGGACCTCGCCGATGACCGCCGCTCGCTTGTGGTGGGTACCCGGCGGCGCCACGCCCGCGTGTTCCGCAAGCCGGGATGTTCGGACAACTCCGAGGCAGGCGGCCCACTTTCCATTGAAATGAGTGCACCGGTGCTGTCGGTGTGTTTCGTTTCGGGTCCGGGAATTGTGGTCAGCGACGACGGGGGGCAGTGCGTGCGGGCCCGCACGGTTGACGCTCCCATAGCGTCGGAAGACCTTTACATCAGCGGCAAAAAGGTATGTGCGCTATTTGCGTTCGCGGATACGGTTGTAGGATGGGCGACCGACGGAAGCGTCCTTTTTGTGGAGCTTCCCGGACTCGATCCACCGACCGTCGTCCCCGGTCCCATCCCGCCCGACAAATACGCCCTGGCGCGTCTCGTACGGTGGGACGCAGATACGCTCGTGTCTTTGGCCGGCGACGGCTCCCTTTTCGAGATAGACGTGGTCCACCGAAACCTGCGCGTAAAACCGGCACACCGGGGCGAATGCTACGCCCTCGCCATCGACGGCCATAACCTCATAACCATAGGCAGACGGGATGGCCGGTGTAAGGTGTGGGAACTTGGCGGAGACGATCCCGTGGCGGAATACGAAGCGCCATCGGACATCATCGCTGCCATCCCTGTGGCTGGCCTCGAAGGGGCCTTGTTGCTCGTGGACTACGGCGGCAATGCGGGAATTTGGGCCGTTCATGGGGATCGACTCGTTCTTGAGTCGCAGGTATCCGGCTGCGACTACCGTACGGCGCTGGGTGTACCGGCACAAGAATTGGCCGCAATCCGCGCTGAAAAGACACAGCGTGAGATTATCTCGATAATCCACAAGTTGTCTAACCCCGGCAGCCGGCTGGGACCGCAGGAGATCGAGGAAGAACACGCCAAACTTGCCGCGTTGGGCGCCCCACGCGCCTCGCTGAAACTTCAGATCGATGCAATTCGCGCGCAGCAGGATACAAGGCCGGTAAAGGCGGCTGAGGAAATTCGGCTCCACTCCGCCCTGATGGCGTTGCTGCCGGACGAAGAATGCGCGCTTGAGCCAATGTTCGGATACATCGAAGCGTTGAAGTCCACATGGTTACTCGACGAGATCTGCAAAGTCTACGACCGCGTCCGTCGAATCGCGCCGGAGCATGTTGCCCTGAAGGAAGCGCCATGGCTGGCGGAACAAGCCGATGCTATACGCTGTGGGACCTGTGTTGCCGATCCGGGAACGTCCGAGTGGATAGCGAGGTCCATCGAATGCGCGGCGGCAATCGAGCAACCCTTTATTGGCCGTTTCATTTTGAACCGCTTTCCTCCCATCCCCCTGTCTGGCGCGGACCTGAATCTCCAGCAAGTGTGTACGAAATACGAAGCCATCCGCAGCAACGACACGGAAATGAGCGCGGGACTCCCGGAACTGGTCCACGAGCATGTGAGCTGGTTGAGCAAGGAAGACCATTGCCGTAAGGAGTTGCTCGTGCCGCGGGAGGGGTTGCGGGCGGGACCGGCGCAATTGCGCATTGCGCTGGCATGGTCGCCGGAGAAGGTACTGTTCGAGGTGCCGGTTCTCTTCGAGGTCGGTTTGCCGGGCGGCGCAAGCGGGTTCGAGGGACACAACGCGAAGGCCAAGGACGGGCTGAAAGTTCTCCGTAGCGAGTATGTCGCCCATGCTTCCGTTCAACAACTGTATAAGGCGTTTCAGTCCGTGGTTGGGAGGTTAGTGAACGAGTCCATCCATGCTCGTCTGGAGGGAGGTTTCTATGAGCCTGCACGGTAATTCGTCCTGTAAACCCTTTATCTCCGCGCCCTTCATATCCCCGGGGAGTTCACGACAGGGGCTGTCCGGCTTCCCGCCCTTCGCGGAGCCGTACTGCATAGAAAGATTGATTGGCCGTGGCGGGAATTCCTTGGTATATCTGGCGTACGACGCGGTTCGTGACAAATACGTGGCGATAAAGACCAGCAGCCGGTGCCTGCTTGAACATGAAATGCAGATGTATTCCCTTGTGGAAGGTCGTGACGGCGTCATCGAGATGTACGGCGTGCATCCGGTCTGCCTTCCGGAAGGCAATGGGGCCGCCCTTATTATGGAGTACGCTCCCGGCGGAACGTTTCTGGACTGGATCCTTAAACACAAGCACGATCATGAGACGCGCATAACCAAAGGCTGGCATCATTTCAAGACGATATGCCATTGCGTCAAGACGCTTCACAACGCCGGCATCCTCCACTTGGACGTGAAGCCGTCGAACTTCCTGTTTGCGCGGGAAGGGATCAAGATCTCGGACTTTGGCTCCAGCCGCTTGCGATCGGAGCTTTTGTCGTATGCCTTGCGGTCGGCAGTTCCGGATGTTCTCATCGCTACGCCTGCGTACCAGGCTCCGGAGCTGTGGGATCCCAGCCGCTTCCACGAGATCGGCACGAAGACCGATTGCTACAGCCTTGGCGTGCTTGCGTACCAGCTATTCCATCCGAAGTGCCATTTGCCATTTGCCGGCTCATATTCCGAATTGCGGATGGGACATATGTATGAGCGGCCCCCGCGGCTCGTAGGCGTGAACAAGGAGTTTGCCGACCGAGTCGCGCGGTGCATGGAAAAGCAATAGAGACGTGCCGGGAAAGGAAACACTATGGATGACCAGTCAAGAGCCATTGAGGCGTTGTTGCACGAGATGGATGTCCGCGGAGGGTTGTTCGACAGTTGTGCGAAGATCGCGTCCCCCGATGGCGGCCCCGCGATCGTAAAGGCCATCGTCCGCAACTGGAACTCCCCTTTTGGCATCAGCGTGATGACAGCAGTGTTCGCCGTCGTTGCCCGGCAGAAGAATCTGATCTTCAACGTGACATTTGAAGACTGCCTGTTCGCGGGTCAAGACGACCAAAGACTTCTGACGAGGATAATTCCCAATCGCCAAACGAACATACGGAGGAAAGAACCATGGAACGATACGATGACCCCAGCAGCATTATCCGAGACCTTACGTCCGACCTGAACACCCTCGGCGCACGCACGCACTGGGAGACGGACAGCCACGGCAATAAGCATCTGCATATCACGTGCAACCAATGCTGCATGTCCCAAGAATTCACGGACGTTGTGGAACACTTGACAGAGGTGACTAGTCGCTATGATATGGAAGTATCAGTCGATTTTGATCGCACCTTTTTTGGAGTGCCCACAAACGTGTTGCTTGAGACACTTCGCCGGTCCCGTGAACTGCCTAAACTCCCGAGCGTTTCTTCGCACACTGTTCAGTTGCCGCGGCCGCTTGTGAGCGCGCCGGTGATCGATACGCAGTGGACACCGACGCCGTCGTATACCCCCTCGTACAGCTACCCGGCGCCCCGTGGTTTCGACTGGGAATGGTTACAGGACTGTGTCGTGTATTTCCTCATCGTTGTTGGCACACTTGCATTGAGTTGGTTCATGTGGGTCACCCATGGATTTACGCAGTTCTAATTACGGAATGAAAACTCATGAATACTTTGAGCGATCTGATCAACGATCTAGAAAAAATGCCGCTTAAGGAAATTGCCCACCGAATCAGTGAAGGTGACCGTTTAGCGGTGAATGAGTTTCATCGAAGGACCCCTTTCCTGGTGGCTGGTGGGGCGCGAGTCACTTTTCGCGAGTATGTCCATTTCCTCGTGGAGATGGCTCTTGATTCCTGGCAGTGGGGGCGCTTGGGTTCGAACGCGGTTGAACGGGCAGGCGACCTTCTACTGGATCGCTTCTTCAACATGCCAGATGCAGTGACCGATGAAGCGAAGCACCACAGGAATCACGAGGGGGGCGACAGCGGCACGGACTGCCGTAACTACTTTCGCGCCTTCTTGACCAGCCTGGAAGATGATATTCAAAAACACGGTATTCAGGGCGACGTTCAAGCTGAGGAATTCGCAGCCAATCATTTGCAGACCTTTGTTAAACGCCATTTTCATTTCTGCCTGCGTGAAAGTCTACGCGAATCCAACCAGTTCATTTCCCGCTATACGTGGAAAGTCAACGGTTCTCGTTTTTGTCTGTGGTTTCCAAAGAGCTTCGGAGGCAAGAAACGCGGGGAATGGCTGAAGACGCATATCGGCACCCCGGATTCGACCAATCCTTTAGAACGTGAGCGTATCCAGGCTCTGATTGATCGTGAGCTCGTGATGCCCCAATGGGTGTCGTTTTCGAACGTTGAGGACCGCACAGGGTCGTCGCCGTCGCCTTCCACCTCACGCGGGTGTGCCGATTCAGAAGATAAGACCTTTCCGACGATCAGGGAGTTCATCGCCGACGAGAAGGCCGAATCCATTGCCCTTCAACGGCGTGCAATTCGCGCGCTCGGTCCGGAGCGCCTGCGGCGCCTTGTTCGTGCCATTCTGGAACATTTCAATGGTGACGAGGAGAGCGACACACGGATAGCCCATGAACACGGGCTAAGTCCTGCGACATATAGTCGTTTTGCTGGCCGTGACTGGGACAAGGGTAACGGCAACGGCAACGGCAACGGCAGCGGTGCAGCCAAGAGCGTGTCTGTACCGGACCTGTTCCTGAATATAGCCCATGTCATAGCCACGAAACACCCGGAGTTTGCCGCCGTCGCGAGGCAGGCCGGTGTATGGAAACGCGTAGCCGAGGTGGCTTCGTTCCCGATCCAACCACGCATGAGGATGATCGCAAATGGACAATAACCGCTACTTCATACCGCTGTTGCTTGACGCGCTCGACGCTGCCGACCCTGCCAAAGCCTTGGCCGAGGCGTTTCAAACGATCCAACGGTTGGGCAACCTGCCTGGATATGAAAAAGGCTTTGCTCAATTCGAGCAGTTCATGGCGGAGGTCGCGCATCACGCCGCGACGGCTCCCTCCCCGGTAACGGACACGCAGGTTATGGAAGATATCGTTCTTGCGTTGGCGACTGGCGCACTGGCCGAAAGCGATGAGGAACAGCGGGTGCTGGAATCGCTCATTCTGGCGCAGCCAGCCTGGTGCGAACTCTACGAGCATATCCGTTCGGACTTGGATGCCGCGCTGGACGGTCCCAGCATAATCGAACTGGTGGTGAAACGCGATCAGATCGAGGTGGGCGTAGTCGCATTCCCGCGCAGCGGTGAATCCCTGCGTCTTAAACCCATAGCACCCGGCCTTTACACGATTGGGTTGTCCACGGGACGTGTTCTTTGGGAGGGTGAGATTCTTATCGAGGATACCTGTTGGAAGCAGGCTTTTCCGGAACGCGCGATGCGCCTTGCGGCGGATACAGAAGGTGCACCAGGCAAAAGCACGAAAACCATTCCCTTGCTGGGAGGGACGCTCATGGCGCGCATTTACCCCGGCATGGAGGCAGGCGTATTGGAGTTCACGATTCAAGGAGAGGCCACGTGACGTCAAGGAAAGCTCAAACGCCGGGGCGCGCACGCGTGGTGCTGGCCTCCGCAAACGACGATGCGGCCGCCGTTACAACCATCCTAGTGGAAACCCGCACATCGTCTCCGGCGGACCGTATCCTGTTTGCCGGCGACGTGGCGGTAGCCGAAGCGACTGTCCGGCATGTCCAGGATGACATTCTGCCGATAATGGATACCCTTTGCGTAGGGCTGGGTATTCCGCCGCAACTCTTCACCATCCACGTCCTGGGGCTTGCGGCCGCCGCCGCAAAAGAAGTACCGCTGCAACTGTCCGGGTTTTCAGCGGACCTGCCGATGCTGCTGGCGATGATATCCTCCACCCTTGGAATCCCCATTCCGCAAGACGTCTTGGCCACCGGCTATGTGGCTTCCCCGGCAGGAGATGTGGGGATGGTCGGCTGCCTTATCGAAAAGACCGCCGCCGCCGTGACCGACCCGGATATACACGTGTTTTTCTATCCCAGTCTTACGCAAGACCACTCCTTGCCCACGCTGGCGCCAATGGAAAAAGACCGAATCGAGGATGCCCTTATCCACGCTTCCGAATTCATCCGCATAGTGCCGGTCCGCACGGTGCTCGATACCATCCAACAGGTATTTGACGAGGGTGCCATCGCGTTGGCCAGCCTCGAACATGGCTTCTGGGATATTTCATGCGGCGAGAAGGCCGGAGCATTGGACGATGTCGTACGGTATTTCACGGAAGGCAACGAGGGGCGTTTCTGGAAGGCCCTGGACGAGGCCCTTTCCCGTGGCCCGGAGATGGAAGCCCGGAAACGCCTAAGTGCCCTGATATCCTTTTATGCGAAACGCAAAATGTACCCGGCCGGCGCCGGCGCGAAACTTCATTCGCTGCTGGCTTCGTTGCCTCCATCGAAACGCCGCGCTCACCGCGCTTCTCCTCTAATCTCATTAACTGATTGTACCCGTGTGAGTCGCTATGCAAAAGAGGCTGATCACCAGGACGTGGTCTTGCTGCACGCGGCCAGCCTGGGCAAGATGCCCGCCATGTCATTTCCTGCCGAGAAGAGCGCAGGCCTTTCTGCCCCAACTACAGGAGAGGCTGCCGCGGACGTGATCCTCACCCAACTGAGCGGTGAATATCTCGCCGCGACCGTGTGCCAGCCCATTGATCAAGCCCGCGAAGATTTCAGGCCAAATGGTCTTCGGGTGGATTCGTATGACGAGTTCATCGAAATCGTATCTTCGCTTTACGCGCGATTGGAGCGCAGCGGTGGAGCGACGATAAACATGGACCTGCGGAATCTCGCGGGGGAAACCTTGGCGTTATTAGAGCGGGCGTTCGCACGGGAAGGCGGGGCAGACGGGGCCTGTATAGAAGCTTGCCAACCTACCCGGCTCGGCGGAATCCGGTATGTCCTCAATGGCATTACGGATCAATACACGGCCGAAGCAGTGGAAAAGCGCGTGCTTCTAACGCTCAAGACCGCCATTGATTCTCGGCAATACGAGGAGAAACTGGCATTTATCCAGGCGTTCCTAGCCCGGTTTCGCCCCTTTCTCCCCCGGGAGATCACGGACAAACCAGTGGAAGTCTATGCCCAAGATTGGGAAGCGATCGCTCGCGCGTATGCGCGGTCTTTGGATGCGGTGAAAATAGTACTTAGGCGGCTATAACATTGGAGGGTAAAGTCATGTCAATCCAAGCGTTGTTATCAGAATTATCGGAACGAACAATCGCCCAGCGGGTGACCAACTCACACGACCAAGCGAGGCTGGATTATCATCCACGCTCCAATATCGTGAAGAGCTGGCAGGAGTTCGAAGATATAATTGCCGATTATATGCAGTACCTTTACGCCCGGTGCGTTACGGGTGGGGGGCGTATCGGGCGTTCGCAAGCAGCCGGCCGAGCCAAGGAGATCATCAACGAGACGTACCACCGCCAGGGGGGGGACAGTACCTCCGCGTTTCGTGACTGCCAAGAGGGAGTCAACTCGGGCCTGCGCGGCGTTCTGGACATCCTGTGTGACAGCGAAAAAGAACAGGCAGTCCGCTATTACAGTCGAGCTGTATTTGACCGCTACCTTCCGCCAGACGATTGGGAACGTCGGAAGGTCTACGTGTCCGAATTTATCCGCCACTGCGGTGTAGCCCTGCCCGGCATTGATCCGAGCGATCCCAGCAGATACGCCCGTGACATTGAAACCTTGATAACGGCTCTGATCCGCAGCCTGCGTCAAACTTCAACAATTTTTCGCAAGCTTTAGAGGAGGAAATATCATGGCGACAAAACTCGACACCTTGCTAAACGAGATTGCGTCAGCTCGCACGCTCGATGCAGTGCAGCGGAAGGTCGATGAAGCCGTCAACTCGTTTCACGTCTCTAGCGGATACATTACGAACCATCAACGCTTTGAGG
>CAIYET010000299.1 GCA_903925285.1 Candidatus Hydrogenedentota bacterium | reverse complement strand
GGCTGTTGGAGGTTGGATGTTGGATGTTGGATGTTGGATGTTGGATGTTGGATGTTGGATGTTGGATGTTGGATGTTGGATGTTGGATGTGTCTTCGGATTTCGGCCTTCTTTCGGGTTTCGGCCTTCGGATTTCAGGGCGGCAGAACATGATCTTCCCTCAACTGGCCGGACTTTAGAGCAGCCCTGCGCGCCTTTGCTTCTTGGCGTTCACTGCCGTTTTATGAATCGGTCGCTTTACCACTACCGCTTGCAAATTCACCACGAACTGGTGAATATATCGCCATGCTCCAGCGAAACATTCAGGATTCCATCCGGCAAGCCATGTTGGACACCCCGGTTGTGCTGCTCAACGGGGCGCGCCAGACCGGCAAAACCACTTTGGCCCAGGCGATGACCGCCGCCGCCGGAGCCGAATACTTCACCCTTGACGATGCCGCCACGCTCGCACTGGTCGCCGGCGACCCGGCTGGTTTCATCCGCAACCTCACCGGCTCCGTCGTCCTCGACGAAATCCAAAAGGCACCCGGTCTGTTCCCGGCCATCAAGCTGGCGGTTGACAAAGACCGTCGCCCCGGCCGCTTTCTGCTTACCGGCTCGGCCAATGTCATGACTCTGCCCCGCCTCTCAGAATCTTTGGCTGGACGCATGGAGATCATTCCCTTGTATCCGTTCTCGGCCGGTGAACTGGCGGGCGTAACGGAGAGATTTCTGCCGCGACTTTTCGACGGCACCCTCGGCCAGTTGAAACTGACGCCGGCCCATGCGGACATTGCGCCGCGAGTGTCGCACGGCGGTTATCCGGAAGCAATCCAGCGTCAGAACGACGGCCGGCGGGCGGCGTGGTTCGCGTCCTACCTCTCTACGATCCTGCAACGCGACGTGCGTGACCTGGCGCGAGTGGACGCCCTACACGCCCTGCCAAATCTGCTCAAACTGCTGGCGGCCCGTTCGTCCGGACTGCTGAACCTGGCCGATGTGGGGCGCGACGTCGCCCTGCCACATGCGACGCTGACCCGCTACATGGCCCTGCTGGAAACCGTTTTTCTCGTACATCGCCTGCCGGCCTGGTCGCGCAACCTGGGCCAACGTCTGGTCAAAGCGCCCAAACTTCACTTGGTTGACACCGGTCTCGCGTGTCACCTGCTGGGTGCCGATGCCCGGCGGTTGTCCGGAGATCGCACGCTGCTGGGACGGTTACTGGAAAGCTTTGTGGTGGGCGAACTCCGTAAACAGGTGTCTTGGGCCGATCCGCGAACTACACTCTACCATTACCGCACGGCCTCCGGTTTGGAAGCGGATGTGCTGCTGGAGAAACCCGACGGTTCGGTAGCCGCCATCGAGGTCAAGTCCGGCGTCACCGTGGGGGCGTCGGACTTCACGGCGCTCAAGGCGTTGCGGGACCAACTCGGGCCGCAATTTCAGGCCGGAGTGGTGCTCTATCTGGGCGAACAGATCGTGCCGTTTGGCGACAAACTCTGGTTGGTCCCCATGCCCGCACTGTGGGCGCCGTGAATAACCTCCGCCCTCCCGCCCCGCCTCGCCCGTAGCCCTAACCTCTCTGCTAGCGACCTAAACGCGACAAACGCGACATCCCGCAATGCCAAAAGGAATCCGGCAGAAAACGTATCACGGGACCAGGCAACCTAAAAACGGCGTTTCAAACCACGAAATACACGAAATGGGAGGCTGATAACAACGCTGGGGCGCTCACCCACAGGGTGAACCTAAATCCGGCAGTTCAGAAACCACAGATGACAGGATTACACGGATGGGGACGGACTTCGTCATGGCCGAGAACCGCATTCGCGGCCACCCGCCCGTGCGATTTTATTTGGAGTGCGGCGGCAAGGTCCCTCCTCTTATCCGGGAAAAGAAAACGCTAGACACTCACTCGTTTTCCCCGCATAGTCGAGGGATTGATCGGAGCAGTAAGAGTGAGCGGACGATGGATCGGCCAGGCGATACTGGACCG
>CAIYET010000298.1 GCA_903925285.1 Candidatus Hydrogenedentota bacterium | reverse complement strand
GCGGCGAATTTAAGGAAAGGAGGGCATCGTCCGAGTAGACGGCCCCTGCCATGTTGAACGCATAGCACGCGTAACTGCCCGCGAGGGATTGCATCGCCGAGTTGATGACATACGAAGCGGCCGTTGCGCCCGGAATCCCGGCGCCATTCTTTTGCCACTGGAAGCGGATGGGCTGCGTCCCCGTGGCCGCCACGCCGAACGCGACTCGCGCGCCCGGATTCACCGTCTGTGACTGCGGTTGCAGCGTGATCGTGGGCGGCGAATTGATGGAAAGGCGGGCCGCGTTCGAGTAGACGCTACCCGCCGTGTTGGACGCAAAGCACGAGTAACTGCCCGCGAGGGATTGCATCGCCGAGTCGATGACATACGAAGTGGCCGTTGCGCCCGAAATCTCGGCGCCGTCCTTCCGCCACTGGAAGTGGATGGGGCGCGTCCCCGTGGCCACTACGCTGAACGTGACCCGCGCTCCCTGATTCACCGCATGTGAGATCGGTTGCTGTATGATCGTGGGCGGAAAATTGACGGAAAGCAAGGCCGCGTTCGAGTAGACGCCCCCCGCCACGTTGAACGCGTAGCATGCGTAACTGCCCGCGAGGGATTGCATCGCCGAGTTGATGACATACGAAGCGGCCGTTGCGCCCGAAATCCCGGCGCCGTTCTTCTGCCACTGGAAGTGGATGGGCTGCGCCCCTATGGCTGCCACGTCGAACTCGACCCGCGCGCCCGGATTTACCGCTGCAGCCTGCGGCTGCAGCGTGATCACGGGCGGCGAATTGACGGAAAGCAGGGCCTCGTTCGAGTAGATGCCCCCCACCACGTTGAACGCATAGCACGCGTAACTGCCCGCGAGGGATGCTGCGGCAGAGGTGACGACGTACGAAGCGGTGGTCGCGTCCGGGATTTCGGATCCATCCTTTTGCCACTGGAAGTGGATGGGCTGCGTCCCCGTGGCCGCCACATCGAACTCGACCCGCGCGCCTGGATTCACCGTCTGTGACTGCGGTTGCTGCGTGAACGAGATCGGAATGGAGCCACAGTAGTCCGGCGAGTCCACCGGGGGCCGTTTTGCAGGATTGAGCGCGTACTCGACGTACTTTTCAATCCGCTGCTCCGCCGTGAGATCTGGGAAAATTACGGGATCGTATGCATAATTGTATTCGCACTCGTTGGAGGCCCCGTCGCCGTCGGCATCACCGTCCATCGAGAAGAATTCCGGCATCCGCGAATAGGTGTTGAAGTCGATCTGCGGGTTGGGAACTATTTCGCTCATAAGGAACATCGTCGCCTTGATGAGACCGGCCGATCCGTAGCAGTCAACCCGGTTGGGCTTAGACACGGGCGGCGTCCCTTCATCGTGAAAGTCGCTGAAGGTCGCGTCGCCATCGCCGATAAGCATGTGGCCGAGCATAACCTGCTGCAATCCATTAGCCAGTGAGCCTAGCAGAGGCCAGTAGGTGCCGAAATCCTGTTCTAATTGCTCGGAGGTCACGTTCAACGCACGAAGCACCTTCGCGTGCGTAAGCCCCGCGTATTCGGGGAGATGAGCGGGGATATCGAAATTCACGTCGCCCAAAACGTCTCCGATGAGTCTCAATTCAATGTGACAGTCATTCTTCCCGTTGCCGTTGACATAGAAGTTCAGTACACCGTCGGGATAAGGGTTCTTCACAATCGCAAAGGAAGTGCCGTTGGTATCTCCGGTGTTGGGATCGAATGAATCGAGGATAGTCATGTACTCCGGCGGAAACAACGACATGATGGTGTTGTTGTCCATGAGGGCTTGTTGGGCGTCGCAAAAATTCGTTACGCTCGAGCCATCGGCCGGATTCGTACCCCACGGCCACACAGGATCGCTCTTGGCCGGGCTGGGGTTCTGTGCAACGACGATGGAGACGGCCGAGCCGCTGGCGACCGACATACCGGACGCCGGATTCTGGCGATATATCTTCCCCGCCGGCTGATTGGCACTACTCCCGTATTGGGTGGTTCCGAGCATGAGCCTAGCGTCTTGCAACGCCGTCGTCGCCGCCGTCTTCGTTAGGCCGACGACATTAGGCACGTTTACCGACCCCGTGCCATAGTTATAGCTGTAGCCATTGGCACGCGTGCCGCTTTGGCCGTTGGGATTGATGACCACGACATCCACAACGCCAGCCGCGTGCGGCGGGGTCACGCATGTGATGTATAAATAAGAAGTACCGTAGTTACTACCACTGCGCACGACGACATTGGTGGCGTCCACGCCGCCAAAGGTGACCCGGGTCGTCCCTAACTGCGTGAAGTTCGACCCCATAATCTCAACCCAAGTACCGCCCGTTGTCACGCCCTGCGTGCGGGAAAGGGATGTTGGCTTCGGCGTAGCGAGATCCAGATAGTTATAGCCATTGGCAAGCGTGCCGCTTTGCCCGTTGGGATTGATGACCACGACATCCACAAGGCCAGCCACGTGCGGCGGGGTCACGCATGTGATGTAAAAAAAAGCACCATAGTCATTATAGCGCACGATGACATCGGTGGCGTTCGCGCCGCCAAAGGTGACCCGGGTCGTCCCTGACTGCGTGAAGTATGACCCACTAATCGTTACCGAAGTGCCGCCCGCTTGCCCGCCCTGGTTTGGGGAAACGGATATCGGATCTGGCGTAGGGGAATCCAGATAGCTGTAGCCATTGGCAAGTATGGCGTTTTGCCCGTTGGGATTGATGACCACGACGTCCACAACGCCCGCCACGTGCGGCGGGGTTACGCATGTGATGTAAAAATAAGCACCGTAGTCACTATAGCGCACGACGACATTGGTGGCGTCCGTGCCGCCAAAGGTGACCCGGGTCGTCCCTGACTGCGTGAAGTATGACCCACTAATCATCACCGGAGTGCCGCCCGTTGTCACGCCCTGCGCGGGGGAAAGGGACGTCGGATTTGGCGCACCGGGTTCCGGAATCACCGTCAGGGTCGCCGCGTCGGACATCGCGCTGCCCACGCCGTTCGATACCATGCACGTGTAAGAGCCTGCGTCCGACATCTGTGCCGCAGTGATGCTGAAGGTCTCGTTGGTCTCACCTGCGATCGCCGTCTCACCCTTGCGCCATTGATAACTGAGGGGGGCGGTACTCGTCGCGCTTACGCTGAACGATACTGGCGCGCCGTAATTCACCGTCTGCGACAGCGGTTGCTGCGTGAACGAGAACGGAATGGTGCCACAGTAGTCCGGCGAGCCTATCGGGGGCCGCTTCGCAGGATTGAGCGCGTATTCGACGTACTTTTCAATCCGCTGATCCGCCGTGAGTCCGGGGAAAACTGCGGGATCATGTGCATAATTGTATTCGCACTCGTTGGAGGCTCCGTCGCCGTCGGCATCGCCGTCCATCGAGAAGAATTCCGGCATTCGCGCATAGGTGTTCATGTCGAGCATCGGATTGCTGATTATACCGCCACTGCTTAGAAGGAACAACGCCGCCTGGATGAAACCGCCCGATCCGGTACAGTTAATCTCGTTGGGCAGGTTCACGGGGGGCGTATCGTTACTCATGTGATAGTCGCTGAAAGTCGCTGCGCCGTCGCCGATAAGCATATGGCCGAGCAGAACCTGCTGCAATCCATTGGCCAATCCGCCCAGCAGACCCCAGTAGCTGCCTACATCCTGTTCGAATTGTTCGGCGGACACGTTCAACGCATGAAGCACCTTCGCGTGCGTGAGGCCCGTGTATTCGGGGAGGTGAGCGGGGATATTGAAATTCACGTTGCCCAAAATGTCTCCGATGAGTCTCAATTCGATTTTACCGTCGTTCTTTCCGTTGCCGTTGATTGAGAAGAACAGTGGACCTTCAGCAATCGGGGGCACAGCGGTTGGGTCACCATATGGGTTCTTCAGAATCACCTGCGAAGAGCCGTTGATGTCTCCGGTGTCGCAAGCGAGTAATTCAATGAAAATCCTGTCCGGGTCCGGAATCAATGATATGAGGGTGGGATTGGTGACGAGGGCTTGTTGGGCGTCGCAAAAATTATTTACATCTGTGCCTTCAGCCGCATTCGTACCCCACGGCCACACGGGATCGATCTTGAACGGGCTTGGCGGAGAAGCAACCACGCAGGTGACAGCCGTGCCGCTGGGGACTGACGTACCGATCGCGGGAATCGTTCGATATACTTTTCCGCTTGGCCAATTGGCACTGCTCCCGTACTTGTTCGAAGATGCTTTCACGAGTCCCACGTCTCTCAGCGTTGTCCCCGCCACAGTCGCCGTCATACCTTCGACATTCGGCACTGTCACTTGCGCTACTGCGCCTGCCATCGCAAATGTTGTCATCACGAAAACCATTATGAGCGAGTATGCCTTTGTCATGACTTCCTTACCTCCCTTGTCTGTAAGAAATGAGGTGTGCGTGTACCACGGCATTTCGGTGGTGGGTTCCGTGCATTGTCCGGCGAGGCGTCTTCAATCCAAGTGCTGCAGACTCGCGAACGCCGCGTGTGGTGAGCTGCCCGTACCTGTTCCTCGCTGTTGGCCATCCCAGTTCATCTCCATCATGCGAACGTATAGTCACGCAAGGCGTCAAAAACCGGAAGTAGGGAAGTTAGGGACAGACTACGAAATACCACGCGCAAATCTCATAGCCTTCCAGAGGCTTGCCCACGTTCTACCGCAACGTCACAATAGTTGCGGTCTCGCCGGTCTTTGTGAAATGCAATCGCAGTATAGGAGTCTGCTTCGCAGATGTCAACGTTTTTTTTTAACTTGCCCTGTGTCAACAAGGTCGGCTACTGTTCGAGATATGCTTTTTCCCCACCGCCCGCGAGAACGAGTAGAAAACCGCCTCGGCAGGCCAAGGAACCTAGAATCGGCAGTTGAACCACGAATCACACGAATCACACGAATGGGCAGGACTCACAAGTTGCTGCACGGCAGGCTCTTCCGACTGGCTTTGGC
>CAIYET010000297.1 GCA_903925285.1 Candidatus Hydrogenedentota bacterium | reverse complement strand
CGTCCGGCCATCGATGTAGGCGTAACGGTCGTCGTCGATGCGCACCACGCGCACGGGCGGCAGCAGGTCCGGGTCGTGCTCGTACATGCCCGCAAACTGGACCACGCGGTCCTGGTCGAGGGCTATACGCACGTCGAATTTATTGGCTATCTGAGATAGTGGAAGCATCACTACTTTTTCTTTTGTCGTTGCCATTTTTTTATTTCCTTTTTGTCGTGGGTTTACTGGCGGGCGGTCATACCAATCCATCCATCCCCGACGCCGGTACTTCTTCTTTCCATTGCGTCTCGACCGTCGTCTTGCCGCACGCACACGATACCTCGATAGTAACCTCGGCACCGTAGAATCGCTTCGCGTAGCGCGCGGGAATCGGCTTACGGACCTCTTTCCCCTTATTCGGTCCGCGCTTGGCAATCGTAACCGATTCCGTCTCCATGCGGTCGGTAGTCTCTTCGCCCGTAGTAAGCGACAAGTCTTCCGTAAAGTCGCACTCGCAACCGTCGGCGCGCTCAACTTCAATTTGTTCGTCAACGTCGAACGTCGATTCCTTCATCTCTTCCGAGCAGCACTCGGAAGTCAGCAGGATTCGCACGGTGCCAGTAATCATCGCGGTACCGTGACTCTTGTCCGTCAGGTCCGCGTCGTCGGCGTCGCTCTCGACCGGGTCACGTTCCGCGTATTCGAATTGATCGATGTCAATCTCCACCTCAGGGTCGTTGCCGGTATCGAAGGCGGCAAACTTATTACATGATGGGCAAATCATTTTTCTCCTCTTTCTCTTTAGTTGTTAAGTCTAGCGGTTATACCCGGCCCCATACGCCGTCATTCGCGACATCCCGCCGTCTTCGGCCAGAATATTTCCCCGCGCGCCCTTGGCCGGCGCTTTGAACGACGCGGCCTTGAGCACATCGCCCGAGGCCAGATCGACAAAACAGTACACGCTGCCGCGTGACTCACCCGCGCGCTTCGTCACGATACGGGCGTACTTCTTCGCGCCTGGGTCGATGGTCAGGATCTGTTTGCCAGCGCCGTAACTGGCATCGACCAGCGCCTGACAGCGCGTGACGAACTTCTCAAGCGCTGTTTGTGGCTTGCTGGCGCACACGGGGCGGTTCGGGTCGTTACCTGGCTTATGAGTGGCGCCTCGGTGAAGTTGTTCTGTGATTGTCATTTTTCCCCTCTCCTTGTAGGGTAGTTATTTTATTCAGGTGCGTTCGCCTGCTCCGGCTCAAGATCGCCAGCGACGTACGGGCGCGCTGCGCTTGTCATAACCCTTACTCGCTTGCCACTGTATCACGTTCAATGCACGTGTGTCAATAACCAATCCACCTTAAAAACCCCACCGGGTCCAGGAACCCGTATACCGCGAACGCGATAAACACCACCCCAAGCAGCGCATCGAAGGCATCCGACCTGAACGCGCGCCATGCTCTGACGCGCTCTTCGCGCTCGCGGGTGAGGCCGTATGCCGGGCGAGTATCGCCGCCTGTCATGGCTTGATCCGCGAGTTCCTGATGGCCAATACAGTAAACACACCCGCCTCACCGAATGCGGCGAACGTAACGGGCTTCTCAATCTCAAAGTGCCGCCTGGACCGCCATTCGGCGAATGCGATCTGACCGGCGCAGGCCCCCAGTTTAATGCCGATTACGCTGGCCCCTTGGCCGAGCAGTGGATTCGTTTCGCGTAAACCTGGACGCAGCGTGGTCGCCGCGTCCGCTGCGGTTGCGGCGCACGCGGCGACTTGTGCGGCTCGTCGAAGTAAACTCCAATCGGCGGCGTGAAGAGATCCGCAGAGCAATAGGAATAGGTACAGGCGCTTTATGGTCATAGCAATACCTCCGTCGTCAGCGTCTTCTTAACCGCGCGGAACTCCAGGCACTCGTGCGCGGCCATCTCCGCGAGCTTCTGCCGTATCTTCTCGATAGTGTCGGCGCTCGCGTTAGCGGAAAACCAGTCGCCAGCGCCCTTGACGGAATATTCGATTTCGTACCAGATTTCT
>CAIYET010000296.1 GCA_903925285.1 Candidatus Hydrogenedentota bacterium | reverse complement strand
GAAATAGACATCAAGCGAGCTTGCATCCGGTACAGCCGCTGGAACAGAGGCTCCCGGACATGGGACGAATCGATTGTCTGGTGCTACATAGACGACTTGCGCAGTCTTGTTCAAGCCCTTGACGATCTCAACGACAAGGAATGATATTGGGAGGAACTCCTTCCACCCCTTCTTTTTTTTTGCGTTGCTTGCAGAAACGGGCATGGGGTTGTTTCACAACCTTCAGCCCACTGCTGCGTCTTCCGATGGATGGAATCCCCAATAGTATCCCGCCTCTCTTGCCCTCGCGTGGATGGTCTGGGTGTTTGACTGATTACTCGAGTGCTTTTCTTGGCGTCTTGAGTTCGATTCTTGCGTTTGGGAATGTTGCCTGGGCTTGTGAGACGATTCTCGCGACAACAGGATTCTCCGTCACCACCCAGACATCCAGGTACCCTGCGGCAATGGTTTTCGCGATGTTTTCCTTGACGTGGCTCTTGCCTGTTTCGATGAGCACCGCCAGAACCGAGTCGTTCTTCTGGGCTTGGATGTCCAGGACCAGTTCGTCGGATACTTTGTGTTCCGTAGCAATGGTCCACCCCAACTCACTGAGTCGTGTTGCGGCGCCGTGGAGCCAGTATCTGTGGACAACGCCGCCTGCGCTTGGGTTAGGTAGCAGCGGTGCGGCGCAGAGAGTCTTACAGAACTCACGGCCCTGCGTTGTCAGATCGTAGAGTTTAACGACACTATTCCCTGTGAATACGTTAGCCGGCGTGATGAGGCCGCGACCCTCGAGTGCATTGAGCGCCGCGCTGCCTTTTCGCCTACTCGTCTGAAGTCGTTGGATGCGTCTGACCACGCCATCAAATGGGCTTTCCACGATGTCTCGGAGCATGGCCTGCTCGAGTTCGCTTGACTCCGGAAAAGCCGAGTGGCTATCTTGATCGTTAGGGGTGGAGGTCGGGGTAGCTATGGCAACGTTTGCCGGAGCGTGTGTGGAGGTGAATTCAGTTGGAATCAGAGATTCCATAGAAATTCCTTTTTTATCATCCCGCCGCGGAATCGGGTTCGATGAACCCGGTTCTGGCGGTGGTGCGTGGTACGCATTGGTATTTGTGGAATACCATTGGGAATACATGTGCTGGCGAATATCTAAGTCGCCGACCGTTCCTTTGGCAATCGGACGGTGCTGCAAAGAGATATGGAAAGCGTCCGGCCATCTCGGTACACGTACAATAGCCTCGCCGACTGGAAGGCGGCCGAGTTCATCTTTCGCATCGTCCTTGAGCAGCATGGCTTGTGACGTGCTTGAAACGTCTTTTGCGTGCTTGGTATGGAAGGCCAAAGTGGTGGCTTGATTCCCAAAAACGGATACTGGGACAACGCTTGCGTTCTGTGTGGCAATGACGATGCACTCGCCTAGTTCCCTAACCTCGCGCAACGCGATATGGATGACAGGTTCAGAACCGTCACCGACGCCGGGCGGCGCTCTCATCAGATGATGGGCCTCTTCAATGAGGATCGCATGTGCAAGGCGCTCCCTGCTGTTGTTGTTATTCATGCGGTACTGGATAAGCCAGAGGAGGAGGCATTCGCTTAGAAAGGTTTGCTCCGCCTGGTTCAGCAGGTCGAGTTCGAGAATCACAGAATGGGAAAGCAGCCGTGTGATGTCGAAGGAATGTTCAGGACAGAAAGCGTCTGCGGCATTTCCACTACTCAAGCTGCCGACTGCTCGCTTGGCCGAGTCCATCCACATCCCCTTGCGCCCGCGCGCGGGCTGCATCTCAAGGACTTGAGCAACGTCTCGAAAGGTGGGCCATCGCTTTGATTTGGCTGCACTGGCGTAGGCGGCATCCAGGGCGGAAATGAGCAGCGATTCGCTGCCTGCTCCTTGACAGTACGCATGCGAGAGTGCACCAATCAGTTTTTTTGTCCAGACTTCGATGCTTGTCCCGGGAGGAGGCACAAGCGCGTTGAAGTGAAACGGCGCAGTACGATTGTCGCCGGCTGTGAACACGAGAATCGCCGGATAGTCGCGCAAGAGCGCTCGGAAAGTTCTCTTGAAATCGACAAGAATGAAGGGGACTTTCTGTTGGATGAGGCCGTCGAGAATCAAAGCAATCCCGTTCGACTTTCCTGAACCGCTCGATCCATATAGGCCGACATGCCTCAAGAGTTCGTCCTTCCGCAGGCCAAACATGCACATACCCCTGCCGCCATACAACACCTTGCCTAAGTCGATATCACCCAGGCATGTTTCCGGCGGCGGTGGCGGAAATAGGCCCGCGGG
>CAIYET010000295.1 GCA_903925285.1 Candidatus Hydrogenedentota bacterium | reverse complement strand
GACCCAGAAGCGCTTCAGGCACAAAAGCACGCCTTCATCTACATCCAAGAGCATAATCGCGTGGATGTCCGTGGACTCACGATCATTAACCACCAGCGGCATTTGCCCCCGCTGGATCGCGACAATGATATGCCTTTCAGAAAGGAGATTCTGGACAACGCGGCCCAAGTGAAACTCGGACTGTTGACCTGTTGGGACCTCTTTCGGCTCACCCGCGCGTTCCTTCGAAATCGATGGGCACCAGACAACGTAATTCCGCTCTTCTATAATACGGGTCGCATACTACCGATCCCGACTCACTATGAATACGTGGGGAAAGTGATGCAGGTTTGGAAGAATGCATTCAGCGTTGTTGTTGAAGAAGCAGCCCTCCGGCGGGGCGACATCATCTGTCTGGAGTTCCCAGTGGACATCGATGAGCAGAAAGTTGATACCCTGCAAATCAATGATTCGGATGTTGAGAGCGCTACAATTGGAATGGAAGTTGGCGTCCGAAGAGACGCGAGCAGTAACAGGGTTAAGGAAGGGTTTCGAGTCTATCGGATCCGCTCCACCTGAAGTTATACGCCTGGGCTCGGCGAAGTTTTTTTGGGGGCGGAATAGGAAGCGAGGGGAAATCGGACGGGGACGCAGATAGATCCGCTTCAACCTATTCCTGGGAAGACTCGAACGGGAAGTAGTTGGTGGCTCATCCGTCACTAGCTGCGTCCCCATTGCATTTTCCCTGGGATCGTCGAAGGTCGAAGGGCAGGCAAAATATGATTCCCGTCCCCTTTTTATGGTCAGACCAGATATTCTGAAGACAGTCAACATATTGTCTAATGAATACCACTCACAAACAAGAGTGTGACCGCTATCAACAGGTTGATTACAGCGTAGACGGCCGGACCGAACTTGCCGGGAATGAGGGGTAGATCGGAAGCACGCGCGAATTGCCTCAGCTTTACCCGGAGACGGAAGATGGTCTGATCCAAGTCAGCTTCGGCTTGCACTTTCTCGGCGGATGTCGCTTGTGCAACTGCGAGTGGCGTTGCAGCACCGATTCGATGGCCGTGCAGTTCATCGCTCACCTCTTCAAACAGCGACTCGCCTTGCTTTCGCATCCCTTCGTAAAGGGCGAGTCCCAAGACTGAGGCAATAGTGACGATTGGGACGCTAATCGGTATGGCGAAACGGGCGAGGTATCCCAAACGCTCAAACGGGTCGATCAACCTGTAGCGGGTAATTGTCGGATATAGGAACAAAAGGGCAGAATTTAAGAGAGTCAGCAGACAGATCGTGAATCCAAGGAACCGCAAACGCCGCGCCCCAAACGCCAAATGCTTCAATTGGCGCGCGAGGAACTGCGAGCGAGCACGTATACGCTCGATATCGCGGTCGGGATCATCTACTTCTGCCATATGCTTAAGTTCGTCCAATTGCTTCCAATAGAATTCGAAGGAAATTTGTCCTTAGTGACCGCCGCACATCGTCGTCGAAGTACGGAGAGATAAGTCCCCTGTCATAGAACCTGTGTGCGACGGCGCAGTACGGCGAATAACTGGGCCTCAGGTTGCCAGCCGGTCCCAAGCCCTTTAGATACGCGCCAGAGGTATATTCGGCTTCCACCTGTTCGGCCTGTTTTTCAGACCACCAGAGATCCGCTTTAGATGCGAGCGTGACAAGTGCCCCGACAACCGTACGGTCCCCGAGCACATCCACCCATTCTCCAAGTGCTTGGATCTCTAACATGCGATGGTGTGCAAGCCAGTCCGTGTTGGCAGACCCGTCTGCACATACCGCGGGTATTTGTTTGTTGCCGACCAGAACAACGTCCTTCTTTCGTTCGTGATACCCGTAGGATACAACATTGATAATGGCGGCCACCCCCGTCTTCATCCCGTAGATCGCGCCCAGACGCCGATCTTTGTGATCCTCTTGGCCGGGAACTTCGATTACGTCGACGAGCGACTTTCCGAGGGAGATACGATGCTTTTTTGCGTATTCCGTTCGAGTCATCCTATCAATCACCTGCGGCAAGTCGCGTTTCAGCGATTCAACCACATTACTCTTGCCGGTTCCGCTCTGGCCCAGAACTAAGATCCGTGGCTTCGATCGCATTAGGTCGATCGCCCGCTGGAACCATTTTCGCTTTGCAGCTTCTTCCGCGAGATCGAAAAAAAGATCGCCTGCTTCGCCAATCGCGTGTGCCTTCATGAAGACTTCCTTGCTGATCTTTCACTCAAGTTATGCCGGTATTGTTGTTAAGTCAATAGGATCGGGGGGGGCGGAAAAGACCGCCATGCGTCAGTTGTCCTTGACAGAAGACAAACGGGTCAAAGGCAAAGTCGGCTATATAGGCCGCGCGTCCGCGTTTCTGGCAAAATAGTCGGGGATGCCTCAAAGATAGTGAATTCAGAGCCTGGCTTGGAAGCCGGGCGATTCACTTGCAGGAGGTCATCCCCGTGGCGAAGAGCAAACCCTATGCGTCGGTTTCTGTCAAGAGCGTGGAAATCGAATCGTTATGCGCGTCGCACGCCGGGCAGGCGTGTGTCCTTGGCGTGGACGTGGCGAAGTTCGAGTTGATGGCGGTGTTGCGTTGGCCGGACGGCTCGTTCCAGCGGCCGTGGCGGATCATCAATCCCGAGGAGATAGGATTGCTGCTCGCGTTGCTGGAGAAGCTGCGTTCGAGTTGTCCGGTGACGGTCGCGCTGGAATCCAGCGGCACCTACGGCGACGCGTTGCGTCAGGCGTTGTCGGACGCCGGCATCCCGGTGCAGCGCGTGTCGGCCAAGGCGGTGAAGGATCAGGCCGAGACCTTCGACGG
>CAIYET010000294.1 GCA_903925285.1 Candidatus Hydrogenedentota bacterium | reverse complement strand
GGCAGGGTGTTTACGGGACGCCAGGCGCAGGCGTTGGGCCTTGTGGACGAACTCGGCGACTTGGACGACGCGATCGATTACGCGGCGCAGCGAGGCGGTATCAAAGGCGAGCCGCGGATCATTCGCGTGAACGAGCGATCCTTCGGGATCCTCGACGCGCTGGAACGGTTGAACGAGACTGTTGGCGCGCGCTTAGGTTATAAAGCGTGCGCGCCGAAATATATGATGATGAGGTAGTCGTATGGCAACGGACATGAGAGAGAACGGCCTGAGCACCTACTTGGCCGAGATTTCCAAGATTCCGCTGCTCTCCACGACCGACGAAATCCGTCTCGCGAGGCGCGCACGCAAGGGCGACGGCGAGGCGCGCCACAAGCTCATCGTCTCGAACCTCCGCCTCGTCGTCAGCATCGCCAAAAAGTACCTCTACTACGGCCTGCCGCTGCTTGACCTCGTCGAGGAAGGCAACCTCGGACTCATGAAAGCCGTCACCCGGTACGACCCGGAACGCGGCTGCAAGTTCTCGACCTATGCCACGTGGTGGATACGCCAAGCCGTGACCCGCTCCCTTTCCAACCAGGGACGTACCATCCGCGTGCCCGTGTATGTCACCGATAACATCGCCCGGTACAAGAAGACCGCCGACGATCTCTATGCCAAGAGCGGCAGTCATCCAGAAGCGGAAGATGTCGCCGTCGAGATGGGCATCAAACTCGCCGAAGCACGGAAACTCCGCGCATTCGTCGAAGGCCTATCCCCGCTCGATAAGATGGAATCCGTCGATCAGGACGACGGACGCGGCATCCCCGAAGGCGTGGATATACCCCGTGTCGACAAAGCCATCCATCAATTCGAGATGGATCAGGAAATGGACGAACTCATGAGCCAGTTGACGCCCCGCGAAGGCAACATCCTTCGCTTCCGTTACGGTATCATGGACGGCAAAGCCCACACTCTCGAAGAAACCGGACAGAAGTTCAGCTTGACCCGCGAACGCATCCGGCAAATCGAAAAGGACGCCATGAAGCGACTCCGCAGTTTCGTTGGCCGCCATTTGGACGATTTTAAGCCCTGAGCCGCTTGCATCGACACATAAAGGAGTTAGTTCAATTATACTTGGTTGTGGGCAAAGCCCACGTTGGGAGTTAGGAGTCATTCTAACTCCTAAATTATGATACAATCCCGGTGAAAGAGGTAAAGAAATCATTATGCCCGAAAATACGCGCATTCTTGTAGTTGACGATGAAATCGTAATCCGTGCGTTGTTGGTCGATGTCTTGGCCGAAGAAGGTTACAGCGTCGAGACCGCCGGGAACGCTCGGGCTGCCCTTGATGTGTTGCGCGCACAAGGCAACTTTATTATTCTGTTTACCGACATCATGATGCCGGAAATGAACGGTATCGAACTCATCCGGGAAGCGCGCAAGATCTGTCCAACCATCATCCCCATTGTCATGACCGGCTTTGCCACGCTCGAAACGGCGCGCGCCGCCGTCAAGGAAGGTGCGTACGATTACGTTCTGAAACCGTTCAGCATCAGCGAGATCAAGGTGGCCGTCAGCAATGCGCTCGAACGGCACCGGCTCGCTAACGAAAACGCGCGCCTCCTCGAAATCACGGAACTTTTCAACATCAGCGAGGCGATTGCCTCGATCCACGACGAACGGCAGTTGCTGCGATTCGTATTGACCGCCGCGCTCGAACGCGTCGGCGCATTGCGCGGCTCGATCATGGTTACGACTGAGGACGGTCGCGCACTCGAGGTGGCCGTCAGCGTCGGCGTCCCGGACGAACACGCCAAGACGGTCGTGGCGATGGGTTCCGGGATTTCCGGTTGGGTGGCCCAACATGCCCGTCCGCTGCTGATCGAGAATATCCGGCAGAACCCCGGCATCATCGAGGTGAGCCGACGTCTGCGCGACCCGTCGTTCATCTCGGTGCCGCTCGAACATAAACATCCGAGCACCATCGGCGAACATGGGCCTGGCGTCGAGATGCCGCGCGTCCTCGGCGTCATCAACGTCAATGAGAAAAAGAACGGGGGCCAGTTCTCCGAAGGGGACCTCAAAATTCTTAGCATCGTGGCCAACCATACAGCGGCGGCGCTCGAGAACGTGCGTCTGCTCAACGATGTGCAAGACGCGCATCTGGCCACCCTCCAATCCATGGCGATGCTGCTTGAAGCCAAAGACGCCTACACCCACGGCCATAGCGAACGCGTCCGGGATTACTCCGTCTTGGTCGCACGCAAGGTGGGCCTGTCGCAGCAGGAGATCGAAGTCCTGCGCGTCAGTGCCGCGCTCCACGATGTCGGCAAGATCGGCGTAAAGGATGCCATCCTCACCAAGTGCGGACCGCCTACCCCGGAGGAATGGGCCATGATTCGTCGCCATCCGACGCTGGGCTACGACGTGCTGTCCCGCGTGCCGCACCTGACCAAGGAACACTTGCAAGTCGTCCGCGGCCACCACGAGCGGATCGACGGAACAGGCTATCCCGACGGCCTCCGAGGCGACCAGCTCGCCCCCGTCACCCAGATCATCGTCGTCGCCGACGCCTACGATGCGATGGCCAGCGACCGTGCCTACCGTCCCGCGCTCACGCAAGAGAAGATCGTCGAACAGATCCGGCGCTTCGCAGGCAGCCAGTTCGACCCCCATATCGCCGATGTCTTCCTGGAACTAGTCGAGCGCGGCGAATTGCATCCGTAGGAAATCGGAATCGACTGCCTTTTTTAGGTTCACCCTAGAAACGGCAGTTAAACCACGAATCACACGAATCACACGAATGAATCAGCGCTTTATCTCATTGAGGCAAAACGCTCGACAAAACTTCCGAGAAGCGAAGGAAATATTAATATCACTTCACCCGTGGGGTGAGATGATTTCAACTGACGCTCAGTTGCCAAAGCCAGTCGGAAGAGCCTGCCGTGCAGCAACTTGTGAGTCCTGCCCATTCGTTTGATTCGTGTGATTCGTGGTTCAACTGCCGATTCTAGGTTCACAGGTGTCCTTGGATGGACATCGCTTCGCGTGCGCTCCGGTGTTCCATGAAACAACATCCTGCACAGCATGCGAACAATCTATCGCGGCACTGGCGGCGGAAACGCCGTTGTTTCTCTCCGTTCCACAATTCAGCCAGTTTGGCGTCGCGAACATTTCCGACCAGTCCGTAGCCGCAGGATCCCACGTTGCCGGCGCAGTCCATGCCTTGCATATACCATGCGCTTCTGCACGCGTAACGCGCAAGGTCTAATTCGATGCCGCTATAATAGTCCAGCAAGTCGTCCAACGTCATACGCGGCAAGCGAAGCCGGACGCCGGTGTTCCGCGCCGCGTCGACGCACGCAAGAAGGGATTCCCTGAGTTGGTCCCTATCTATCTTCGGCCACGGGATGTCCTCGCGGGCGATCATGTTCGGGTCGTTCGCGGTATCCGTGCGAATGTCGTACATACGCGTTTCGCACAACAGGAGCAACTCGTCTGCGCCGGCTTCTTTGGCGATGCGAGGCAATTCGGCCAAGACGCCGACGTTGTCTTGCTGGATGACCGCCGTCATATGGATGCGGGGACATGCCTTCCCGGCGGCTTCGCGCGCGGCCCGGAGCATTCGTATTGCGTCTTGCGTGCGCTCGAACGCGCCGGGCAGGTTGCGGATGCGGTCGTGGACTTCGGGCGGACCATCGATGGAGGTTCCCACGACCATAAGGCCCAGCCGTCCAAGATGCTTCGCTGCAAGGCGCGCGAGGGTTTGGGCGCGTTCTTGGCCGACGGTTGTGAGGTTGGTCATGACATGTGTGAAATGGCGTCTGCCCGCGTGCTCCAACAGTTCCGGGAAATCCGGTCGTATGAACACTTCGCCGCCCGTGAACGAGATCAGTCTGAAGGGACGAATCTGGTCGATGACGGCATGCCACTCGGCTGTGGAGAGTTCGCGGGCTTGCTGCTGGACGGCGGGCACGGCTTCGCGCCAGGCCGTATTGAGGCACATCTTGCACTGGAGATTGCAGCGCCGCGTAAGCTCGATAATGTATTGCCATGGCGGGAAGGCAAAGCCGTTCTTGAACACCCGAATGGGTATGTCCGTGTACAGCCGTTGCGCGAGTGCGAACAGTTGTCCGGCCGGAAGGAGACGGCCAAGCGAGCGTCTGTCTTTTGTGGACGCCATGGGATTCCTATTGGCTCGGTGGCCGTTTCCAGGGACGCGTCCACACATGCCGCACCACATAGGCCAGTCCGTTCTCGGCGGCGCTTCCGTGCAACATGAACTCGCCGAGGATGAGGAAGAAACCAAGGCTGAGGATCATGTGCAGGGTTACCAGAAGGGGTATCAGTATGGTCGCGCCCGGTAAGGGGAAGAGGCTTGGCGCCATCCAGGCCCCCATGAGGTACCCGAAGGTGGCGATCAGGAACAGCAACAGCGCTACCACGATAAATGAGTACACGCCCGGCAACAGGTTTGTGAAAACGTTGTGATACAGCACGAAGACGCGACGCCAGGTCCAGCGAGAACGGCCATGGCGTCGTTGTTGGTGTGTAATCGGAACCTCCGACACGCTACGCAGGCACAACATGGCCTCGCCGGGATCCAATGGACGGCAAGGCCCACTGTGGAATGAACGCATGATATCGCCATTCACGATTTTCATCCCGCATCCCAAGTCGCGCATCGGGAGGCCCAGGAGACGGCTTATCACGGCGTTGCCAAAACGCGACAGCCATACGCGCCCTTGGCTGTCGAGCCGTGCGACGCGGACGCCGCCGACCATGTCGTATGCCCCTGTGTCGAACTCGGCGAGGAGAACTCCGAGATCTTCCGGGTTTACCTGGAGGTCGCAGTCCATGAAGATGATGTGCCGTCCGGAGGCGCGTTCGATGCCGGCGGTTTGTGCGTTCGTCTGTCCGAAATTTCGGGCGAGATCCACGACGTTTGTTACCGACTCGTCTCGTTCGAAGATGTCTTCGAGCCGTGATATCGTGCCGTCGGTGCTGCCGTCGCTGACGTAGACGATCTCGAAGGTTTGGTCGAGTTTGCCGATGGCGGCGGAAAGCCTTGCGTGGAATTCCTCGATGGTGGCTTCTTCCTGGAAACAGGGCACGATGATGGTAAAATCCGGTCCTGCGGGCGGTGCCACGGGGTCGCGGACTTCTTCGGCTGTAGTGCGCTCTCTCATAACCCGATGGTAGCAGAAAAGTTCCGGAGCGGCAACTGGTGCGCCGTAGATTCGGGGTGTGGCATAATGGGATTGACTTGGAGAGTATGCGGAGGTCTGTCGGAAATGAACATTGTTCGGAAAACGAAGACTGTGTGTCCGGAATGCGTCCGCGAACTCGATGGGGTCATCGTGCAGGAGGGCGACGCGGTATACGTGCAGCGCGAGTGCCCGGAACATGGGTTGTACGAATTCCAGTTGTCCAAAAACGGGGCGCTCTACGCGGATTTCGATCGGTTCTTTTTTGAAGTGTTGCGGGGAAAAGAACCTGGGGGCCGGATTACGAACCTCTGGATCCTGGCCAGTGCGGACTGTCAGATGAAGTGCAAGTATTGCAGTGCGGGGATGGGGCGGCCCGAGTTTGCCGATATGACTCTGGATGACCTCAAGCGGATGCTGGACGAGCATGGGCATTTGAAACTGACGATTTCGGGCGGAGAGCCAACCCTGCATCCGCATGTCCTCGATTTCTTCCGGGAAGCGGCGAAGCGCGGAATTGCGACGCAACTCGCCACCAATGGCGTGAAACTGGCGTCGATGGAGTTCTGCAAGCAACTGGCCGATGCGGGTGTGACCGAGGTGCGGCTGTCGCTGGATTCGCTGAACCGGGAACAGACGGCCGCCCTTGGCTCGGAGGCGTTCTACGACGCGAAACTCCGCGGCATCGAGAACCTCGGGGAACTGCACATCGCGACATCGCTGTCGCCGACAATCTTCAAAGGCATCAATGAAGACCAACTCGTGGCGACCATCGAGTTCGCACGCGACAAACCCTTCATCCGGTCGATCTCGGTGAATGGATTCGCGTGGATCGGAGACGGCAGAGCCTTGGACCGGGACGCCATGATAATGCCGGACGAGATGATGGACCTGTTGGCCAAACGCTATTTCCCCGATGCGCGAGAAGATGGATTCACCTTCCAGAAGGTGATGTTCGCGCTCATGCAGGCGATGGGTATACGGCTGTGTCTCTATACACAACTCATGGTGTTCGTCCGCTCGAAATCGGGCTTGCAGCCGATCACCCATTTCCTCGACATGAAGCGGTTGAAACGGGCGATGAAATGGTGGGAACGGTTTGCCCATTCGGGCCGTTTCCCGATGGCGGTGGCGCTAGGGATGGCGCTGACGTACGCCTTGCGTGCGAGGTCGCTGAAAATGCTTCCCTGTGTGTGGAATATGTTTCTGGCCAATCTATTCAAAATCAAAATTGACCGTTATCCGTCCACGTTGCTGTCCGTCAACATGAATACGAACTGTTCCGTACTCAATCTGGACGAAGCGGTCCAGCCACGCTGCATGAGCAACTACGTGCTCCTGACCGAAGATGGGTTTCAGTTGGGTGTCAGCACCCACGCTTTGCTCGAGAGGGAGAAGCGTGAACTCCGTAAAATATAGGGCGGTTGCTATGATCGGAACACACATTGGGAATGATGGGAGCTATGGGAAGGAATTCTCCCATGATTCCCATTCTTCCCATAACTCCACAGCCGCCTATTTCCTTGACAACCACAATCGGCGGAAGGGATACTTCACCCTCAATCATCGGGAGACCGGAATGAAATGAAAGACTTAATTATTCTTGGTGGAGCGGGCGGCATGGTGGTGTTGTACCAGGACCTTCGCGAGGTCCATCCCGGCATCAAGGTGGCGATCTTGGATGAGCGCGCCGATACGGACACGGCCGTCGTCTGCAAGGACACGTTGCCGGTTATTCGCGATTGGGATTTCGCGCCTGCGCGCCGTTTCTACGGACTCGACGATAGCGCCTTCCAGACGTTCCTACCCACGTTCACTTATCCTCGCGTAAAAAAGATCCTGGTCGAAAAGGCATTGGACCGAGGCCTTACGCCGTCGCCGACATTCGTGCATCCCGGCGCGAAGATCTACGGCGAGATCTCCTGCGGCGTGGGCGGATTCATCACCATGGGCACCTGGGTGGCCTCGGACGCGCGTTTGGGCAATTACATCAGCGCCGCTTCACCTAGCGTAATAGGTCATGATGTCGTTATTGGCGATTACTGCACGATTGGAACAAATTCCGCCCTGTTGGGATTCGTCACCCTCGGTGAAGGCGTGCAGGTCTCGCCGGGAGCGATTATTCGCACGGGGATCAAAGTGGCCCCGTGGGTCATTATCGGCATCCAGGCCGCAGTGGTGTCGGACATCGTCAAGGAAGGAATTACCGTCGGCGGCGTGCCCGCCAAGGAGTTGAAATCAAGGAAGAATGGCCCTATCCCGATGGACCGCTTCCGTCCCCCGGAACTTAGCAAGGATGAAGGATGAAGGATGAAAAGGCTTTAGGCTTTAGGCTGTAGGAAGGAAGCCTACAGCCTACAGCCTAAAGCCTAAAGCCTTTTTCATCCTTCATCCTTATGAGAAGATAGGCTGTCACTGCCCATGAAATCATTGCACGTGTTTCTCGTCAGCCTTGGCGAGTACTTGAAAACGGCCCCGTCCACGCCGCCGCCAATTGGCATTTTGTCGTTGGCCGCTTGGGCGCGCGCGAAATTGAGCGGTTTACAGTTCACGCTCCTCGACCAGCGCCTCGAGCGCATCGACCACATCGAAGTGGCGCGGCGCATCGTCGAGGCACGACCGGACGTTGTAGGACTTTCCTACATGACCTCTGCGGATGCGTTTGTTCCCGCGATGACCCAAACGATCCGCGATGCGTTGCCCGATTGCACGATTCTTTTGGGCGGTTCCCATCCGGCGGCGGTGCAAGCGCCTGCACTCGAGGGCACGCAGGCCGACGCGTTGATCGCGGGCGAGGGCGAAATTGCGTTCGAGATGATCCTGCGCGCGCGGCAGGAAGGCCAAACATTCGAGCAGGTGCCGGGCCTGCACCGGCGTCTGCCGGACGGCTCGGTTGTGCAAAATCCCGGGCAGTTGCCCATCGTCGAGAACCTGGACGACCTACCATTCGTCGCCTATGACCTTATCGACGTGCCGCGTTACTGGAGCGTATATTCGCAGTCGCCGATCCCGCCGCCGCAAAAGCACCTGGTACTGTCATCAAGCCGCGGCTGCCCATTCCCCTGCATCTTCTGCCATAAAATCTTCGGCAAGACATTTCGCGGGCAATCCCCGGAGCGGCTTGTATCGGAGATGGAATTCCTTCACAAGAAGTACGGCGCGGATCGTTTCGATTTTATCGACGACGCGTTCATCCAAGACAAAGAGCGCGTCTATCGCTTCAGCGAAGAGGTCAATCGTCGCAACCTGCGCGTCAAACTGACGATGCCCAACGGCGTGCGCACGGATATTCTGACGCAGGAAATCGTGGATGCGATGGTGGCGGCAGGACTCAGCACGTGCGCGTGTGCGTTGGACGCGGGTTCCCCGCGCATCCAGAAATTGGCCCGTAAGGGACTGAACATCGAACGTTTTCTGGCCGGTGTGGAAATGATGGCCCGCCACCGCGTGTTTACCTATGGGTTCATGATGTTCGGCTTTCCCACCGAAACGGCCGAGGAGATGCAGATGACCATCGACATCTCGAAAAAGTCGCGGTTGCATATGGCCTTCTTTTTCAAAGCCACCCCGTATCCGAATTCGGGACTCTACGATATGGCGATGCAACTTTGCCCGGAGCGCATGCAGAACCTGGATTTTACCAACCATGATGTCTACTACAATCCCGTCGTGAACTTGTCCGCCGTATCGGACGAAGAACTGCTCTATTACTTGCGTAAAGCCACGCGCGTGTTCTTCGGCGACCCCGTTCGGCTGTTCCGATTCACGCGCGATTGCCCGCACCCGTTTCGCTTCTTGCAGTTCTTGCCCGGGGCCATTCAGCAAAGTTTCAGTCGCAGCCGTGGCCGCTTCCGGCATCCCGTGCATTATCCCGTGGGCGGGAGCGGAGCATGAGCGCCGCCTTGCGCATCGTGTTGATTAACGTGGGCCGCCGCGATCAAACCCCGGCATTGACCCCTCCTTTAGGCCCGCTCTACCTTGCGGCCTATGTACGCCAGCATCTTGACGTGGACGTGCGAATCTTGGATCAACGCGAGTCCGACTGGACGGACGAAGAACTGGTCTCGCAGGTCGCCGCGCTGGACCCCGATGTGGTGGGCATGCGTTGCCTTACCGGAGCGCATCGGGGTCTGCAATTCCTGACGCGCGGGATAAGGCAAGCATTGCCGGACGCCCTGATTGTCCTGGGCGGGCCGCACGTGTCTGCATTTGGGAGTCAAATATTCGACTATTCATCGGCAGACATGCTCGTGGCCGGGGAAGGCGAGATGACCTTGCTGCACATCCTCCAGACCTACCTGGACAACAAGGACTATAGCCGCATACCAGGCTTGATCTGGCGCAGTCCGGAGGGCGAGAGTGTAACCAATCCAGGCTGCGGACCTATCGTCGAGGACTTGGATCAACTCCCGTTTCCCGCCTACGACCTCATCGACATTCGCCGGTATTGGCGCAACTCGACGCAGGTCTTTTTCCCCATGTTGAGGAACTACATCGCGATGTTCAGCAGCCGCGGGTGCCCGTGGCATTGCAGCTATTGCCACAATATCTTCGGGAAAAAATACCGGTTCCACTCCGCAGAACGCGTTGTCGACGAGATCGCGCACTATGCCCGCACGTATGGCGTCGAGGACATCGATTTCATGGACGACAACTTCAACTTCGCGCCGGATCGCGTCGTGCAGATCGCGGAACTGCTGGGGCGGCGCAACATCAAAATGAAGGTTGCGTTTCCCAACGGCGTGCGGACCGATATCCTCACCCAAGAAACGGTAGATGCGCTCGCCGATATGGGCACCTGGTACAGTTCGTTTGCGCTCGAATCCGCTTCGGAGCGCATCCAGAAACAGATCGACAAACATCTCAATATCCCCCGGTTCCTTCAAGGCGTCGAGATGGCCGTGCGCCGTGGGATCCTCGCCACGGGATTCGCCATGATCGGTTTCCCCGGCGAGTCACAAGCCGAGATGCAGTTGACCGTGGACACCGTGTGCGCCTCGAAGCTTCATGCGGCGTTCTTCTTCTATGTGACACCGTTTCCGGGTACGGAACTGTACCGTCAGGCCACGCAGGAGATGCCGGAGCGCGTCAAGAACATGAACTATGGCGACAGTTTCAGCTACTTCACCTTCGATGCCGTGTCGAATCTGTCGACCGTCCCGGACGACGTCTTTTTCCGGTTCGCGGACCGGGGCTATCGGAAGTTTTATATGAACCCCCGCCGGGTCGCCCGCATCATTCGGGACACGCGGGCGCGGCGCACCTTACCGATGCATCTGCTATATGTTGGAGACTACTGTACGCGCGATCTGTGGATCCGGCGCTGGTTCAACAAACGGGTGCCCATCGAGTCCGGCGTGCTTTCGAGGCACTGAGAGAGCCGCGCTCCGAAAAATCGTATGCGTTGACAAAACGGCTATCCTGTGCTAAGCTCCTCTTGTGCTTGTAAGCGGAGGGCGCGTGGGCGCCCCGCCCTAAACCTGGAAACAGGGTTTTGTGGGTGAGTTTGCAGGCGTACGTTTTTCGGGCATTTCTGAATTCATAGCGCATTACCGAGTTAAAAATGCGTTGGCTGCGTCAGCGGCTCTCCCGCAAGTCCCAATAAAGGAGACATGCGGTGAGACACAAAGGCTTTACGCTCATTGAGTTGCTCGTGGTAATCGCTATCATCGGTATCCTCGCGGCCATTTTGTTACCCGCCCTCGCGAGGGCACGCGAATCCGCGCGCCGTTCGAGTTGCGCGAACAATCTTAAACAGATGGGAATCGTGTTCAAGATGTACGCGGGCGAGTCGCCGAACCAGTTGTATCCCCCTCTTCCTATTCGGACGTCGCACAAGATCGACTGGCACAACAATTTCCATGATTATTGCGAGTGCTGCTACCGAAATCCCTACGAACCGAATCCGTGGCTGGGCGGCCATGCCCAATCGATATGGGCCCCCGACGGGAAGGCGATCTACCCGGAATACCTCACCGATATCAATATTCTGATCTGCCCATCGGACGCCGAGGCGAACACCCGCGTCTACAAAGAAGGGCTTTTTTTCCGCAATCTCGATACGTCGGCAAAGCAGGTCGACCCCTGTGCGCTCTATCTTGAATCCTATTGGTATAACCCGTGGGCGAGCACCATCGGAATGAACCAGACCCGGCCGTCGAGCGTCGCCGGCAAAGACGAGAACGACCCCGAACTGGCCAAACACGACCTTCGATGGGCGATGACCAACGGGTACTTGAACATGAACTGGCAGAGTGCAATGGGCGCGCTTGTGGGAAAAGTAGCAACGGACACCACAAACGGAACGGCGCCAGGAATATATGACTACGATATAGATTTATCATATACGGATACAGTGAGTGGTACAAAATATACCTTCTACCGGACACGGGAAGGCATCGAGCGGTTCTTCGTCACGGATATCAACAATCCCGCGTCGACCGCGATGGCCCAGAGCGAGCTTTTCATCATGCAGGATCTCGTATCCACACGGGTCGAGGACTTCAACCACGTTCCCGGCGGGACGAATACCCTGTGGATGGACGGGCACGTATCGTTCGAGAAATTCGGAGGATCGTGGCCGGCTTCGAGTCTGTGGGGAATGATCTGCGCGCAACTCTAGCCCGCATCGCGTCTATGTGGCACGCGTCCGGCGAGACACAGACACCGTTCGAGGAGATGGATGATGACGCTTGAGAGAGACACGCTTCCGAACCGGTTGCGCCGTTGGGAGCGTGGCGAGACGCCCGGGCCGTGGAACATGATGCTGTTTCCCACCAACCGGTGCAACCTGCGCTGCATTATGTGCTGGCGATTCCACAAGCCGACCCGGGGACTCCCGGTTCTGCCCACGCACGAGATACCCTACGACCGCCGCAGTGACCCGCACAAGGAACTGTCCGACGCCCGGCTATTGGAACTGGTGGACGAAGCCGCCGCGCTCGGCTGCCGCGACTGGCTCATTCAGGGCGGCGGCGAGCCTCTGTTGCGTGCGCCCCTCATACTGCAATTATGCGAACGGATTCGTGCCCACGGCATGAACGGGAAACTGATTACCAACGCGACCTTGCTCAAACCGGAACACATGCGCAAGCTTATCGAGGTGGGCTGGGATTCCATTACCTGTAGCGTCGATGGGCCTAATCCGGAAATCAACGACTTACTTCGAGGCGCGGGCTCGTTCAAGGCGACGACGTCGGCCGTCGCGCAGTGCGCGGCATTGCGCCGTGAAATGAACGCGACGCGACCCCGCCTGCAATTGCTTACAACAGTGACCCGCCACAACCATGACGTCCTCCCCGCCATGGTTGAACTGGCCCATCGGTTGGGCTGTGACAGCGTCCAGGCCGGGTTGACGGTTGTGCATTTCGGCCTCGAACATCTGATATCGCGCGAGCAGCATAAGGCGCTTCCCGGCATCATCGAGCAGGCCAAACAACGTGGCCGGGAACTGGGGATTGAAATGGATTACGATCACATAACCCGCAACCCGTGGGGCTCCATTTATCTCCGTAAAGTCTGGGCCAGCACCGAAGTGCCGCCGTCTGGCATGGCGCACGTCCCTTGCCTCTGTCCGTGGTATTCGGTCGCGGTTTTTGCAGACGGTCGTGTGGCGCAGTGTTCCATGAATTGGCAGGAAGACGCGCCGAGCGTTACGGATGCTTCGCTGAAGGAGATTTGGGAAGGCCCTTACTTCGGGATGCTACGCGAGCAAATGGCGGGAGAAAAGCCTTTGGACTGCTGCCACATGTGCCCGTCCATTCTTGATGCTCGCAGCCCATCCATGCGGATTATGGACGATGCCTATCTGAACGGAGCGATCTTCGATTGAGGATGCACTGCGAAGAATATGGCGTTCTTCTGGAAGCCACGACCCGCGCGAAGGAGATGGTTGATGGCATTCGATAACGACACGCTATTGAACCGGCTGCAACGCTGGGAGCGCGGCGAAACGCCCGGACCTTGGTGCGTGTCGGTATTCCCGACTAACCGGTGCAACCTGAGTTGCGTCATGTGCTGGCAACGCTATTTCCGTAACGACACGAGCGGCGAGTTGTCCGATGCACGCCTGCTCGAACTCGTGGATGAATGCGCTGCGCTCGGGTGTCGCGACTGGATCATTCAGGGTGGGGGAGAGCCACTGTTGCGTGCGTCTCTGGTGATGCAGATGTGCGAGCGTATCCGCAGCCACGGCATGAACGGCAGACTAGTCACGAATGGGACCTTGCTCGAACCCGCGCACATGCGAACGCTCATCGAGATTGGTTGGGACAATCTCACCGTCAGTATCGACGGGGCCACGGCGGAGGTCCATGACGCGCTCCGTGGCGTCGGTGCGTTCGACGCCTCGACTTCAGCCGTCGCACGCTGTGCGGAACTACGCCGCAAAATGAACAGTGCATGGCCGCGACTCCAGTTTTCCACGACCCTGATGCGCCACAACCACGACGCGCTGCAAGGCATCGTCGAATTGGCGCAACGCCTGGGGTGTGACAGCGTCCTGGCGGATTTGACGTGTGTTTCCTTCGGACTGGAGAATCTGGTCACGCGCGAACAGCACAAGGAGCTTCCCGGCCTTGTCGACCGCGCGAAACGACGGGGCCTCGAATTGGGCATCGAGACCGATTTCGATCACCTGGTGCGCAGCCCTTGGGAACCTATCTTTCTCCATGACCCGTGGGCGAGTTCCAAACCGCCGCCTCGAATGTTGGAACTTGCCTGTTGTTATGCTCCCTGGTATGCCGTTTCCGTCTTCGCACAAGGCGGCGTGGCGCCCTGCACCATGGATTGGAACCGTCATGCGCCGAACTTGGCGAATGCGTCGCTCAAGGCGATTTGGGAGGGAGCGTATTTTGCCAAGGCACGCGCGCAAATGCTCCTCGAACTGCCCATGGAGTGTTGTTATAAATGCCCAACGCTATTTAACGGCCACAGCATAACGCTCAGGCGCATGGACGATGCGTATGTCGCGACGGAAGCGATTGGATGAACCGGTCATGCTGGAGACGCTGAAATGAACGCTGCAACCTTTTTGGAAACTGCTGCCCGCGAGCATCCCGACCGCGTCTTCTTGATTGACGGCGAAAGAAGAATGACGTTCGATGCACTGAACCGCCTTGCGAATCGTTTGGCCAACGGGTTCGTCGCCGCCGGAATCGAGGTTGGCGACAGGATTGCGCTCACATGCCCATCGAGCATCGAATTCGCGGTCGCGTACTATGCCATTCTCAAAGTTGGAGCGGCCGCCGCCACGCTCAATGTTCTGCTGAGAAAGGACGAGATTGCGCAGCAACTTGCCGACTGCAGTGCAAAAATCTACTTGGCCTTCGAGGGAAGCGCGGAATTCCCCATGGGACAGGAGGCGTTTGCGGCCTTTCGGGCGACACCGGCCTGCGAACATTTCTGGGCCATCCCCGCGACGCCGGACGGATTGACGCTGCTTTCGGGCTGCCGTTCATGGTGCGATTTGATGGAGGGGCAGGCGGACAACTTTGATTCGGTGGATCTGTCTTCGGATGCCACGTGCTGCATCACGTTTACCTCCGGGACAACCGGCCGCGCCAAGGGCGTCGAACACTCGCACGCCGTCGAAGGACTTGTTCCCTACATGATGCAGCACGACTACAAGGTCACGCCCGATGATGTTTTCCTCCTGACGGTGCCGCTCTTCACGCTGTGGAAGACGACTGCGCTGCATTTGACGTGCCTGGCAAGGGCAACCGTGATTGTTGTGCCTCGATTTGTTTCCGAGGACATCTGGCGCATTGTCGAACGAGAAAAGGTAACGGTACTCATCGTATCCGGGGCGGCTTTCCGTTTCCTGTATGATGCCATGGACCGCGCCAGCGTCGATTTCGACGGAATCGCGCAGCATTGGCGCCTGTGCATTTCAGGCGGCTTCAGAATCCCAACCGATCTGCACAACTTCTTCCGAAACCGGTTTGGCCTCGACATCCTCTCGATATATGGTTCGACGGAACTGCATGGCGTCTCGTTGATCCGGGAAGCCTCGGAAGGCGCGGACGATTGCATTGGCCGCCTCTTCAAAGGCGTTCAAGTACGCATCGTCGACGAGCGGATGAACGACGTGCCGGTGGGAGAGGCGGGCGAGATTCTAGTCAGGACATCGACCCTGATGAAGGGGTATTGCGCTCATCCCGGGTGGACGCACGAGGCCATGTCCAACGGCTGGTTTCGCATGGGGGATTTGGGAAAGCGCGATGTGCAGGGCAACCTCTACCTCGTGGGACGCCTCAAGGACATGATCAACCGCAAGGGGATGAAAGTTTTTCCGGCACAGGTCGAAAGTGCGTTGTCGGCGCATCCCGCCATTGCGCGTGTCGCGGTCGTGGGAATTCCCGACGACCGCTTCGGCGAAGAGATAAAGGCCTTCGTTCAGTTGCGAGATGGCCATCAGTGTACGGCAGAAGAACTGATCGCATGGGCACGGCAAAAAATCGCGGCCTATGCCTACCCGCGCCATATCGAGTTTTCCCAAGACCTGCCGGTAGGCCCCACCGGAAAGGTCCTCAAGTATCTCTTGCCACGTTAGCCGCGATGCGCCCTAGATTTTCGGGCCCATCCGCTGGGCGCCATCGAGGCGGATCACTTCACCGTTGATCATTTCATTCTCGATAATGTGCCGCGCCAGAGCGGCAAACTCGGAAGGGGCGCCGAACCGCGAAGGGAAAGGCACCTGGGCCGTCAGTATGCCGCGAAATTCCGGCGGCAGCAGGCTCATCATCGGGGTGTCGAACATGCCCGGCGCTATTGTGACTACACGAATGCCAAGGCTGCCCAATTCCCGCGCAATCGGAAGGGTCATACTGTTGATGCCGCCCTTGGCCGCCGCATCGGCCGCCTGTCCGATCTGGCCCTCGAAGGCCCCGGTGGACGACGTGTTTACGATCACGCCTCGTTCGCCGGTCTCGGTGGGTTCCTGTCGGCTCATGGCAGCGGCCGCCAATCGAAGGACATTGAACGTGCCAATGAGATTGACCTGAATCACCATGGCAAAATCGGCCAGGGAATGAGGACCTCTCCGACCGACGACTCGCTGGACCAGCGGAACGCCCGCGCAGCCCACTAGCCCCTGCAAGCCGCCGAAACATTCCACAGCCAAGGCGATTGCGGCCTGCACAGCGCTCTCATCCGTCACATTGCAGCAGACATATCGAGCGGCGGCGCCCAGTTCCTTTGCGACGGCTTCGCCCTTCTCGGCGTCGATGTCGGCGACGACGACATTCCCGCCGGCGTCAACAAGGGCGCGCGCTGTCGCCTCGCCCAGTCCCGAACTGCCGCCCGTTACTAAAAATGTATTCCCTGCGATCTTCATTGCGCTTCCTTTCAGCACCACTCCGGTACGTTCCAACGTCCATTTCTTGGTATGGCTCGCCATCCTGGGATTGCGCCCCCACACAAATACATCAATAATTAGGTATTGTAGTTTGTAATTGCGGGTTAATCAGAACTGTACATCGGCCACATTGTTGTTCGCGCCTGAAAGGTTGTCGACAACGTCCGGGAGTTCCTCTGCATCGGTCTCATCTCTATCGGCGCTTGCTATCCGCCAAGCCACATTCACTTTCTTAAGATCGAGCCGAATCAACATGGGGTCCGCTTCCGTCCGCTTCGTCGCGACCGTTCCATCGAGCCCAAGGGCGGCGCAGGGATAATGGCCGGAAAACCTATCGCCGTGCCGCCCGCTACGCCCATCCGTTCCGGCCTCTTTGCAAGAACAGCCCATCTCCGTTTCGTCCGGCGTCATTAGCTTGCCATAACGATCTGTGGGATGCAAGTCTTTTTCCCGGTCCGCGCGCGCCGCCGAGCACGTCAACGCCCGAATCGACCTTTCATGGAAATGCTCGAGGCGCGCGAGTAAAATATGTCAACAGACCTGATACAGACTGGTTGTACAAAAGTTTTTCGTTCTGGCGATAGAGGAAGTGCTCGATGAACGTCGCGACATTGATAGAAAGCTCAGCCCAATATTATCCCGATCGGACCGCCGTGATTTGCGGCACGATCCGCCTGACCTATGTGGAACTGGACCGACGCGTGAGCCAACTCGCCCACGGACTCGTAAGCCTGGGCGTGAAGCCCGGCGACAAAGTTGCGCTGACCTGTCCATCACGAAGTGAGTTTGCAATTTCGTACTTTGCCATACTCAAGACCGGCGCAGTGGCTGTACCGCTCAATCACTTGCTCAAGCAAGACGAAATAGCACAACAACTCCGGGATTCCGAGGCAAAGGCGTACCTGTGTTACGAGGGAACGCCCGACTCGCCTCTTGGCCGGCATGGGTTCGAGGCGTTTCGCGATACGCCCGGCTGCAAGGAGTTCTGGGCGATCCCCGACGATCCGCGCGGACTGGCCGTGTTGCCGGACTGTCGCTCATGGCACGACCTGTACCGCGGGCAGCCGGAAGTCTTCGAGTCGCTGGATCTGTCCAATGACGCCAGTTGCTCGATCACGTTCACATCGGGTACGACGGGGACGCCCAAAGGCGCGGAACACTCGCACGCCAGCGAATACTTGAGCGCCGTGCTTGTGCGCCATGAGCACGGCATCCTGCACGAGGATGTGGGACTCTCCGCAGTCCCCCTGTTCGGCGCCTTCCGTTGCTCGATTCTGCTCACAACATTCTTGACCGGCTCCACCATCGTCATTGTGCCCCGCTTCAGCCCTGAAGAAGTATGGCGCGCGATGGAGCGCGAACACGTCACAGTGTTTCACGCTGTAGGTCCCATGCTCCACCGGCTCTATGATGCCGTCGAACCGTCGGGGGTCCACCTGGAACAAATAGCGCGTCACTGGCGGCTGTGCATTTCGGGCGGGGCGACGCTATTGCCGACGGTGCATCAGTTCTTCGAAGAGCGCCTCGGCGTCGACATCCGCATCGGCTACGGCGCCGCAGAGGTGATACTCGCCACCGTAGACAAGTACGCCGCCAGCGATACCGCCGGCGCGATCGGCCGCCCCATAGGCGGTATTCAAATCCGCCTGGTTGACGAGTCCATGAACGACGTGACGTCCGGCGACGTGGGTGAGATTGTCGTTCGCAGTCCCACTCGAATGAAACATTACTACAACAACGAGGAAGCGACGCGGCAGGCCTTCGCAGGCGGATGGTTTCACACGGGCGACCTTGGCCGACAGGAGTCCGATGGCTGCCTGTACTTGGCCGGGCGCTGCAAAGATATGATCAACCGCGGGGGCTACAAAGTCTACTCCGCCCAAGTCGAGAACGTCCTTCTCACCCATCCCGCCATCGCCAACTGTGCCGTAATCGGCATCTCCGACGAACGCTATGGCGAAGAGGTCAAAGCATACGCCGTCTTGAAAGGCGGCGTCCGCTGTACCGAAGAAGAACTGATTGCCTGGGCGCGAGAAAAGGTTGCCGCATACGCGTATCCGCGCTACGTGGAATTTGTGGATGCGCTCCCGGTTGGGGCAACAGGCAAAGTCCTCAAGCGTCTACTACCACGTCAGTGAATGGTGGACTTCACAACACGGCGGTTCGGATTCGAATGACGCCGAGACTGGGCGCTTCAGTCAAGGGTTTACAGATGGGAAATGTCATCACTATGAACAAAATGTTGTCGCTAATCTTCCTTGTTTCCGCTGATGTTGTTGTGCTGATGTCCGCCGCATCGACTGTTGCTGCCGAAGTGACAGGGTCCGTCCTGGGACAGGAGCCTGGAACGTACCGGTTATGCAATGACGACTTGGGGGTGATCCTATGGGGGCCGGATGCATCACCGACGCTGAGCGTGGGCAAGAGCGACGTGTGGGACCGGCGAAATCCGCAACCCACGGAATCCGTGCTGACACTTCAGCAGATAATGGACAAGGCCCGGGCGGGCGATTCCAGCATTCTCAACGCGGCCGCGTACTATACCGGCTACAATTCACATGATTTTCCATGCCCAAAACCTATGGGCCAACTGAGTCTTAAACTCGGCTTTCTGAAATCAGGCGGGAAGTTGGAGGTGGACGCGCAAGCACGCCAGATACGTCTGACCGCCACAAATGGGCCAAAGAAACTCGAATTGCGCCTATTTGTAAGTGCCGTGCGGAACCTCATTGTCATTACCGGCGAGGGAACCGCGCTTGAAGACGGGGACGTGCTCATCCGCTTGTACCGTCATCGAGACACGATTGTCCCGGGAGGGGAACTGCACCCGACCATTGGTGGCGGGAAGTCACCGATGGATTTTGAACAACTCCCCATGCCAAAGGCCGGTGTCGACCATGAGGTACTCTGGGTCGAACAGGATTTTGGAAAAGATCCCACATTTCCGGACGGATTTGCGAGCTTGTTGGCGGGGCGCATTGTTGGGCCGCCAACTGTGGCCGAAGCCGTTCAAGGTGCCACGGGCCTCGGCACGCCATTGCTTACCGAGAAGGAGGGCCGACTCAGTCACGGCGTTACCAAGCGCTTCACGCCCATCAATGAAGCCGCCGGCTCGGCCGTCACAGGACGCCCACAGACGTTCACTGGGCCGTTTCACATCTACGCGACTGTGGTCACGACCCAGGAATCGCAGGTCCGCCAAACAACCAATTTGGCATGCGCAAAAGATCTCCTGGCGGTAGCCGCAACGCTGGGTCCGGATGCGCTCTGGACAGAACACCAACAGCAATTGGATGCCTATGACAGGCAACCGCATGCCCGGGCATGGTCGGGCGACGGTCAGCTAAGAATCGACGCTACGTGGGGTGGTTTGCCCTACCGTGCCCGGCCATACGGCTATTTTGGCGACGTGGCATTGTGTTCAGTGGACAGCACGAAATTCTGTGTCCAAGACTCGTCCATGTGGCATGCCGATTTTCACTTCAACGAAATTGAGGCCACAAACCTCTGTATGCAGCGCCAATTCGACCTGCTCACGTCTTACTTCGTGATGATACGGGCACTGCTGCCCATGGCCCAAGCCAACGCACGTGAGGTATATGGCTGCTCAGGGGCGATGTACCCACTGGTCCATTACCCGCTCAAGGCGTCCACCATCATCCACACGCACGTCACGTGGGAACAGAGCATGGAGATTACAGCGCTTCTTGCGAAGCCGTTCTGGCTTCGCTTTCTGTATTCATGGGACATGGATTTCCTTCGTGACACGGCCTATCCTGTTTTGCGCGAGGGGGCACGGTTTTACGCCGATTTTCTCAAACGCGGTGAAGACGGCTTGTACCATGTTTTTCCAACAGTTTCGCCTGAGCATCGTGGCATTACAAAGGATCTCCAATTCAACAGGGACTCGCAATCGTCCATTACGCTAATCCGCTACCTTCTGCGGGCCTCGGCCGCAGCGGCGGCCTTGATAGGCGCCGACCCGGCGGAAGCCGACTGTTGGCGGGACATCGCCGGAAAGCTGCCGCCGTATCCCAATGTTAATACCCCCGAAGGCCGCATCTTCGTTGATGTGGCAGGCGCCCAGCCTATGGAATACAACATCCCGGTCCCTTTGTCCGCGATATTCTGGGGCGACGATATCGGGCTTGATTCGCAGACCGATCAACGGGTGATGGCCGAACGGACCCTCCGCCTCATCAATGTTTGGGAACCGCATCGCGGGTATCTGAAAGGCGTCCGAAGACGCTTGGGAATCTTCGAACCGGCCGACGGTATCGCATTGGAGAACCTACTCCAATCTTACACAGGAGTCATCCGCGTCTTCCCTGCCGTCGCGCCCGATTTTGAAGGTGGATTCGAGAATCTTGGCGCGCAAGGCGGTTTTGTGGTTGCTGCAGAACGGACAAACAAAAGCGTGCGGGTTATCACCGTGACTTCGCTCGCGGGACAGGTATGTGTCTTGGCCAGCCCGTGGCCAACTGAAAAGGTTACAATCACGGATATGAGCGCCGCGCAACCAGTTGACGCCCGCGCAGAACATGACGTTTCCGACTGCGCTGAACGAATTTGTTTCGATACGATTTGCGGCCACAAATACCAGATAGAAGAAAAGCGGTAAAACGAATTGTAGGGATGAACGAACCTTTTCCGAGGGTTGGGTGGCGATGGGCATTTATGACCGTTTACGCGACTCGACGCAAGAAAGCAGCGACTGGCGATTGAGCGATTGCTGGGGTGGGGACGGTAGCGAAGGCCGGTGAGGCCGAGACACCTTAAGCTCAATCAGCCTACCCCCAGGCGGGTTCCCGCAGTCAAGTGCCTCATTCGCCTCAGCTTGGACCATGGATGAGTTGCTTGACCATACGCGGGTTTACTCGCGTTCCGCCAGAGAAGCCATCACAGTCTCGCCACACGCCGCAATTGGAAATACACACCGGCGCTCAACGTGGCAACAAACATCAGAAGCCCGATGACGAATACTCTCAGCGGTAGAGCCGTTTGGAGCGTAACGACCGTGCCCGTAGTCCATAGGGTCGTCAGGTCATCGGAAATCTCGCAGGTGTACGTGCCTTCATCGGCGACACTGACCTCGGCGAGCGACAGTGTAGGCGAATCGCCGCCCGCGTCCGTGCGTACGTGCTGCGCGTCTTCCTTGTACCAATGGTAATGAATCGTACCCAAGCCACCGGTAACGCTAACCACCAGATCGATCGAAGCCCCTTCGGCAAGCTCGATGTTCGGCGCGGGCTGCGTGGCAATCGCAAGGGGATCGGGTGGGTCGATCTCGAACGACGCGGCGATCGTGTGCGGCCCGAGCACGTCGTCGAACTGGTAACTCGCCTGCGCACCCACGGACGACCCGTCGACGAGCACATCCAGAACATGGTAGCCCGGGTCCGCCGTGACGGCAAAGACCTGGCTGCCGCTGTAATTGACGGGCACCGTCCCGTTCGGGGCGATGCTGCCGCCGGGACCCGCGCTGGCCGCGATCGGATAGGTAATAACTATCGTGGCGTAATCTTGTCCCGTTGCGCTGTTCGCGACGCTCGCGTACGACCGGTTATCGGGAATGAACGTGTAACCAATTTGACTGGGCGTTGCTGTGCCCGACCACCCATAATCGACCGTCGCGCTATACAGGCCGCCAGGATCCGTGACAGGACTTCCCGGCAGGCCGTTCATCGTTACGTTGGCCAGCGGAGAACCGCTTACGGTAACCGTTCCGGAAATGGTGTACGTGTTCAACGTTGCGGTGTAATCCTGCCCAGTCTGGTTACCGCTCGCGTTCGTATACGTGCGATTCACAGGTTCAAACGTATAGCCGGCACGCGTCGGCGTGGCTGTGCCGGACCACCCATGAATGATCGTTGACACATACACGCCGCTGGCATTGGTAACGGAAGCGCCGGGCAAGCCGTTGAGTGTCACGCCCGCGAGCGGAGTACTACCCACCGCTATCGTGCCGGTTATCGTGTACGAGTTCAGCGTCGCTGCGAAGTCTTGGCCGGACTGGTTCCCGCTTACGTTCGTATAGGTACGATTCGCAAGGGTAAACGTGTACCCCGTTAGCGTCGGTGTAGCCGAACCCGACCAACCGTAGGTTACGAACGCCGTATATACCCCGCTCGAATTGGTCACGGGACTGCCCGGCAAGCCGTTCAACGTCACGCCCGGCAGCGGAGACCCGCCTCGGGTCACGGTGCCAGAAATCGTGTATGCGCTCAGCGTAGCTGTGTAATCCTGTCCAGACACGTCTCCGGCTACGGACGAGTACGTGCGGCTCGCCGGCACGAACGCGTGGCCTGTCAGACTCGGCGAAACCACGCCGGACCATCCGTATCCAACGGTCGCGGTGTACACGCCACTGGCATTCGTTACGGGGTTTCCGGGCAGACCGTTCAACGTTACGCCCGCGAGTGGAAGGCCGCTCAAGAGCACCGTGCCGGAAATTGCGTACGGATTAGGTGTCGCGGAATAGTCCTGCGCGGATTGATCGCTGGATATGTCGGCGTAACTGAGACTCGCTGGGGCAAACGCGTAACCGGTGATGATTGGCGTGGCCGTACCCGACCAACCATAGGTCACGGTCGCCGTATACACGCCGCTCGCATTCGTCACGGGGGTTCCAGGTAGACCGTTGATCGTCACGCCCGCCAGCGGAACCCCGCTGGCCATCACCGTGCCGGAAATCGAGTATGTATTCAATGTCGCCGCGTAATCCTGTGTGGACTGGTCGGCGGTTACATTCGCATAAGTACGATTCGCAGGGACAAACGTATAGCCCGTCAGAGCTGGCGTAGCCGTGCCGGACCACCCATAAGTCACGAACGCCGTATACACGCCGCTTGCATTCGTCACCGGATTGCCCGGCAGCCCACTGATCGTCACACCCACCAGCGCGTCGCCCCCAACCTTCACCGACCCCGTGATCGTATAGGTGTTCAACGCGGCCACGTAGTCTTGCGCGGGTTGATCGCCAGCCACGCCGGTGTAGGTGCGGCTGGGCGGCGTGAAGTTGTAGCCCGTCAAACTCGGCGTCGCCGAACCTGACCAACCGTAGTTCACGAACGCGGTATATACGCCGCTCGCATTCGTCACGGGATTGCCGGGCAGCCCGTTCAGCGTCACGCCCTCGAGCGGCAGCCCGCCGGCGGTTACCGTCCCGGAGACGGTGTACGTATCGAGCGCAAATGATGCCGCAATGGTGTTCGGCCCGGTGACGCCGGTGAACGCGTAGCTCGAAACCGCACCCACGGAAGTGCAACCGACCTGTACATCCGCGACGTGATAGCCCAAGGACGGCGTGATATTGAACACCTGCGAGCCGCCATCGTCCACGGCAACGACCCCGTTTGGAGCGATGGCGCCGCCCGTACCTGCCGCAGCTGTAATCGTGTTCTTGCCGGTAATCCCCAGCAGTTCGAGGTCGAGACTGATATCCGAAGAATTGCCGACGTTCTGATGGATTTCGACGGCCAGCGTGTTCGTCCCGTTTACGAGGTAACTGCTCAAAATCGGCGACGGGAAAAACGTCGTTTCATCCACCCCGGCAATGGCCACGGTGGCCCATGTCGTGTACACCGGAATACCCGTGGCCATGGTGGCGCGAAAGACCTCTGCACCGTTAAGATAGACGACCGCGCCGTCGTCGTGCAGCAGCCGCAATCCAAACGCGCGATAGCGGTTCTTGTCAGCCACGTTGAACGTGGTCCGAAAATACGTGGTGGGATACTTGTTGGCCGAATCCGTTCCCCACGTGAGAACCGTTGCCTCGTCGCTATCACCGTAACCCAATTGCGCCAGGCCCGAAGGCCACGCACCGTCGGCGAAGCCGGGAGTCTTCCACGTGCTTCCCGGATCGGTCGCCGTGACCAGATATTTCCACATGGATCCCGTCGGAAGCAACGACGTGATCGATCCGGGATATCCCTGCAATTCCAGATCGAAACTGATGTCTGTACTTGTTGCCGTGTTGACTTGGTGAATCTCAACGGCCAGCACGTTGGTGCCGTTGGTGAGGTAATTGAGCGTGTCAGCCGGTGAGAGAAAGAACGTCGTTTCGTCCGTACCACTCACGGTAATATTAGACAGGGTTGCGTACGCAATGGCACCGGTGGGCATACCGCTACGAAAGACCTCGACACCGTTGAGATAAACGACCGCGCCGTCGTCGCGTAGGATGCGGAAGCGAAGGCCGCTGTAGAGCGTCCGATCCGCAACCGTGAAACTCTTCCGGAAATACGTGGTGGGATACTTGTTGTTCGGGTCCGGCCCATAGCCGACGACTGTCGCCTCGTCTCCATCGCCGTAGCCCAATTGAGCAGGCCCCGACGGCCACGCGGAATCAATGAAGGCTGTGTCTTTCCATGTGGTGCCCGGATCCGTCGCCGTCACAAGGTATTTCCATGTGGATCCCGTCGGTACGATAGTCGCCGGCGTGCCCGGCGTCTTCTTCGTATACGTGTCGAATGCGACGCCGTTTTCGTCGATAGCGGTAAACGTCGGCGATGCTCCCGGCACGCACGAAGAGGGCACGTCGACAAACCACAAGTGGTATTTCGATTCGAGATGTTCGAGGTAAGGGGCGCCCATTTGTACGCCGGGGCGAAGCCCTTGTGTTGCATAGCCGTCGCCGAAATAGACCGTACCGTCGCGGTTCGGCGCATCGCCCTTGATGGGCATCGTCCGTTTCTCCGCGTGATCGTGGCCTTCAAACGCGGCGGAAAGACCGTACTGATCGAAGACCGGTAGCCAGTTGGTCCGCACGTCGATAATATTCGTGTCTGTCAACGCCCGGTCGCTCGGATAGCAGGGGACATGGTACGTCGCGAACCGGTACGGCATGCTGGCGGCCGAGGAGAGTTCTGACGAGAGCCAGCTCACTTGGCTGGCAACCGTCTCGACGTGGCCGCTGTTCAAAACGATCAAATCCAGGTTGTTTCCGAAGCGCCGCGCGAAGTGAGCGAGCCCCGGCTCCTGCGCGAAGTAACCGAAATAGAAAGGCGCCTTATCGATGGTCTGGCCGAATCCGCCGTCGACTTCGTGGTTGCCCGTGGCCAGCACCATCGGCACCTGGCAGCCGTCCGGCGTTACCGCATTGTCTTCCCACAAATCGAGCCACGTGTCCCAACGCGCCCAGTTGCTCAAGAGGCCGTTGTCGATGGCTAAATCGCCCGTCATCAGACCGAACATGGCATAGCGCATCGCCCCCTGCCGGTGAAGACTCGCCACGACCGCCGGGTTGATGATGTCGATGTCTCCGCCGACGAAGAAGCGGATTTCTGCGTCGCCGCTGGGAATCGTCCGAAACTTCATCTCGCGCGAAACCGCCACGGCAGGGTCGCCCGCGACGAAATAGTACGTTTGGCCGCCCGTCAGGCCGGTCAATTGGACGACATGGACGTTGCGTTGCGTATAGGTATTCAGTCCGGGAATCGTATGGGCCGCGCCGCTGGTTTGAACGGCATAACTGCCCAGATCGCCGTTATGCGGCACCGTGTCGTAGTAGACGCGGCTGTTGCCCGCCACGGCGCCCGTTTGGTAATTGACCGTCATCGTCGTGCTCGTGTCGCCTTGCCACGTGAGATACACGTGCAACGGCTCCGGAGTCACAGGTGCATCGTACAGCGTAAGCCGCGGACGCAACGTCATGTCGGTGCTGTTCGCCGTGACGTTCCAGCAGCCGATCGCGAGTACGTTCGTGCCGGTGTGCAATGCCGACACGTAGGCCGTCAAATCGATGGGCACGCCCCAGCCGTAAACCACCTCGTGGCTGACCGTCGACAGCGAATTCCAGTGTGGAATCGCCGTGGTGGCCCCCGCGCTTCGTGCAATTTCCGTCCCGTTCAGCCACATCACGTACGCGTCGTCGTAGTCCACCTCCAACGTCATCGCCTGGATCGCACCGGCGTTCGCAACCGAAAACGTCGAACGTGTATAGACCGAGTAGACGCTTACATCGTTCACTATGGAAGTTTGATCGTCGCTATCGCCGTATCCGACGCCATGAATGCCCGCCTGCCAGTTCCCGCTGTGGTCCCCGTTGCCCAGATCCCCCTTGCCGTTGTCCTGCGAGGTGTCGTAGCCCAGCGCCACCCAACCTGTCGGATTGCCGCTGTTCGGCAGATCGCTCAACGGTTCGATATACATCGTCGGCGAAGTTTCGTTCACCGCAATGTAACTCGCCGCCCACCCGCAGTCCATTGCCCCGAACAACACGAGTACCCAGATTATCACTCGCGACACGGACAATGATGTTGGAAGAACACCCGGCTTCACTGTAAATTCCTCCTCTCCCAGTCGAATCACGCATTCTCATTGTGCCATAAGTTTACGGGACAGGACAATCTCGCAAGTCCGAAGTCCGAGAAAACGTCGAACAGCCCATCCTGAAATCGCAACGACGATGGTGGCCGCCGACAAGGTTTCTCTTGTATAATTGCGAAGAAAGCAGCGGCGCTTTCACGCACACGGCGAAGGCACGCGGAGCCCGCATGGCATCGGCGCCCGCAGTAAGGCGAGCATGAGCACATTTCGAGACGAACTGATAGCGAAACTCTCCATGGTCGAAGACCTGCCCACGTTGCCTTCCATCATCTTCGAAATCGAGAGACTGCTGCAAAGCGACTACGCGGGAGTCGCCGAAATTGCCGTGGTCATCGAAGAGGATCCCGGTATTGCCGGAGGGATTCTTCGCGGGGCCAACTCCGTTGTGTTCTACAGCAGCCTGTCGGGTACCATCGTGTCCGTTCGAGACGCGATCGTGCGCCTCGGACTCAGGGAAGTCGGCCGCTTGGTGTCGGCGGCCGCCCTCATCCAAACGTTCAAGAACATGGGACCTCATTTGAACCCACAACACTTCTGGCGGCGCAGCTTGAGAACCGCCGTGGCTGGACGCGTCATCGCCCGCACGACGACGAAGTTTGGGTTCTTCATCGAGGAAGAGGCTTACATGGCCGGCCTCCTTCACGACTTGGGCCTGCTCATCCTCGACCAGTATTTCCCAGACGCTTACGTGCGGCTCCATGCGGCCTCCGCGTCGGCGGGCGCCGAAAACGCCGACGCTGAACGAGACGTTCTTGGGATCGACCACGGAGAAATCGGCGGATATCTTCTGAACGAGTGGAATATCCCTCCGCTCCTCGTGCAGGCGGTGACATGGCACAACCAGCCCGATCGCGCCACGCCCGAAGCCCGGCTTCTGGCCGAAACGGTCCGCGCATCGGAGGTCGTCGCCGAGGTGCTCGAGGACGAGGGCCATTCCGAAGAATTGATGGGATATTTGGTCAATCGGGGGCTATGGGCCGAATTGGGCATTCCCGCAGACAGTGTCGAGGCTATTGTCGCCGAGACCAAGAAAGACGGCACGCCCGTTTTCGCGTTAGTGTGAACCCGTATGGTCAGAATATTCGAACGAGGTCGTAAGCAGTTATGCCAAATCGGTTTGCGTTGTGAGAGAATCGTTCATTTACAAAGCCCACTCGGTCCCTACTCAATCTATTAGTCCCAGCCTCGGGGGGCCATCACTTCAGAGACTTTTCCATTGCCGTCAATTTGAACGAAGAATGAAACCCGTCCCGGTGACGTACCCATGAAAGTTAGGTTAAGCCGCCGCTGAACTGGTTTCCTGTCGCTTTGAAGCTTCTTCACATCGGCAAACTCGTCTCTCGAAATCCCCTTCCAAGCACCCTCTGCGGCCACCTCATAGAAGCAATAGTACCGGCCTGTCAGCAGACCCTCGACATCTTGATAGCTTATGCCCGGATGAATTTGCTGGTGCACCTGCCTAGCCCGTCTTCCCGGCTCACCAATTTGCCACCAGGCGTACAGCGCCAGCACGACCATCAAAATGAACCCTATTAGGCAACCTTTTTTCAAGAAAGATTCTCCGCCATCGCGCCTTGACTCCAGTTTTCGCAAATCATTGTCTACCAGCCAGCACGAGTTTTCTGGAAGCACAGGTCCAGCCCGACGGTCTCCAGCCAGCACCCTGAGAAATCACCGCGGAAAAATGCAGAGAATTATGCGGCGTCCTGCCGGATCAATCGACGGCAGCCATGTACGATGTTCGCGCTATGCGGAATCCTGTTCCAGAGTCGCTGTCCTTGTAATACATGCTGTCGCGGGCGGCCGAACGGCATTGCTCGCCGAATGAATTCCACCACCCGCCTCTCACGACACGCGCCTGTCCGTAGGTCATCTCGGAGGGACCGGTCGGATCCGTTATCGGAGCGCTCGGATAATTGCCGAAGGCGTACCAATCCTGGCACCATTCGAGCACGTTGCCGCTCATGTCGTACAGCCCCCAAGGGTTCTCATGCTTGGTCCCTACGACATGTCCATAGAATTCGGATAGACTATAGGTGTTGCCGCTCCACCAGGCAAAATCGCCGAGGCTGGTGCTGTCCGTATCGTTGCCCCAGTAGAACCGTGAGGTGGTACCCGCACGACAGGCGTATTCCCACTCTGCCTCGGTGGGCAACCGGAACGTATCGCCCGTGAGCGTGTTCAAAGCGGCGATGAACGCCTGCGTATCTTCCCAAGTCACGAATACCGCCGGACTGTTCGGGGCATCAAGTACACTCGTGTGGTCCGCCCAGGGCGTCGTGTGCATGACGGCCTGCCACTGGGCTTTGGTGACCTCGTTCTTCCCGATCCACACCGCGTGCGAGAACGTGACCGTGTGCTGCGGGCATTCATCGTCCGGGTGGCTCTGGTATTCGCTTGCCGCAGCACCCATCGGAAAGGAACCCGCCGACAGATGGGCCAACTCGACGGTGACATTCGGCGCGAGGAGGACCGTGGCGCTCTCTGGACGCAACTCCACGAAGAAGGCCCCCACCGTCTTGTCGCCGTCCATGGAGAAGGTGACTGGATTCACGCTCCCCGTGACATCTCCCTCCCAGTGGTCAAACCGGTTCCCCGCGTCCGCCGTGGCCAACAGCTCGATACTGGTCCCCAGGGGATACGAGCGCACCCCGATCGGCATGTTCAACGAACCCAGGCCCGTAACAGAGAGCGTCAACTTGGGCTCTTCGACAAATACCGCATCCACGCTCTTGTTCCCGTCCAGCGTGAACGACACGGGATTTGTCGAGCCCGTGATGTCTCCGGCCCAATGGTCAAAGCGCCAACCGGCATTTGCCGTGGCGGTCAGCGTGATCGCGCAATCGATGGGATAGGCTTGTGTGCCGGGTGCGATGTTCAGGGAGCCATGCCCGGTTACGGACAACGTCAGCGTATACGTCCGCGGGTCCTCGACGAACACCGCCGTCACACTCGGCCCGCCCCGTGCTTCCACTTCAAGGGGATTGTCTGTGCTGTTAACGCTGCCTTCCCAGTGATCAAAGCGCCAGCCCCCATCGGGAATCGCCCTAATCTCCACGAGACCGGCCGATCCATACTGATGGTTGCCGGGTGGCGGATCGGTCGTGCCCTTGCCGATGACCGATATGGTCATTGTCCAGCAGCCCACCAACACAACAGCCATCAGAACAGTCAGTACGCCAGTGCGCGTCCGTCGTGTAATCCCCATCAGAGAATCCTCCCTATTTAACCGACACTTCCCACATGGACTCGCCGGCGACGGCCGCAGGCCCATTTCCGGTCATCATAGTCGCCTCTGCCGCTTCTGTCAATGCCCTCTGTTGGAGGCATTTGCAAAATAGGGGATGACGCGTATTGACAGGGCTTGTTGGAAATGGGGCAGATAGGAATTGCTCCATTGATAAAGAACTATTAGTCGTGCTGCGGCTTCCACATTGTCAGAAGCAAACAATCTTTCACAGAACTCCTTGTCCTTGCTGAATGTACCCGTGAGCTTTTCAAGATTCTCCGCATAGCCCATAACCGTCTCTCCAATCCGATATCGTGCACATTAAGACTTCCCGGCACAGACTATCAGCTGACTCCGCCTCTTTCCCTTATTCCAAGGCACACCTCCGTCGCCTTCTTCATCATCTGCTCCATCCCACCGGTCAGTTTGTCCCGTTCCACCGTCAATGTCCCAATCTGCTTGTTGACGGCCATAGTCGCTCGTGAGCCAAAGCGAGTTGATACATCGGGTTGTCGGGCGATTTCTTTGGCATTTTCTGTTCTCCTTGGGGCATCGGCCCATTGGCCCAGCATTCTAGGCGAGGAAGCGGCGGACTCAACCTTTGCGGCGGCAGATAGCGGGGAGAGGGGCGGAGACGAAGATGAGATTGATGGAGGCAGAGCGGTTCGCGTAATATGGGGCAGGTTACGCGGCAGCACAAAGCCTACTGGTGATTGTGGGAAGAGGAGACACCATGAAGCGTTCAGAGAAGTCAGGTGAAAACGGCGGCACAACACGGCGTGATTTCTTGAAGACTTCGGCGGTAGTTGCCTCTGCCGGAGTCTCGGGCGCCCACTTTATCGCGAGAAATGCATTTGCCGCTGGGAGCGATATCATCCGTGTCGGCATGATCGGCTGCGGCGGACGAAATACGGGCGCGGCCGCAGAGGCACTGACTGCGGATCCGGGTGCCCGGCTCGTGGCGATGTGCGACATCTTGATGGACCGCGTCAAGGCCAGACGTGAGCAGCTCAGGGAGAAGAAGAAAGGCCAGGTTACGGTGGATGACGACCACTGTTTCGCCGGTTTCGACGGTTACAAGCACGTCATAGAATCGTCCGATGTGGTGTTGATTGCCAACGCGGCGAAATTCCACCCGTTTCATGCGATGGCTGCGCTCCAAGCGGGCAAGCATGTCTTCGTCGAGAAACCCCACGGCATCGACCCCGCCGGCATGAAGCTCATGCAACGCGCCGCTGAGGTGGCGACAGAAAAGAGGCTGTGCTTGGTTTCGGGGTTGCAGAGCCGATATCACACCGGATACGCCGAGACCGTCCAGCGAATACACGACGGCGCCATCGGCGATGTGGTCAGCATCGAAGAAAATTTCCTACGGGCGCCCTACGTGGTCATTGACCGCGCGCCAGGATTGTCGGAAGTCGAGTGGCAATGCAGTACGCAATATCATTTTCACTGGCTTTCGGGGGACGACATCCCGCAGTCGCTGGTGCACAACCTGGACCGCTCCAGTTGGGTGCTGCACAACGCCGCGCCGGTCAAATGCCATGGCCTCGGCGGACGTTCCTCGATGACGGCGCCGATCTACGGAGACGTATTCGACCACCATACCGTCGTCTACGAAATGGAGAACGGCATCCGGATATATGCCCTTTGCAGGACCACCGAGGGATGCTACAATGACGCGTCGAGCATCGTATTTGGCACAAAGGGCAAGGCGTCCATCCTGAATAGCCGGATCTGGGGCGAGAAAGAGTGGCATTGGGAGGGAGAATGCAATCCCTATCAGATCGAGCACGACGCGCTCTTCAAAGGGATCCGGTCGGGCGAACCCGTTAATAACGGCGACTTCATGGCACGCAGCACCATGATTGGAGTGATGGGGCAAATCGCCTGCTACACCGGTGAAGAGATCACCTGGGAACGGATCAATAAGTCCGACTTTGCATACCCGCCCAAGCCCGAGGACTGCCATGACGGCATGGAGCCGCCGGTGCTCCCTGACGCTAGCGGCAGTTATCCCGTACTCAAACCGGGCTATACAAGACTGCTTGAATCCTGAGAAGAAATGGTTCTCGGTGTGGCTCCCGCAAACGCGTCCTTGTTGCTGGACAAGGACTTATGGTAGCGGTGACGCTTGTTGAATTAGTTACGTCACGTCTGCTACGCGTGTTCACCCAGAAAAAAGGCGACAACAATACGGGGTACGGAACGGGTATCCGCTCAGACTCTTATGCAGGCTACAAGCACCACAGAACGACGAGCTTCCATTTCGACGCTATACAAAGAAAAGCATAACGCAGTTCAAATCACATTTTCATGGTACAGGGTGGACGCCGTGCCATGTGGACTCTTATAAAGTGCGCTAAATCCGGATGAGCCATAATTAACTCAATCCCAGCGGTGCTGACTGCGTGTTGTTCCAACGGAAACGTGGTTGGCGCATGCGCAAATGAACTCGAATCGTGTAGAATCTTTTGCGTTCATTCGCGGTTACAATGGGGCGTTGCAGGTGAAATTGGATGACCACCAAGAAGATGAGATCCAGGGATGACGACGAACTGCCCCATCACGCAGAAGATATCGTCCGGGAAAAGGCTGCCAAAGCACCCGAAAGAGGCATTATTACAATCGCGACCGAAATTCCGCCCCGAAAACGGCTCTCAACGGACTACCCCAGAATGGTTTGCGAAGCGATCCAATTTCTTCACCATACGGGACTGCCTGACGTTCTTCTTTCACCGCACCTTAATCGCGCTCGCGAGCAGCTTGCGCAGCAGTTCCACCGTGCGCTACAGATTGCGGCCTATCGCATCCTCGATGGACGGATCTGTACCGAACGAACGGGGACTTCCGCGACAACGCCAGCAGCATCATGGCCGCTACGCCCAGCATCAGGCCGTTACCCACACCGTGCGATGACGGCGGCTCAATGGTCCCGCCGAAACACCCGGGGTGCTCGCCTTCGCCCTCGCCTTCGCCTGCTTCCGCTTCGAGTTGGATGGTCATTGTGCCTATGTCGCCGCTGGGAACATTCCCGCGTTCTGCCCGGGTAATGTAGCCGGGCGCGTTGACGGTAAACTCGTGTTCCCCGGGTTGGAGCGATGCGAAGATGTAGACGCCGACGTTGTTCTGCGTGACCGGCGCGGCGGGACCGGGCGATGCGTATACCTGAGCGTTGCCGATAGGCGAGGACGTCGCGCGATCTACAACTACTATGGCCATGGCGCCGTCGAGAAGCCCGTTGATCTGGACCGAGCCGTTGGCGCTCGATGGCGCGTTCGGTGCGTCGTAGCGCGGTGTAAACCCGTACGGGTCGGTCAGGGTGGCGCCGCTCGTACGAAGTGGGACGGACACACTGCCCGACTTGGGCGCCAGAAATCTCAGCACGGCGGCCGTGACTGGCCCCTTGCTCGCAATGGCGTCACCGCCGGCGATTGCGACGTGTACGAAGCCTCTATCTTCCGAGAACTCCGCATGGCCGCTTCTTTCTGCCAGAATGAATCCGGCGTTCGCAAGTACTGTACCCAACTCGACCGACTGGAACGTAAGGCCTTGGCCCCCGGCGGGAAACGTCACGTCGAACGAACAGCCGGCTGTTTCGGGAGCGTTTTCGATATACACCGGTACTTCGATTTCCGCGCCAGTATTGGCCACCACGTCGCCAACGCGGACCAGCGGCCTGTCTGTGCCGACCTTCCGCAGCACCGCAAACGAATCCCATGGGCCGCCCCCGGCTTTCGTGTCCGGATCGGGCCACAATTCGCGATCGTGGAGACGCCGCAGCAATAGCACCGCGTCCGCCTGATCCACTACACCGTCCGCATTGATGTCCGCTATGCTGAGCGTACACGCCGCAGGGTTCGCCACCTCGCCAGCGGCGATCCGCAGGATATAGCTCGCATCGGCGGATGTGACCTCGCCGTCGAGGTCGGCGTCACCATGCGCGGCGCAAAGTCCGCTGCCGCACAATTGTCCATCGCGTAGATCGAGCGTGATGGGATTCAGCACTCCGTCATACAGCCGCACGCCGGGCAATTGCGGCAGGTCGCGGATGAAGGACAACGGACCGCAGGTTGCTACGCCCGTCAGGAGCGCGTCGGACGGCCTTATCACGACATAGAACAACGTGCCTGCACCGTACAGCGGCACTCCGGAAAGGCCTGCTGCGGCAATCCGCAACTCCACCGTATCGTCGTTGAAATCGAACGCATTGTGGACGAATAGGAATCCGCGCGCGATGCCGCTGAGAAACACGTCGATATCCTCGTCGGCATCCTGAATCAATACACGCGGCAGATGGACGATCACTTGGATGCCGAACGTCGATACGTCGTAGGCGCATTGGGTAGCGATGGGAATGGCAATCTTGGACAAACCGTCATACGGATCGTCGAATCGGTAGATACCAGCCTGATTGGCGTAAATATCGGGAATGTATACCTGCAACCGCTGGCCGTTTACAGGGGGCATGCTGGATTCCGAGCGTTCGCTGATACCATCATCCGCGCCAACGGCCTCAAGGACATAGCAGTAAGAATGTCCTTTACCGATGCCCGTATCTATATGTTCCGTCTTCGTGACGAGCGTGTCGCCATTGATCCTGACGGGGTTGCCCACCGGGGTAGGGTCATCCGAGCTTAAGACCTCCTGCCGATACACGTTGTAGCCCTTAAGGTCGTATTCGGGATTGGCCTGCCATTCGATATAGGCGTTTCTCGCCCCGCCACGCGCCAGCGGCCTGGCTGGACGCGATATAGAGGTCTCGGCCGCAGCCTGAGCAGGGACGTTCGGCGTGGCTGTTGTAACGCAGCACACCGCAATGGCAAAAGCTACGCGTCCAATCACTCGCATCCTAAGCGCCTCCACATAATCCCATACCCCATATGCGTTTCTCATTCAAAGAATACCACAGATCCCCGATTGCCGGCTAGTCCAGATGCCCTAGGCGTATCCGTGTGCGTGTGTTCAGACGCGGACCTATTGACAAATCGGACATTTGTGGGCATCATTAAGCATGAATTGTGGCCGCGGTGCAGTTGGGTAAGAAAGGGGTTTGTCAAATGCGCGTGATACCCATGTGTTTGGATCGTTTCTATATGCGCAATCGTGGACGCCTCATCAAATTGGCCGCAGGGATTGCGGTATGCCTTTCCCTTGTAGCTGCGGCCTGGTCCGGGCAAGCGGTTTTGGGTGCCGCTGGTGCGCTAAAGGTCGGGACGGCCGCTGCGAAGGCTCAGGGAACTATCGAACGCCTGGGCGGGATGCCTGGCATGGCCAATGCCGTGGTCGTGAACGGTTCGACCGCTTATGTCGGCAGTTCCGACGGATTATATGCCATCGACGCGTCGAACCCCGCCGATCCGCACGTCGCGAATTCGTTTTCCACGATAGTGCCGGTTACGGGCGTGGCGCTGGCCAACGGCAAGGCTTACATATCGTGGGGAACCACGGGTTACGGCGGCGTAAGCATCGTGAATCTGAGCACGTTCCAGGCTTTGCCCACGCTCGATCCCGCCACCGTGCCCGCATTGGATATCGTAGTCAACGGCAACTACGCCTACGTTGTCTTCGGCGCCACGGGTCTGATTTCGGGCGACTGGACGACGGAAGTGGACGTCATTGATATTTCCGGCGCGACACCCAAAATGGAAGGTTATTATCTGACGGACGGCTGGCCGCACCGGCTCGCATTCGCTAAGAATCGGGTGTTTCTCGCACTCGAACGGTACGACGCAATCAACGACAATTACTACGGCACGGTTGAATTGATTGATGCAACGGTACCCAATGCGCCCGAACACGTCGGCGAAGTGAACTACATCGAAGGCGGCGCCATGGACATCTCCATCCCCAACAATGACTACGCCTATGTCGGATGGTCCAAATACGGCACAGACACATCGAGTTTCTACGGGGGCGTCGAGGTTTTGGATATATCGAACATCGCCGATGTGCAATGGATAGACTCGAACCCCCTGGATGGGGGCGTGACGGCGGTCAGCGCCGATTCGGACCGGCTCTACATGTTGTGGGCGAGCTCGGAGATCGAAGGCGGACTCATCGTCGCCGACATGCAGGACCCCGTTTATCCGCAGGCATTGGCTTCATACGACACCTTTGCCGTCGGATACGAAGTGACGGCTGCCGCCGGTATTATCTACGCCGCCGATGGAACCAACGGTCTGGAAATCTTCGAATATCTTCCCGGCGATCCGCCCGACGCGGAGTTCTACGCCGAACCACTATCAGGCCCCGCGCCTTTGATGGTCGATTTCCTCGACATTTCGACGCCGGGTACCGACACGATTCACACGTGGGACTGGGATTTCGACGACGGGGGCTCGTCGAGCGTCAAGAATCCAACGCATGTCTACACGGTGCCGGGCGACTACAGCGTGACACTGTACGTCGAGACCGACGTGGCGGGGAGTACGCTTACCAAGGACCAGTATATTCACGTTACGGCAGGCGGAGAGGGAGAAGGAGAAGGTGAAGGAGAAGGAGAAGGTGAAGGTGAAGGTGAAGGTGAAGGTGAAGGTGAAGGTGAAGGTGAAGGTGAAGGTGAAGGTGAAGGTGAAGGTGAAGACCCGGTCGTGTTCGCCGATTCGAACCTCGAAGCGGCGGTCCGCAACGCCGTTGGCCAGCCATCGGGCGCCATCTACCCGAGCGGCCTCGTGGGATTGACGGAATTGTACGCGTTCGGCTTGGGCATCCTGCAACTGGACGGCATCGAGCACTGTGTCGATCTCGAACACTTGGGGCTTGGCTCCCGCTCGGAAACCGATAACACTTATTACAATTTCATAGCCGATTTGACTCCGCTGAGCGGTCTGCCGCATCTGCGGGAACTGCACTTGGACGGCAATCTGATCGTGAATCTCGCGCCGCTTCAAACTCTCACGAACCTCGAGATTCTCGCTCTCGGCGGCAATCAGATAACGGATATTGGTCCGCTGTCCGGCCTGACCCACCTGTATGCGTTGAGCCTCTACTACAATCCCATCACGACCCTGGCGCCTATCGCCGGTTTACGCGACATAGTCGAGCTGGATGCCGACGGATTGCATTTGGGCGACATCGGCGCGGTGGCACAGATGACGAAAATGGAGAAGCTCTGGCTGGCCCAGAACAACTTGTCCGATGCGTCGCTGGCGTCACTCGCATCACTCACAAACTTGCAGTATCTTTCGATGTGGGATAACCAGATTACGAACCTTGCCGTGATCAACGGCCTCACCAATCTGCTCGGACTGTACGTGGAAAGCAATGCCATCACCAGTCTGGCACCGGTTGCGAACTTCACGAAGTTGAACGAGTTGTTCGCAACGTACAATCTCATCACGGATCTAGAACCGGTGCGCAATCTTACTAGCCTCACCAAGTTGGCGATTTGGGCCAATCAAATCACCAATCTGGAGCCTGTCGCAAACTTAACGCAGTTGAACTACTTGGATGTCGAAGCCAACGCCATCGGGGACATATCGCCGCTGGCCGGCCTCACGAATCTGCACCAGTTGTGGCTGTGCGGCAATCGGGTCGAGTCGATTGATGCGCTGGTCGCCAACCAAGGCATCGGCTACGACGAGGGAGCGGCCGAGTCGGATTACGTAGGACTGGTGGGCAATCCGCTCAATCAGGATGCGCTGTGCAACGATATTCCCGCGATTATAGCCCGCCAGGCCGTGGTCGAGTACGACGGTTACTGCGGCGCACTGGGACCGGAAGCCGCGTTCACGGCGAGTGGCACGTCAGGCGCGGCGCCGTTCACGGTGCAGTTCGCCGATACCTCGAGCCTGAACGGGTCGGAACTGACTGATCGGTTGTGGGATTTTGGCGACGGATCGCCCAAGTCCGACGAGGCTACACCGTCGCACGTTTATCAGGCCGCGGGGACCTATACGGTCGCGCTCATGATTGCCACCGCCATCGGCACTGATTGGGAAACAAAGTTCAGCTTGATCACGGTCACGAGCAACAATCCGGTCATCACCGGCGTTTCGCCCAATAGCGGGTCCACGCTAGGCGGGACAGCCGTAGTCATCAACGGCTGGAACTTGGCTGGCGCCTCATCGGTGACGTTCGGCGGGAATGCGGCCCTCATCACGGGTTCCGGAGCGGCGAGCCTCTCCATAACCACTCCGGCGCATGCGGCGGGAGCGGTGGATGTCGGCGTTAGGACCGGCTCAGGCGCGACGCTGTTGTCGGACGGGTTCACGTACGTCGGCGGCGCGCAAGTGACCGGCGTGGTGAAGGATGCGACCACCGGGCGGGCGCTGGCGGGCGTCACTGTGGTGTTGCACAACAATGCCACCAATGCACAGCTCGACACGGTTACTACGGACAACGCCGGGGCATTCGCGCTGGATGCGCCCGATACTTCGACGGTTCTGAAAGTCGTGGCGAATCTTACCGGGTATTCGCAAACGGAAGTGGCCAATGTGCACGCACCTATTTCGCTCGAAATCCTTATGGCCAACAACGCACCTGCGAAACCGTCCGGCCTCACCGCGCGCGCTGGTGCGGTCGAGGTGCGCCTGAATTGGGATGCCAACACAGAGCCCAATCTGGACGGCTACAACGTGTATCGGAACGATGCAAAGATCAATGCACAGTTGATCAAGGAACCCTCCTACACCGACACGACTGTCGCGGCGGGCCAGAGCTATCAGTACCGGGTCGAGGCCGTGAACAAGTCGGGAACACCCAGCGCGAAGTCCGATCCAGTGTCTGCGAAGGCGGGCACCGTGACGATGTGGCTGCCGGATGTGTCCGGCGATCCTACCCAGCCCGACAAAGTCGAAGTGCGCCTGCCCATCAACATTTCGAATGCGCGCGGATTGAACGCAAAGAGTCTGAACATCGATCTTGCGTACGACGTAGCGCTGGTCAAGGAAGTACGCGTGTTTCCATCGCAGATTACCAAGGACACGGATTTCCTGCCCAATACCCGTCAAGACGGCCGCGTACAGATCACGAGCATCGGCAGCACGAACATCCTCAAGGGCGAAGGCGCATTGTTCGACGTGTATTTGAAACTCGATCCGGACGCACCGGCCGATGTGTGCCGCGAGATCAAGTTCAACCGCGTGGCGGTGTATGACAAAGATGCCAATCCCATTACCGTCAACTACACGGACACCGCGCAGTTGTGCGTCCACTCGGGCCACATGCTCGGCGACCTGAACAACGACGGTTACATCGACAGTGGCGACGCACTCTTGGCATTACGCCTGTCCGTGCGTCTGCAATCGCCTCAGGACTGGCAGCGAGAAAGCGGCGATATGAATGGCGACGGGGTAGTAGACTGCGCGGACTCGGTGATGCTGCTGCGCGCAGGCGTTGGGTTCCCGCTAAGTCCCGGCATGGAGAAGAGTCTCGAAAGCGAGAAGCTGGTAGCCCTGCTCAAGAACGGCCAGCCGGCCAATGTCCGGCTCGGCGAGGCCACTGTCGCGCCGGGCGGCATCGCGCGCATTGCGCTGCAGGTCGACGATGTCACCGGCTTGAGCGGCAGCGAATTCGTCGTTGCGTTCCCGCCCGCTCTGAGTCTCGATTCCGAAGAATCGGTCGAGGATACGCCGCTCATCAAGGATTTCTTGACGAGCGTCAAGATCGAGACCGCCAGCGTCCGTATCGGCATCGGCAGTCCCAAGGCACTGACGCAAACCAAGACCACCAACACGATCTTCTATCTCAACTTCCGCGTGGCGGGCACAGCCGCCACCGGGGAGTTGCCTCTTCGTCTAAGCGAGGTGAAACTCAAGGGGCAATTCGGCGAGAGCTTTGATTGGTATACGGATATTGTAAAGTACGACGGCAAGGTTACCGTAACCTCAAGTGGCGAAGGTGAAGGCGAAGGCGAAGGCGAAGGCGAGGGAGAAGGAGAAGGAGAAGGAGAAGGGGAAGGGGAAGGGGAAGGGGAAGGGGAAGGGGAAACGCACCATGGTTGCTTTGCTGGCACCATCACACCCGGTTCCTGCACGCCCGGCGGCGATGCCTTCCTGCTATTAACTACAGTAGTAGCTTTTACGCTAACGACCCGCCGTCGCCAACCTGTGAGGGCGTATTCTCAAGTCTAGCCGGTGTCGTTCCCGAAAACTCGTCCTCATTGATGGGCAAGGAGTTACGATATCTGCGTTGTCCGTTGATTTCGTCAAGTCCTGTCCACATTTGCTACGCACCGCAGTGGAGATTTACGAGAAGAACCAATGAATTGCTCCTGCCAGCGCGGCAGAAAGTTCGAGTCCCTTCAGGGTTGGGCGGGAAAAATTGCTGTAAGTAGTTGAAAAACAAGGACCGAAATATGGCGTACCCGGAGGGACTCGAACCCCCAACCCCTTGGTCCGTAGCCAAGGAAAGGGGAATTGCTACAAAATGTATGTTGATGTAAAGTACTGCGAATAAATGGGATACGAATTCGTTCAAGTTGCACGTCCTTGCGAAAAACAGCACGAAATCACCGGGCATGGGCCACAATTTGGGCCACACCCAGATCGATAGTGCAGTCTACCTTTTGTCACTTGATTCCCTGTCTCTGAAATCGGAGCGTTGGTTGCGGCGGCAGTCTGTGGCGGTCGAGAAGTGAGCGGGTGGGGTTACGGAATAGAAAGAATTGAAAGAATGGTCGAGGATTCGAGACTCAGATCATGAGATCTCCGCCTTTGGCAACGGTCTTTTCTCGGATTTCGTGACGATTGAGGGCATGGATGCCTATCGGTTTGGTGATATTCTGTCTGGTCTTGATGCCACTCTCCACGAGGCGGGTCGGGGCTTCAGCGGCGAACGCCATACCGTCGGAGTAGTTGTGTCGCGCGGTCGTCACCAGCTTTCGAGGCGTTGCACAACCACTTCACTGCGGCATCCCAATTCTTGGCCACCCCTTCCCCCGCGGCATAGCACTCCCCCAACTTGGCCTGCGCACGAACATATCCTTGTTCCGCGGCACGCGTGAAATGCTGCACTGCCAGGGCAAGGTCTTTTTGCTGCCGACCTCCCGTGGAATAGAACATGCCAAGCTTGAACTGGGCCGGGGCGAGTCC
>CAIYET010000293.1 GCA_903925285.1 Candidatus Hydrogenedentota bacterium | reverse complement strand
CTGTAGACTGTAGGCTTCCTTCCTACAGCCTACAGCCTAAAGCCTAAAGCCTAGAAAGCAGGGGAGTAAGACGCCGCGCCGTGCTGGAAACCTTGCGGATTCAGAACTACGCCCTCATCGACGAGTTGGAAGTAGAACTCGGCGATGGATTGAACGCCCTGACAGGCGAGACCGGCGCAGGCAAGTCCATCGTCGTCGGTGCGCTCGAATTGGTTCTCGGCGGGCGCGCATCGGGCGAAATGCTCCGCGACGGCTCCAAACAAGCCCGCGTGGACGCCGTATTCCGGCTTGCGAAACCATCCCGCCATCTGGTCGCGCTCCTGAAAAACCACGACATCGACTGGGACGGAGATGAACTCGTACTATCCCGCGTCGTAACCGCCGAAGGGCGGAGCCGCGCATACATATGCGGCAGCCTCGTACTCGTGTCGCTGCTCGCCGAGATCGGCGACGAATTGGTCGATCTACACGGGCAGCACGAGCATCAATCCTTGCTCAAATCGGAACGCCAACTCGACCTGCTCGACGCATTCGCAGGTACGGAAGAAACAACGCGCGGCGTGGGGGAGAAGGTCGCCCGGTTGCGCGAACTCGAAAAGGCCATCGCCGCGCTCGAATCGGAGGACCGCGAACGCGCACGACGCATGGAGTACCTGCGCCATGAGACGAACGAGATTCGCGCCGCAGAACTTCAGCCCGGCGAAGAGGAAACACTCCGCAGCCGCCGCAATCTGATCGCCAACGCCGAGCGTATCTTCTCGCTGGCTTCGAACGCCCTCGGCACGCTGTACGACGCCGAGGAGATGCCCGCCGTAATGGCCGTCGACGCCGGCCTCGCCGACTTGCAGGAACTCGCCCGCATCGACGAACGGTTCCAGGCCATGGCAAGCCGCCTCTCCGGAGTCCGCGCCGAGATCGACGAATGCGCCGCTGAACTTCGCGCTTACGCCAACCGGCTCGAATTCGATCCGTCGGAATTGGACCAAGTCAACGAACGTCTATCGCTACTCGGCGACCTCAAGCGCAAGTACGGCGGCTCCGTCGAAGCCATCATCGAATACCACGAAAAGGCCATCGAAGAGTTGCAGGCATTCGACTCGCGCGACCAGCGCTTGGCCGAGTTGACCGCGAATCGCGATGCCGCCCGATGCGAGGTCCACGAGGCGGCCGCCGAGTTGTCGCGCAAGCGTCATGCGGCCAGTCGTAAGTTGGACAAACTCGTCACGGCCGCCTTGCAGGACCTCGGGATGAAAGGCGGGCTATTCGAGACGACCATCCGCACCGGCGATTTGAACATGACGGGCATCGACCAAGTCGAGTTCCTACTCACAGCCAACCCGGGCGAAAAACCAAAGCCGTTGCGTCAAGTCGCGTCCGGTGGCGAGATCAGCCGGATCATGCTCGCACTCAAGGCCGTGTTCGCCCACGCCGACCACATTCCAACGCTCGTATTCGACGAAATCGACGCCGGCGTGGGAGGGAGGATCGCACGAAACGTCGCAGACAAGCTCCGCGCCCTCGCGGCATCGCATCAAACGGTTTGCATCACGCACTTACCGCGGATCGCCGCCTCCGCAAAACATCACTTCTGCGTGAACAAACAGATGCTGGCAGGACGTAGCGTCACTTCCATCGGACGCGTCGAGGGACAGCAACGCGTACAGGAAGTCGCGCGGTTGCTCGATGGCTCCGTGTCGGACGTCAGCCTGCAACACGCAAAGGAACTTCTCAAAGAAATCGGACAACAAAGCATTCGGAGTTGAACATGGATACCACGCAAGGACCACGTATCAAGATTGGCGTCATGGGTTCCGCCGGCGGCGAAATGAGCCCGTCAATCATCGAAAAATGCAAGGAACTGGGCCGCGCGATTGCCGATGAAGGCTGCGCCATCCTCTCCGGGGGATGTCCGGGCCTGCCGCACTACGCCGTCATCGGCTGCAAAGAACGTGGGGGACTTACCGTCGGCGTGTCGCCTGCACTGAGCCTCGACGAACACATCTCGCGATACAGAAGCCCAATCGACCACATCGATGTCATGATCTATACCGGAAACGGCCTCATGGGGCGCGAAGTGGTGGGTGTCCGGAGCAGCGATATCATCGTCATCGTGGGCGGTCGTTCCGGCACCTTAGGCGAATTCGCCATCGCATACGACGAAGGACGGCCAATAGGCGTCCTGACCGGAACGGGCGGCATCGCGGACCATATCGACGACTTCCTGCCCGTCATCAAGAAAAAAACAGGCGCACACATCACATTCGACGACGAGCCGAGACGGCTCATCGAGCGTTGCGTTGCCCATTTCCGAGCGAACCCACCACACATCTTAGACAAGGAGGCTGGAGAACCATGAAGATCACGGCATTCGGCGCCGCCGAAGGCGTCACGGGAACAAAGCACCTGTTGGAGGTCAACGGCTCGCGAATACTACTGGACTGCGGCATGTTCCAAGGCCTACGCAAAGAATCCGACCTCAAGAACAGACGACTGCCCTTCGACGCGAAGACCATCGACAGCGTCGTGCTCAGCCATGCCCATATCGACCACAGCGGCATCTTGCCCGTTCTTGCCAAGGACGGGTTTCGAGGGCGCGTGTATACGACATGTGCCACACGCGACCTGTGCAGCATCATGCTACTCGACAGCGCCAATATCCAAGAACGCGACGCAGAATGGCTCTCGAAAAAGAACCGCGACTTCATTCAGCCGCTCTACGACGAAGACGACGTCCATACAATTATGCGCCAGTTTGTATGTATGCCGTATGGACAAAAGTTTGAAGTGGGGGACGGAGTATCCGTTACCCTGCAAGACGCCGGACACGTCCTCGGCTCAGCCATGATATGTATCGACTACCGGGAAAACGGCGCGCAGAAACGCTTCATTTTCACCGGCGACCTTGGCCGAAAAAATATGCCAATCCTTGAGGACCCCTGGGAACCGGACGACGCCGATACCATTATCATGGAAAGCACCTACGGCGACCGCGACCACGAACCCATTGCGGCCATGGAAGACAAACTGGCCCAAATCGTACACCGAGCCGTCCAGCGCGGCGGCAAGATTATCATACCAAGCTTCGCACTCGAACGCGCCCAGGAAATCATCTTCGCACTCAAAAACCTCGAAATACGCAACGCCATACCATCCATTCCCGTCTACGTCGACAGCCCGATGACCGTCAACATCACCGAAGTCTTCCGCATGCACGGCGAATGCTTCGACGCCTCGATCCGCCGCTTCATGCAAAAGGCAGGGGACCCATTCCACCTCCGCCAAATCCATTACATCACAAAGGTCGAGGACTCGATGCGCATCAACACCATCAAGCAGCCAGCCATCATCATTTCCGCCGCCGGCATGTGCGAACACGGACGAATACTCCACCATCTCAAAAACAACTGCGAAGACCCACGAAATATCATCCTCATCGTCGGGTTCCAAGCACGCAACACCCTCGGACGCCGCATCGTCGAACGTCAGCCTCGCATCAAAATCTTCGGCGTCGAGCACCCACTCAACGCCGAAGTCCGCATCATGAACGGATTCAGCGCCCACGCCGGGCGTAGCGAACTCATCGCATTCGGCAAACGCTTCCGAAAACCCAATCAAAAAATACGCCTGGTCCACGGCGAACAAACCGCCCTAGAAGCCCTCCGCGACGCCCTGACAGCCGAAGGCGTCCAAGACATTGCGATACTCCACGAGGCCAAGACAATCGAGGTGTAGGGATCACGGATATCACGTTCACAACGCCGCTTGATGAGAAACCAGGCATTGTCGCGGCATTGCTGAAACAGTCATACGCCGAGTTGCTCAAGAGCGACCCCGCGCTGTGGGAACCTGAGCAAAGGAACTGGGAGCAGTATGATGATGCGGTGTTTGGACAGCCGCAAACGTGCGGGGCCTGCATATTCCTTACCCGGCTCGACGGCCGCGTCGTGGGATTTGGCTCGTGGGATCCGCGACAGAGGCCTCGCTTCGGAATCGTCGGACACAACTGCATCCTGCCGGAGTTCAGAGGAAGGGGTTTGGGGAAGCAGCAGATTAACGAAATCCTGCGAAGATTCCGTGAAAAGACGATTGAGACGGCCAAGGTCTCTACCGGCGACCATCCGTTCTTTGTTCCCGCTCAACGAATGTATACGGCATGCGGATTCCGAGAAGTCCGACGCATTCCCTGGGATAACGATTCAAGGCAGAGAATGATCGAATACGAAAAAGAAGTCGCCCAGGACATGCCACAGCCATCGCCGCGAGACATCGTGTAAGGGCGCGTGAATCAATCGATGCCGCTGGCTTCAGCCGGTAGGGAAGCCGTTGCAATCTCGATGGCAGCCATCGCCCGCCCTGAAGGAGCGAACGGGGGCTCAGGACAGCGTTTCGGCAGGATGCACGCACGAATCGCGCGGCCCAAGCGGCCCAAAACGAATTGAGTCAGCCGATGCGCAACGTCTGATAATATATATTATGTTCAATTCGCGCGGAAGGAAATTCTCGCCTTTCTGGATAGTTTAGCTGCCCTAAACTATAGCCATGATTCATTGTGATACATTACACATAAATCTTGACTTCTGTGTGTTCATGATATATTCAACGCATACCATTTCGTCATATACATACCTTATATCAAGTATAAGCAAACATACATTACTTATTGCAAAATAAGAACTTATATGTATCAATATAAGAAAGAAACAAAGCAAGGCCTACAACATATTCAGTAGTTATTCCAACTGATTCAAGTTGAATTGCTTTGTGGTTATTGTCATTGGATACAGCAATTTCAGACCTTTAACCCCCAATGGACGACAATGGGTGTACCGTATTGAATCCCATTTATTTTCATGTCATTTTGAGACATGAACGACTACCCTCTCGCCCCCACGCCATCGCGCCTCGGCGTTGTTTCGTATTCAAGCGTTGCCGCCGTAGACGACTCAGCCCCCCTCTCCGCCATAATTTCCCTGCGGCCTCGCCACTCAAAACGAACGTTGGCGCATGTGCGGCATGACCCCGAAAGACAACTCAGCGGCGCGGGTACAGCGGGCCATCGAACGCATGGTTCACAGGATTGTGCCGCGCTTCCGCCCTGACCGGATCATCCTGTTCGGCTCTCACGCACGAGGCGACGCCCATTCGGACAGTGATGTCGATCTCCTCCAACTACGTGATTGCGCAGTCGAGCGACAAGGCGGAGGCGGACTTACGTCCTGCCAACCGAGTGCGGCAGAAGCTCGACTTGACGGCTCATACAAACATCATGGAAATCCTTCTGATTGAAGGTAAGTATAGCGTCCGTCTTTACGTTTACGTCGTCGAGTAGAAAACGAATCACCATGTCCACGAGGCTGATCTCCCGCTTCTTCACTTTGGACCAGGAAAGCGCTTGTGCAAGAGCGGCGTCACGGTACTTCGCATCGTCGATTTTCGTGACATGGGACTTTCGTAGCCACGCCTCGAATGGCGCAACTCGTTTTGTATGCTTCACAAACGTCGTGTTGACCACTTCGTAGAGGATGGGCCAAGGCAGCAGGACGTTCCATGAATCCAGCGTCGATACGATGGAAGATGCCCTTGAATGATATTGATCCCTTGGGTCGAGGAGCCCGAACCAGAACCCGCTGTCGACAATCACGCTCCTGCGAAAATTGCCCATCGCTCTTCAGAAATCCTCTTCTTCTTCTTGCTCCGAAGGCCCATAGCCTGTCCATGGCGCCGCCTTGCGTTTGCCGAAGAGAAAGGTGCCTTTCATTCTCTCCCCATCACGATGTACGACGTAAATTCTAGAGTTCTTAAGCGCCACCCTGGCCGCAAGATCCTTCTTGAGCGACTCAATGAAATCACCCTCATAATTGTATTCGAGATGGGCTACACTGTCGCCGCACTCCTTTGCAGCATGTTCATCCAGCCACGCATATAAGCTCTCGTAGTCGCCTTGTACACCCAAATCGTATGACAACCACATCGTCTTTTTCATGTTTGCACTCCTTCGGCAAAATAACCAATTGAGACGATACAATATCGTTCAGAGGATCTGCAACTCGCGTAGACCATCAATGCCGCTACGTACTTCGTCCGCAGAGCTGTGCAGGGCGGCGCGCTCGTCGTCTGACAGTTCGAGTTCGACGATTTCTTCGACGCCGTTCTTGCCGAGGCGGACGGGTACGCCGATGTACAGGTCGTCGAGACCGTACTGCCCGGTCAGGTATGCCGAACATGGCAGGAGTTGGCGTTCATCGCGGACGATACTTTGCACCATGCGCGCGGCACTGGCGCCAGGCGCATAGTAGGCGCTGCCCGTCTTGAGCAGCGCGACGATTTCGCCGCCCCCCGACCGCGTGCGCTTGACAATCGCTTCGACGCGCTCCGGCGTCAACAACCGCGTGATCGGAATGCCCGAAACGGTCGTGTACTGCGGCAGCGGCACCATGTCGTCGCCGTGCGAGCCGAGAACCATCGTATCGACATTCTTGGCGCTGACGCCAAGTTCCATCGCCACGAACGCACGCAAACGTGCGCTGTCAAGACACCCCGCCATGCCAATCACGCGCGCGGAAGGAAATCCCAATTTGCGCAACGCGACGTACGTCATTACATCGAGCGGATTCGTGACGATGATGACCACGCTGTCAGGCGCGCACTGCGCGATGTGTCCGCACACATCCGTGATAATTGCGCCGTTTTTCGCCAGCAAGTCGAGGCGGGTCATACCGGGTTTTCGCGCCAGGCCGGCCGTCACCACGACCACGTCGGCGCGCTCGACCGCGCCAAAATCGTTGCTACCCGTAACCACGGCGTCGTAACCGCGAATCGGCCCCGCTTGCGTCAAATCGAGCGCCTTGCCCTGTGGCAAACCATCCACCACATCCACCAGGACAACGTCGCCCAGTTCCATTTCCGCGCAATACTGCGCCACCGACGCACCAACGTTCCCCGCGCCCACACAAGCAATCTTGAAACGCTTTCCGACCGCCATGATACTCTCCAATCGTTCGTTTGCCGTTTTGCTCGGCGTTAGAGCAAAGTATAGCGAATCAGCCGCGCACACCGCCAGACGTGCAAATATGAAGGACCACCATGCCAGACATCGTTCTATGTACGATCAACGCCCGGTACGTTCACCCCTCGTTGGGGTTGCGCTGCTTGTATGCCCACTTGGGCGCGTTACGCGAGCGTGCCGCGATCTGCGAATTCCATCTCAAACACACGGTTGACGCAATCGTCGCCGACATCCTGAGTGAGAACCCGGCCATCGTCGGCATCGGTTTGTACATCTGGAACGTGGACAAACTGACGGAGGTGTTGCGGCAGCTTCGCGCGGCACGTCCCGATCTCATTCTCGTAGCCGGCGGTCCCGAGGCCTCTTATGAATACGAAACGACGGAATGGTTCCCGTTCGTCGACTACGTGGTATGCGGCGAGGGCGAGCAGACTTTCGCCGCCTTGGCCGCCTCATTGCTCGAAGGCCGACGTCCGCCCGATAAGGTCGTTTCGCAATCGACAACGCTCGATCTCGACGACATCGCCGCGAAATCGTCGTTAACAAGTGATTTCGCGGCGCTGCCGTATCCGCTCTATTCCGACGACGATTGCGCCAACAAGATGGTATACGTCGAGACATCGCGCGGCTGCCCGTTCCGTTGTGCATTCTGCCTGTCCGCGCTCGAACCGCGAGTCAGAGAGTTCCCGGTCGAGCGTGTTCTCGATGCCGTATCGACGCTGATCGAACGCGGCGCGCGGCGCTTCAAATTCGTCGACCGCACCTTCAATCTACGGCGCGAACGCGTGCAGTTCATCCTCGCGTTTTTTCGCACGCATTTACGCGAAAACATGCAAGTCCACTTCGAGATTGTGCCCGACCGATTGGACGACGAGGTCATCGACGCCCTCGCGCAATTCCCGCCCGGCACGATCCGGTTGGAAATAGGCATTCAGTCGACCAACCCGGAAACCTTGGCCGCCATCGACCGTCCGCAGGATAACGCGCTGGCCTTGCGCAATCTGCAACAACTGCGTGAACGCACCGGGGCGATCATCCACGCCGACCTCGTCGCCGGGCTTCCGTACGAAACGTGCGAGACGTTCGCAAGCGCGTTCGATCAGGTTCTCGCCACGCGTCCCCATGAGATTCAGGTCGGCATTCTCAAACGTCTGCGCGGGGCGCCCATCAACCGCCTCATCGAACCATGCCGCCTCGTCTTCGCCGAGCGCGCGCCATACGAAATCATCGAAACCCATCGCATCGAACGCGACCGACTCGACCGTATCAAACGATTTGCCCGCTATTTCGAGATCTACCACAACACCGGAAACTTCCCCCGTGCGCTCCCGCTGCTGTTGCGAACACATGCGTCGCCCTTCGATGCGTTCATGGCATTCTCCGATGCATTGTGGCAACAGACGGGACGCACCCACGCCATACCTCTCGTCGAACAAGCCCGATTCCTACACGCATACCTATGCGAAAAGGGCCTTACCGACGCCGAGAAACTCGCCGACATCATCGAATCGGATTTCAGACGTATTCCCGGACGCCGCGACAAACTGTTCTGAGAGATGGTTTTTCACCACCTCTGAGTTACGATCATCCTGGCCGGTGCTACGAGATTCTTGACCCAGCACTGTTGTATACAGTACGGTCTTGACTAGAGGAATGTGCCATGGATTTGGAGAAGGCCAGCGCGCGGTTTTCGGAACAGTACGGGCACTTCCGGACGTTGCAGAGCGCGTCGCGGGCTTCGGAACCCAAACCCATCACGGAAGACGTGGTCCGTTGCGTCTGGTACGATCAGTTGTTCATGGAACGGGGGTTGTGCGTGGACGACGGTCGTTCGTTGCGCGTGATTTCGCCGGGTTGGTGGAATCGCAGCGAGGGGCCGGATTTCAAGGGCGCGCAACTCGAACTGGCGGGCGAACCGCTGACGGGCGACGTCGAAATCCATGTGGACCACGGGGGCTGGCTCCAGCATGGCCATTATTTGGACGAGCGGTACAACGACGTGGCGCTGGTCGTGGCGCTCGAACGCGTTGCACCGTCAACGCCGCCGCTCACAGCCAAGGGGCGTCGCATTCCGGTATTGCTCTTATCGCGCTTCCTCGAGGAAGACGTTCAGGCGCTGGCCGATCGGCTGCTCATGGACGATTACCCGTTTCATGCCGCGAACACGTGCGGAAAATGTTCGGAGTTGGTCGAGCAGCACGGCGTAGGCGCGATGGCACGCTTGCTCAATCTTGCGGGCGAGTGGCGCATATTGAACAAGGCGCGGACTTTTCGCGAACGCATGGAACGCGCCGGGACCGAGCAGGCCTTCTACGAGGCATTCATGACCGCCTGCGGCTACAGTCGTTTCAAATACCATTTCAGCGCCCTCGCGCGGCAGTTGCATTACGGACGTGTGCGGCAATTGGGGCGGCAGGACGCATTGCTACTCGAAGCGGCGCTGCTCCAAATCGCCGGGCTTCTCCCGGACGACTTGCCGGAAGGCACCCATGCCGTGCCGCATTTCGCACGCCTGCGCGGGTTGCGGCGCGATTCGCTTCCGGGCCTCAAACCGCTTCCGCTCGATTGGGCGCGCGTCGGGGTGCGGCCCACGAACAACCCCGAGCGACGCCTGGCCGGGGCCGCGCGTTTTCTGGCACGGACGGCGGATGTTGGTCTGCTCGAATCCGTCGAAGCGATCTGGCGCGAGGAACTTGCATCCAAAGCGCGCATCGAAGCATTCCAAGCCCTCTTCCCCACTCCAATGGGATTTTGGGCGAATCACTGCACGTGGACCGGCAAGACGATGGGGATGCCGTGCGCGTTGATCGGCGCGGAACGCGCGCGCTCGATCGTGGGCAACGTATTTATCCCAGCGGAACTCGCCATCGCACGCCAAGCCCGCGATCACGACCGCGAGGAACGCGTCATGGCATTCTTCGCAACCTTGCCGAAGGAATCGGAAAACCGCGTCAGCCGGATTATGGTGCCACGTCTGATCGGCCCCGACGCGCCGCTGAAACTGAACTTCCGCCTCCAGCAAGGACTCCTCCAACTGCATCAGGATTGGTGCGAGCAGAACCCAGCATGCATCGGATGTCCCGTGGCGCAGTTCATTTGAGGCTTTAGGCTTTAGGCTTTAGGCTGTAGGCTGTAGGCTGTAGGTTCCAGCCTACAGCCTAAAGCCTAAAGCCTACAGCCTCCTGAAAAGTAGACAGCGCGCGTCCGCTTTAGTACCATGGCGTGTATGAGTGAAAAGGGATTGTTCGCACAAACCGTTATTGCGGTGATTTGGGATTTCGACAAGACGTTGTCGCCGCAATATATGCAGACGCCGTTGTTCGATGCGTACGGGATCGACGAGCGGACGTTTTGGGCCGAGGTGGCGGCGTTGCCAGCGTATTATGCGAGCGCGGACGTTCGCGTGCAGCGCGATACGTGTTACCTGGGCCATTTGCTGTCGTACGTGCAGCATGGGCGCATGCCGGGGCTGACGAACGCCAAGTTGCGCGAGTGCGGCGGACGCTTACGCTTTTTCCCCGGCATCCCGGAATTGTTCGACCGGCTCGGCGGCGATTTGACCGACGAGCCGTTTGATGAACTGGGTCTGCACATCGAGCATTACGTGGTCAGCACGGGATTGCGCGAGTTGATCCAAGGTTCGGCAATCGCGCCCAAACTGGCGGGGATTTGGGCGAGCGAATTCATCGAGACGTCGGCGGGTCCGGACTTCGATCCCACGCTGCCGCCCAAACCGGGCGCGATCAGCCAAATCGCCGGGTTTCTGGACCACACGACGAAGACGCGCGCCCTGTTCGAGATTAACAAGGGCGTGAACCGTTACGAAGGCATTTCGGTCAACGATCGGGTACCGGAAGAAGAGCGGCGGGTACCGTTCGAGAACATGATCTACATCGCGGACGGTCCGAGCGACATCCCGTCGTTTTCGGTTGTGCGCAAGGAAGGCGGCCTGGCGTACGCGGTGTACGACCCCGATTCGCAAGGACAATTCGCGCAGGCCGTGGCATTGCAGGAACAGGGCCGCGTCGATGCGTACGGCCCCGCCGATTACCGTCCGGGCAGCCAGACGGATCTCTGGCTGCAACTCCAAGTCCGCCGCATGGCCGAGCGCATTCTCAGCCAACGACAGCAGGCGTTCGATCGCCGCGTTTCGCGCGGACCGGTCCATATCGACGAGGGCGTTGGCAAGAAGCCACGGAGAGGATTGTAGATTGTAGATTGTAGATTGTAGATTGCTGTCAATCCGCAATCGAAGGAGATGTCCGTGCGGCAGCCGTTGGTATATGTCCTGGTCATCAACTGGAACGGCATCGAGCATCTTGCCGAATGCTTCGATACGCTTCTGGCGGGCACGTATCCCAACACGCGTTTCCTCTTGATCGACAACGCAAGCACGGACGCTTCGGTCGCGTTCGTCCGCGAACGGTATGGCAACGATCCGCGCTTCGAGATCCTCGAACTGCCGGAGAACCTCGGTTGGTCGCGCGGGAACAACGCGGGCATCGCGCACGCCATGGCGGCGTCGGCGGATTACATCTTCCTGCTGAACAACGATACGGCCACGGATGCGGACGCCGTCGCGCATTTGGTCGCGATGGCCGCCGAGCACCCCGAAACCGGCGCGCTCGCTCCGAAGATGCTGCTGTACAGCGCCCCGGCGATTCTGAATTCGGTGGGTATCGAATGCTCGATCATCGGGTCGTCGTGGGATCGTGGAATTGGGCGTCTGGACGGACCGCAATGGGACACGCCCGTTCCGGTGTTGGCGGCGTGCGGCGGCGCGGCGTTTCTGTGCGTCGAGGCGTTGCGCAAGGCGGGCGTGTTGCCGACGGATTTCGACATTTATCTCGATGACCTCGATCTTGGCCTGCGTATCTGGAACGCGGGTTATGAAATACGGACCTGTCCCGCCGCGCGGGTCCGGCACAAGTTCAGCGCCACCATGGGCCAAGGTAAGGACGCGCGGCGCAAGTATTACCTCAACACGCGCAACCGGACGTACGTGATTCTACGCGACTTCCCCATATCGCGCTGGCCGCTGATTAAGGTCTTGTTTTTGATAGGCGAAATGCGCGCGATCGGACGCGCGATTTTGGATGGCGCGTGGTGGCGGGCCATGGCGCACGTGCGGTCGTGGTTCGCAGGCATGGCCTACATGCCGCGCGCGGCGCGGGAACGCGTGCGCCGATGGCGGACGGGCCAATCCCGCTGCCGATTCTGGCATCTTATCCAAAAGGACTGCCTGTTTTTCCGGGGCGTCCCGTTTCCCGAAGACGGCTGGTACGCACCGCGCGATGGGGTACGTCCGATCGCGGCGCGCGCACGGCTCGAAGTCGCGGCAGGCAGGTTGCGGGTTGTCCTCGCGAATTGTTATCCTGCGCTCGGCACGGTATCCATCGATGTCTTCGTAAACGGGCAACCGGTCGCACGGCTGGAAACCCACGACCGCGATGAGCGCGTGCTCGATACGCCTGCCGGCGAACTCGTGTTTGTGGCGCGACGCATTTTTCTCGCCGAAGAAACCGGCGAAGCGTTCGATTGCGGCGGCTGGCTGGCCGTCGAAGGCGCACAGGAAAGGCCATGACCAAAACAGACTTCTGCGTGTATGTGGACGAACGCCGGGCGCTTATAGACAGCGCGCTCGCCGGTTTCGTGCCACCGGACACGCAAGAGCCTCGGCTGGTCCATGCCGCGATGCGGCACGCGGTCCTGAGCAACGGCAAGCGGTTACGTCCCATCCTGAGCCTGGCTGCGAGCGATTTGGCGGAACTGCCGCGCGAGCGCGCGATGCCCTGCGCCTGCGCCGTCGAACTCATTCATACCGCCTCGCTGATCCTCGACGATCTCCCCTGCATGGATAACGCGTTGGAACGCCGTGGAAGACCGTGCGTACACGTCGCATTCGGCGAAGCGACGGCGCTGTTGGCCGTGATGGGATTGGTGGCGCTGGCCTTCGAATTGGCCGCACGCGAAGGGAACCAGGAGATTGCGGCATGTCTGGCTCGATCAATGGGCACGTCGGGCCTCGTGGCGGGCCAACAGGCCGATTTGGCGCTGACGGGCAACGGCGTTTCGCTCGACGCCATCGAGCAGGTCGACAACCGAAAATCGGGCGCGCTGTTCATCGCAGCGGTACATGTGCCGGCCATACTCGCAGGCATGGGACATAGCGACACCGACGCCATCGAGGTCTACGCGCGAAACCTGGGGCTTGCGTTCCAGATCACCGACGACCTGCTGGACGCCAACGCGGGTCATGAGGACGCGGGCAAGGATACCTTCGTTTCGCAACTGGGCGTAGACGGCGCCCACAACCGGGTCAAGGAACTCATCGCCGTGGCGACGGGCGCGCTCGAACGTTGGGATGCGCGCGCGGAACCGTTGCGCATGATGGCTGATTATGTTGGCGCAAGGTCGTAGTAACGTTTGGAACATATATGCGCGCGTCGCCGGGGTTCTCGTCCTGATTGGCGCGGCGATTTTCGCGGGACTGTGGCTCGGCGAGAAGTCGGTCCGTTTCGAGGAAGACCGTCCGGTACCCCACGTCAAAGAAGAAGCGCCAAAAAACAAACTGGACGCGCCCCCCCTCCCACCGCCCCCGATGTACTGTTATGTCCATATCCCGTCGGGCACGGGGCAGAACGTCGTACTCGAAGAGATTGCCATGGCGGCAAAGGTCGGCATTCATCAATACGTCATAGATCTACCCTTGCCGTGGGAAGGCGACGCAGCGGCGTTCCTCGATCCCATCGCCTTGTTACGGCGTACCGATCCCGAAGCGGCCATGATGTTATCCGTTCGCATGGATCCGCCCCCCACATGGATCTCGGCCCATCCCGATGAGGTGGTCAAGGCGCCCGGCGCCGAATCCGCCTCCGTGTCGCTCGCCTCCGAGGCATGGCGACGCGAGGCATGCGCCGCCCTCGAAGGGTTTATGACGGGCGTCAAGGCATCGCAGGAACCCAATCGTATCCTGGGATATATCGTGGGCGGACTTCAAGACGGCCGATGGGAACACGCCGGCGTATACGACACCTCGCCAGCAAACGTGCGTGGATTCCGCACGTGGCTCCAAGCGCTCTACAAGGAAACCGGCGCGCTCCAAAAAGCCTGGGGCAACACGAATCTCTCCTTCGAGTCCGCCGCCATTCCAGACGCCCCAGACACACCAACGCCCTGTCCTCTGTTCTGGGACGGACCCAGTATGCAAGTCCGCGCGGATTTCCTGCGGTACACTTCCGAAATCACCGCCGAGGCAATTCTCGAATTCGCGGCACATGTCAAAAAAATCGCCGGTAGCGAAACCAAGGTCTTCGCTCCGTACGGATACACCTATGAGTTAACCGACGCCGCCGCCGGCCATTTTGCGCTAGGCAAACTATTACGGAGCGAAATCGACGGATTTGTGAGTCCCGTGTCCTATACCGACCGAGGCTTGGGCGGCGTGGGCGGGTTGATGGGGCCGGCCGACAGCGCGTTGCTCCAAGGCAAACAATGGATACTACTCGACGACACGCGCACCGGGTTAGTCCGCGATCCGGCCACCGGCGAGGTGGCACGACCCAAAAACCTCCGCGCCGAAGACGTCTACACCGTCCAGCAACGCAACTTCACGACCGCGCTCACGCACGATTTTGGCTTGATGTGGGCCGATCCCGAAGGAGACGGCTGGCTGCACGACCCCGACATGTGGCCCCGTCTCTACAAAATGTGGTCCATCTATCAGGACATGCGCGCCGCGCCTGCGCCCACCGCACTTCCTGCACCGTTACTGGCAGTCGTCGTCGACGAAGACAGCCGATTCTACATGCGCGGCGCGCACGAAACCGTCGAGCTTCTGCTAAGCCAAGTCCGCGACAGCGCCGCGCGCGCCGCCCTACCCACGCGCTATTACCTGCTATCGGACATATTGGAGCAGCGCGCCCCCCCCGCCGCCGTCTATCTATTCCTGAACGCGTTCAAGCTCCGCGCGGAAGACCGCACGAATCTCCACAAGATCCTCGAACAGAACAAGGCTGCGGCAATATGGTTGTACGCACCGGGGTACATCGACCAAACACCGTCGGTCGAGAATGTCTCGGCCACCGTGCGCATGCGAGTCAAGATGTTCGATGGGCCCACGCGTAGCGGGTCAGTCGCGCTGCTGCCCGGACGCTGGATCAACAAAGACGAACCGTTCGGCGCCGACCTGGATTGGGCCCCGCTCTTCTATGTCGACGATCCCGAAGCAGACGCGATCGCAAAATATCGCGCATCGGGCAAACCCAGCATCGCCGCGCGTTTCTTCCCGGAAGGATGGTCGTCCATCTTCTGCGCGGAACCGGGTCTTTCCGCAGCCATGCTTCGCGAGATCCTCGGTATTCTCGAACTCCATCTCTACATGCAACCCGGCTCGACCCGTTTTCTCGACGCGATCCAGTTCGCGCCGAACCTCATCGCCATTCACGCCAAAGAAACCGGTGAGCGAGCGCTCGATCTCGACAAGACGTACGACATTCAGGACCTGCTGTCCCCGGATATCGGCTGGCCGCGCAAACGGTCGGTCACGATTCCGCTTAAGACCGGCGATACACGGTTGTTAAAGTTGACGCCCGTCGAAGAAACGGAAGAGAGTCAGCCAAAGGAACCTGCACTTTAGGCTTTAGGCTTTAGGCTTTAGG
>CAIYET010000292.1 GCA_903925285.1 Candidatus Hydrogenedentota bacterium | reverse complement strand
GGGACTCACCACCGGTGCGGAAGCCTTGCGCGCGGCGCGCTGGGTGAATCCTATTCTCGTCCACTTCGTCCACAAAGTCCACTATGTCCACACTTTCGATAAGCGTCCATGGACTCCAATTGCCGTTTCTAGGATAATAGCAACGCGGCATAGGCAAGACGCCCATGCCGCGCTCGGGGGATTGAATGATTGACGCCTAGCGTCGGCGGAGAAGGCTGTGGCGGCGGCGCGAACCGCCCCCGTTGGCCGTCTTCGGGCGTTCCGACTCGGGCGTGAACAGCGAGACGACCGGCACGGCGCCTTCCCATTCGGCACGTGGGAGGTTCTTGCCGAGGGCGTTCTCGATGATCTTGAGCGCCATGAATTCCTCGGGGCTGACGAAGGTGATCGCGTCGCCTTTCGCGCTGGCGCGCGCGGTGCGCCCGATGCGATGGATATACTCGTCCGGGGCCTTCGGAATGTCGAAATTGATCACGTGGCTGATGCCTTGAATGTCGAGTCCACGCGCGGCCACGTCGGTGGCGACGAGGACCGTGTAGCGGCCTTGACGGAACCCGTCAAGCGCCTGCTGACGTTGGTTTTGCGAACGGTCGCCGTGGATCGCCTGCGCCTTGAACCCTTCCTTGTGCAACGCCTTGGCCACGCGGTCCGTGCGGTGTTTGGTGCGGATGAAGACCAGCGCAGACGTCACCGCCGGTTCGCGCAGGATTTTCGTAAGCAACTCGATCTTCGAGGTTGCGTTGACGGTGTAGACCTGCTGGCGTACGGTATCGACGGGCATCGCGATCGAGCCAACCTCGATGCGCTGTGGCGAGCGCTGCATGTCGTTGGCGAGCCGAGCGATTTCCTGCGGGAACGTTGCCGAGAAGAAAAGCGTCTGCCGGTCTTTGGGCAGCTTGTCGATGATGCGCCGGATGTCGGGCAGAAAGCCCATATCGAGCATGCGGTCGGCCTCGTCGAGGACGAGGATCGACAACTGATCGAAGCGGACGTTGCCGCGCCCTAAATGGTCGAGCAGGCGTCCGGGCGTAGCCACGACGACCGTGCGCCCCTGGCGCAACGCGGTGGTCTGCTTATCCATTCCGGCCCCGCCGTAGACGCACACGGCGTTGAGGCCGACGCATTTGGCCAGCGGTTCTATGACCGCGTGCACCTGAATGGCCAGTTCGCGCGTCGGCGTGAGGATGAGCATGGCATTCTTCGTCCGAGGCAGGCCCGCGAGAAGCGTCAGCGCGGGCAGCGCGAATGCGAGTGTCTTGCCCGTACCCGTCTGCGCGACACCAAGGAGGTCTTTCCCCTCGAGCGCTATCGGGATGGCTTGTTCCTGAACGGGCGTCGGTTCGACGATACCCTGTGCCTTGAGCACTTTCAAAAAACGGGGATCGATACTGAAGTCGTCAAATAGCATGGTTATTTCCCTTTCGTTTGCCGGAGGCTTTCCGGACAAGGTGTTGTCTTGCCTGCTGAACACCGGCAAAGAGGGAAACAACACACAGGTGAGCGGCCAATCTTCTTTGGTGTATATAGTGCAACGAGCGGAGCCGCGTGGCTCCATCCTGCTACCTAAACAGCAGCCATGTTTTCGTAAGTATGCCACAAAGTATACGAAATAGCAAATGCCGCGTAACCTTGTGTCGCGAAACTGCGCTCAGGTCCAGATTTCTTGCTGCGGACTGCACCCTTCGCAACCATCCCAGCAGTACGTGCAGAGCTTCTCTTTCGGCAGGCCGATGGCCTCGACGAGGTCGCCCAGTTCCTGGTATTGCAGCGTTGTGAGCGACAGACGCTGCCGGATGCGGTCGACCATCGCCGCATAGCGCTCGGATTTCGGATCGGCGTATTCGTCGAGGTGGGCATTGGCGTCGCCTTCGAGTTCCTTGACCGTCCGGCGTCCCGCGAGATCGAGGTCCGAACGCGACCTCGAAAAATGCAGGAACTTGCACCCGTAAATGAGCGGCGGGCATGCCGGCCGCATGTGGACCTCGAGCGCGCCGCAATCGTAAAGCCGCTGAACGGTGTCGCGCAGTTGCGTGCCGCGGACGATCGAGTCCTCGCAGAAGAGCAGCCGCCGGCCCTGGATAAGCTCTTGGATCGGAAGCAGCTTCATCCGCGCGACGAGGTCGCGGACTTCCTGGATCTGTGGCATAAAACTGCGGGGCCACGTCGGCGTGTACTTGGCAAAGGGACGCCCATAGGGCACGCGGGCCTCGTTGGCGTAGCCGATGGCATGGCCCGTGCCCGAATCGGGGACGCCCGCGACGAGGTCCACCTTGACCGTATCCTTGCGGGCGAGCGCCGCGCCGCAGCGGTACCGCGCGCCTTCCACGCTTAGCCCTTCGTAGCTCGAGGCAGGGAACCCGTAATACACCCATAGGAATGCGCAGATTTGCATGCTATCGCCGGGCACGTTTACCTGCTCGATGCCGTCGGGCGTGATCAACACTGTTTCCGCCGGACCCAAGTAGCGTTCCACTTCGTATCCGAGGTTCGGAAAGGCGGACGTCTCGAACGTGGCGGCGTAGGCGTCGTTCTTCTTTCCGAGGACGATCGGCGTGCGGCCAAGCCGGTCACGCGCGGCGTAGACGCCCTTGTCCGTAAGCAACAGCATCGAACACGAACCCTCGATGCGCGTTTGTGCGTTGCGGATGCCGTCCTCGAACGTAGTCTCTTCGTTAATCAGCGTCGCGACCAACTCGCTTGGGTTGATGCCGCCGCCGCTCATTTCCGAGAAATGCGTCGTGCGTTTGCGAAACGCCTCGCGCGCGAGTTGGTCGATGTTCGTGATGATGCCGACGGTCGCGATCGCATACGCGCCCAAATGCGAATTGATGAGCAGCGGCTGCGATTCGTTGTCGCTGATTACACCGATGCCGGAGGTCCCGCGCATCGTCTGAATGTCGCCCTCGAACTTCGAGCGAAACTGCGCGTTCGAGATATCGTGAATATGCCGCGTGAACTCGCGCCCGTCCAACACGGCCAGTCCGCCCCGGCACGTCCCGAGATGCGAGTGGTAATCCGTGCCGTAAAAAAGATCGACAACGCAGTCGTCCTTCGACACAACGCCAAACAGTCCACCCATCTCCACATTCCTCCTCTTCGCGTCGAACCACCCTATGATCGGGAAACTGTGTTCATACTACCGGAGCCGCGCATGTAAGGCAATCCGGCAATTCTACCGGGTACGCAGAACCGCGCGAAAACTCGCCGTAACGAGATAGGCCGCACCGGCAATCACGATGATCGTGGCGCCCGCAGGCAGGTTCGGCGCGTAACTGAGCGCGAGACCCGATACGGTGAATAGCGCGCACAGCAGCGTCGCCAGGATCATCATGCCGCGCAGGGTGCGCGCGAAGTGGCCGGCGATCGCGGCGGGCAACGTCAATAGCGCGATGACGAGTACCACGCCTACCACGCTGATCAGCAAGACGACGGTTAGCGCGGTCAGGCCAAGCAGAAGCAGGTAGAACCATTCGACGGGCACCCCGCGCAGGCGCGCGAACTCCTCGTCGAAACAGATCGCCAGGAACTGGTCGTACCACACCATGCCGGCTGCGACGACGACCACATCGAGCGCGCAAATCAGCAACAGGTCGCGTCCCGAGACCATCAGGATGTTGCCGAAAAGGTAGCCCATCAAGTCTTCGTTATAGCCCGGCGTGCGCGCGATGAACAATACGCCGACGGCCATTCCGACGGCCCACAGCGCGCCGATCACCGTGTCTTCGCGCTGTTTCGCGCGCAGGCTGACGACGCCAATGATCGCCGCCGCCCCCAGCGCCGCAACGGTCGCACCGTGCAGCGGCGACAACCACGTCCAGCCGTAGACCGTCGAGCAGTAGCGTGCCGCGCCCATGCCGGCGAGTACGCAGTGCGCGATCCCGCCCGCGATGTAGCTGATGCGGCGCGTCACGACATAGGTGCCGACGACACCGCACGCCACGCCCGACAGAAGCCCTGCCAGAAGCGCGTATTGCAGGAACCTGTATTGCCCGACCGCGTGCAAAAACTCAAGCATGGTGGGCCTCGTGTCCCTGTTCGGCGCAGCGGTGGTCGTGCCTGACCATGCGCACGTCGCTGCGATAGAGTTCGGCGATGGTCCCGCCCGTCAGTTCGCTGGTCGGATGTACGACGACGCTCCGGTTGACGCAGACGACGCGGCGTATGGCCGTCGACACGAATCCCATGTCGTGCGTAACCATCATAATCGTCAGACGCAGGCTCAATTCGTCGAGCAGATGGAACAACTCGTCTTGCACCGCCGGATCTACGTTGGCCGTCGGTTCGTCGAGCAGGAGCAGACGCGGTTCCGACGCCAGCGCCCGTGCAATCAGCACCCGCTGCCGTTGGCCACCCGACAATGACGAGAACGGATGCGTGGCGGCTCTGCCGAGTTCGACGGCGCTCAGCGCGGTCTCCGCCGCCTCGCGGTCCTCCGCGCGATATCGTCCTATGAACGGGATACGATGCAACCGGCCCATCAGGACCACATCGAGCACGCGCACGGGAAAACTTGCATCGAACTGGAAAAACTGCGGCACGTAGCCCACCCCCGCGCGGGCCTGGACGGGCGTGCGCTCCAAGACGTGGACGACGCCGCGTTGCGGGCGCAGCAGGCCGAGAATCAACTTCAGCATCGTGGTTTTGCCGCCACCGTTCGGCCCGATGACCGACACGAAATCGCCATCGTCGATCTGGAGGTCCACATCCGTCAACACCGGGATGCCCTCGTATGCAAACGACACGTTCTCGAAAACGACTGCCGGCATGGCTCTTATTCCTCGTAGACGCTCATGGTTGCGTCCATGTGTCGTGCAGGTTTTGCGCGATGGTTTCGACGCCCGCGAGGTAGTCGCGTGCAAGCGGATCCACGGCGACGACCTTGCCGCCGATCTCGCGGGCGACGGCCTCGGCGGACTTGCGCGGGAACTGCTGCTGCACGAAGATCGCGCGGACGCCTTCTGCCTTCGCACGATCGATAAGCGCCGCCAGTTGCCGCGCCGTCGGTTCTTTTCCCTCGATCTCGACCGCCGCCTGTTTGAGTCCGTAAACGTCGGCGAAGTAGCCGAACGACGGGTGGTACACGTAGAACGTGCGGCCTTTGAACGGCGCGAGCAGTGCGGACACGCGCGCATGCAACGCATCGAGATCCTTGTCCAGCGCATCAAGATTCGACCCGTACGCCGCCGCGTGAACCGGATCGTATTGCCGAAGCGCGCGGGCCATGTTGCGCGCGAGGATTTTTGCGTCGAGCGGGTTCAGCCACACATGCGGATCCATCGCGCCGTGTCCGAGGTGCTCGTCGCAGGGTTCCGCGTCCATGGGACGCAACGCAATGCCTTCAAGCAAGTCGACGACGCGCACGTTCGGGTTCGCAGACACGATCTTCTCGACAAGACGTTTCTCGAACGATAGGCCCATCTGAAAGTAGAGCGACGCCCCGGCGAGGTCGGCCAATTGCTTCGGCGTCGGTTCATAGGTGTGAAAATTCTGCCCCGGCCCCACGAGCACGGCCACCTGGATTTGTGCTCCGCCGATCCGTTCCGCGAGATACGCCGGTGGAAGGATCCCGACGCCAGCCTTCAGGGGTTCGGCAACGCCGATGCTGCAACAGAAAAGCGCTACTATGAATAACGTAGAATGTCCCCTCATCCTTCGTCCTCCGCGGCGCAGACGAGATGAAATTCGTGGCAGTCGTCGCATTCGCGGATGGGGTGCGCCTCTGCTAACGCATCCCAATGTTCCTTCTGTTTCGGCGTCAAAACCCCCGTGCCACGGCACAGCGGACACGTGCTGCCCAGCGCCATCAGAATCGCGCTACGGATAAACTCCGAGCGATTTTCTATCCCCCGCATTAAGTTCCACAGCGACGCGTCAGCCTTGAAGGTGATGATCTCGACTTTGGCCTTTGTTTTCGCCATCGCATCTGCTCCTTAACCAGCCGCCATTATTACAAAGTATTACGCGGCGGTCAAGTAGCCGAATCGGCCCAAGATCCCTCCGGTTCGCTCGCGTCGGCGCGGGGCGGAGAGGAATACCGCTACGGACGCCAGTACGCCCACATTGCGCCGCAGCCAGCGGGAACGTGCGTGATGGGATGGACGTCTTTTCCCTGGACGGTCATGACGTAGAGTTGGCGCGTGCCGGTCTCGTTCGAGCCGAAAGCGAGTCGGCGTCCGTCGGGCGAGGGCTTTGGATGGTAATGCCGCGTGCCGGGCTTCGAGTGCGTCATTTGCGTGACTTGCCCGTCCAGCGATGCGCGCATCAACTCGACGGCGTCTCCGACGCGCGCCGTGTAGAAAACGCATGCGCCGTCGGTGGACCACACGGGCACGTCGCTGCTCCCGCCGTGGAAATCGAACACGTCATAGACGGTCGCGACGCCTTCATATCCGCCGCGGTCGGCGAGTTTGCGCAGGCCTGTGCCGTCGGCGCGCGCGACGTATGGGTGGCAGTTGTAATGCTCGCCGGATACGAACAGGAGCCATGCGCCGTCGGGCGACCATTGCGGGCAGAAGTTGAAGGGATTGCCGGTCGCGATTTCGCGCGGGTTCGAGCCGTCCGCGTTGGCGACGAAAATGTGATAGTCCTTGTGATAGGCAACAAACGCGCCGTTAGGCGACGCGCTGAAACCATACGCAAACCCTTCCGGCCCTTGCGATAGATCCTTCTTGTGGCGTCCGTCGCGGTCCATGACGAACGGATGCGAGATCCCGTTGAGCAGTGCCGTAAATCCAAGTTTGTTGGCGTCGCCGGGCACGAAAAACAATCCGCTATTATAGTCGCTGACGCGCTCGACCGCCGTCAGGTTATCGAGTCTGCCCGACGCGAGATCGAGCAGATACATGTCGAAAAGCCAGCCTTCGGTCATGCGAAACGTCTTGTTTGCCGCTTCCCACGCGCCGTTTTCCGGACTTTCCCGGCCACGTCCGATGATCGCCAGCCGTCCATCCGGCGCCCACCCCGCGAATTGCGTCCAAGAATGCGGCTCGCGCGTCAGCGATTCGGCAAGCGCGCGGCGTCCCGTGCCGTCGTCGCGCACGACGCACGCGCGCGCCGTAATCTGATTGTCGTATCGAGTCGGAAGATTCGTACGATATTGCGTGTAACCCAGCATGGATATATTCGATGACTCGCGCGCAAGAGGCCGCGTCGCGCAACCCGCCAGCAACATAGCGGGAAACGTTGCGCCGCCGTCCTTCGACAGCGAAAAACACGGGCCTTGCGCGAAGCTAACGTTCGCGACCGTCATCCGAGCAAACGTGGCGGGCGCCGCGATAAGCAGCAACGCAACGACCATCGAAATCGAGAAAAACAGAATACGAAACATGAACCCCGCCTTCCTGGTTGACTCTCTTCGGACAGAAAATGCCACGCTCCAAAGATTTGCCGACTCATCCAGATTTAGTGTACTTCTTTTTCGCGTTCACGGGAAATTACCGTTTCGATTCGGTTTCCACGACGGGTCGTTGGTACTCGATACCTGTTTCCGTGGGTTCGTTCGCGCGTGCGTGGCCGCTTCACGATCTACGCACCGGCAAGGATGGCTATGGCGGAAGCGCTTTGGCTTTTTGGCGCTTCCGTGCTATCCTTTATGAAGAGGAGACTCAAGCTTATGGACTGGCGGCAGTACATTGAACAGCGTCCTGACGTTATGTTGGGCAAACCGGTCATCAAGGGCACGCGCCTGACGGTCGAACTGATCCTGGAGCGGCTCGGGCAAGGCGCGCCACCCGAGGATCTGCTTGAGTGCTATCCACAACTGCGCCTGGAACACATCCGGGCCGCACAAAGTTATGCGGCTGCGTACCTGGCCTTCGATACAACCATCTGGACCGGTGAACGGGTCGCCGGATGAAACTGCTGGCCGACGTCAACGTCGAAGCCACGATTGTCCGCTGGCTCCGTTCCGAAGGGCACGATGTCTTGTGGGCCGTCGATTTCCCGCCCGCGTGCCCCGACGCCGTATTGCTCGAAACCGCGAGAACGGACCAACGCATCATCCTGACGCATGACCAGGATTTTGGTGAACTCGTGTTCCGTCGGCGTCTCACTTCGGAAGGCGTGATTCTCCTGCGGTTCGAAGCCGCGCTACAATCGGAACGCTTGGCCCTGTTCCAGTTCCACTGGCCCGAAATCGTTGAGCGCGCACAGGGCCATTTCCTCGCCGTTTCGGACGTCAAGCTACGCGCCCGTCCGCTGCCATAAAAAGACACGGAGAAAAGGGCATTTCTTCTTGAATTCCTTGCGATCTCTGACTGGTGTCCATGTCCCTGTGCTATACTCATTCGCGGTCATTGCGGAGGAGATTTCGACATGCCATATTTCGATGATTTGCGCGATTTGTTGAACGAGACGCTTTTGTGGGCGGACTTGCGGCATGAGCAGGGCGGGGACGTGCAAGGTCTTCTCAAGCGCCTGCGCAAGGATCTCAAGCGTGCGCGCAAGGAACTGCGCAAGACCGCGCCGGGTGTCGCGACGCGTCAATATGAACCGAATGCGCTTGAACGAATCCGCGCGTTGCGCCCGGATGGTCCGCGACGTTTGTGGCAGCAACTCGACACGACTGGCCTTGAAGACAAGCTCAAGGGCGCGTGGCTGGGTCGTGCGATTGGCTGCACGCTGGGCGCGCCGGTCGAGAACTGGTCCATTGCCGAGATGGAACGGCTGGCGTCGCGTTGCGGCGCCGCGTTTCCGCCCACCGACTATTGGCTCGAGCATCCGCGCCCCGATGAAGTGCGCTATGCTAAGAGTTGCATGGCGGACTATCTCAAGGGCGGCATGTCGTGCGTGCCCGTCGACGACGATGTCACCTATACGCTACTCGGCCTGCTCATCCTCGAAGAATACGGTCCGGGTTTCACGACGGACGATGTGGGCCAGGCGTGGGTCAAATACCTGCCGATGGCGTGTACCGCCGAAGACGTTGCGTTGCGCAATCTCAAGAAAGGCGTGTCGGCGGCCAAGGCAGGCGGGAAGGATAACCCGTTTCAGGAGTGGATTGGCGCGGACATCCGTAGCGATCCGTGGGGCTATGCCGCGCCGGGCTGGCCGGAGAAGGCCGCCGAGTTCGCCTATCGCGACGCGTACCTATCGCACCGCCACAACGGCGTCTATGGCGCGATGTTTTTCTCGGCCGTGATCGCCGCCGCGTTCGCTACCGACACGCCCGGCGACGCCCTCACGCTCGGTTTGACGGAGATCCCCGAACATTGTCGGCTTGCGCATGACGTGCATTGGGCGCTCGAAACCGCATCGTCGCTCAAGGACTGGCGCGAGGCGCGCGTGGCCGTCGACGCGCGGTTCGGCGGAATGCACGCGGTCCATACGAACAACAACGCGTGCCTGACTATCTTCGGCCTCTTACTCGGCGAGATGGATTTCACGAAGACGATCGGCATTACGATCGCGATGGGCCTCGATAACGATTGCACGGCGGCGACCGCCGGTTCGATCCTCGGCGCGATCATCGGCGCACGCAACATCCCGCCGTACTGGTGGAAACCGTTCCGCAACCGCACGCGCACCTACATGAATGGCCAGGAGTGGTTTCGCAACAGCGATGTCGTCCGGCGCTTCGTTGCCGTGGCGAAGAAGACTTTTCAGTGAAAGAGGCCATACGCTCATGGCAGGCGGCGTTGGGCGCGGACAATGTCGCAGCCGACGATGTGACGCGTGACCGCTATGCGCGGACGACGCAGGACACGGGGACGCGGCCGTTGTGCGTGTTGTATCCGGGTTCGACGGCGGAGGTCCAGGCCGCGATGCGTATTGCGGCGGAATATGGCGTCGTTGTATATCCGATCTCGCGGGGCTGCAACTGGGGCTATGGCGACGCGTGCGCGCCGACGGACGGGGCGGCGATTCTCGACCTCGGGCGCATGAATCGGATCATCGAGGTCAACACTGAATTGGCCTACGCCGTGATCGAGCCTGGCGTGACCCAGCAGCAGTTGTTCGACTACCTGCGCGAACATCGGACTGGCCTTTGGCTCGATTGCACGGGCGCGGGACGCAACGCGAGTCTCGTGGGCAACGCGCTCGAGCGCGGCTTCGGCCACACGCGCTACGGGGATCGCGTCCTGAGCACGTGCGGCATGGAAATCGTGCTGGCGGACGGGCGCGTGCTGAACACGGGCTTCGGCCATTACGACGGCGCGAAGGCTGCGCACGTCTACCGATACGGTGTCGGGCCGTCGCTCGACGGACTCTTCTTCCAATCCAATCTCGGCATCGTTACGCGAATCGGTTTGTGGCTCATGCCTAAACCGGAAGCGTTCCGGTTCTTCTTCATCAGGCTCGAACGCGACGAACAACTCGAATTGCTGATCGACCGCTTGCGCCCGTTGCGGATGCAGGGCGTGCTGACGTCCGCCGTGCATATCGGCAACGACTTGCGCATCTTCAGCGCCACGGGCCGTTATCCTTGGACGGAAACCGGCGGGCGCACGCCGTTGCCCAACGATGTCCGCGCGCGGCTCGCACGCAAGGCCGGCGTCGGCGCATGGAACGCGGGCGGCTCGTTGACGGGCCTCGCCGGCCACGTGCGCGCATCGAGCCGCGCGTTGCGCGACGCCGTCAAAGGTCTGGGCCGCGTCGTGTTCGTCGACGACCGCAAACTTGCGTTCGGCGAAACGGCAGCGCGTATCTTGCGCAGGTTCGGTCTTGGCAAACGCTTCGACACGCAACTCGATGCGTTGCGGCACAACTACGGTTTGCTCAAAGGAGTTCCGACGGATGAACCGCTCCAAGGCGCGCAATGGCGCTTGCGCGAGCCCCCGGACGGCGGCGCCTGCAACCCGCTCGATGCGGGTTGCGGTCTCATGTGGATCTCGCCCGTGGTTCCGATGACCGGACGTGACGCGCGCGCCGTGTTGTCCATTGTCGAACCGATCTTCGCGCGATTCGGATTCGAGTTGCTCGCGACGTTCACGTTGATCAACGAACGCGCCATGATCGCTATCATGAACGTTGTGTTCGACAAGGCCGACGCGGACGAAACCGCGCGCGCGACGGCGTGCTACGACGAAACGATGGACGCGATCATCCGCGAAGGCTACCACCCATATCGCACGGGCCTGCGCGGTCTTGCGAAGATCCGCCAGCCGGACGATGTCTTCTGGGATGTGGCCACAGTCCTCAAACGCGCCTTCGACCCAAACGACCTCATTGCGCGCGGTCGATATATCGCACAGATGGATAAGTAAGCCAGTTAGACTTCTATGCGTCCTTCGTGCTCGTGCTCGTAATCGTAATCGAAAAGCTTAAGCGCTCACTCGATTACGAGCACGGGCACGAGCACGAGCACGAAAAAGACGCGCAGTGTAGTTGCGAAACGGTGCTTAGAGCACGTGCCTGAAGACCATGTATCCTTCCGCGGCTTCGACAGAGACTTCACGGCCTCGTACGCGCGCAATGAATTCGACGTTCTGGACGCTCGAATGGTGGATCGCGTCGCGCATCTGCGATTCGTACATGCTCAACGCCTGCAATTTGACGTCGAGGTAGTTCGTGATGTCCACGTAGAAATTCGGATGGAACTTGTTGCGTTCGAGACTCCAGAACAGCGAGGTGTTGTCGTAGCCGAGGACGATTCGCTGGAAGGGTTTGATGGACGGTACGTGCGGGCGCGCGGCCGTGAACGCGGCCCGGAACACGGCGTCGTGATCCTGGTTGTACGACGAGACGGGGATCGCGAACATGGTCGGACGGAGGCGGTCGAGCGCAAGTTTGCTATCGCGCTCGAACTTCGCGATCAGGTCGCGGCGCGGAAGGGTGTCGAGACGCAGGTGGGACTCGGCGTCGCGGTAGAGGATGTCCCAATCGTCGACCTTGAGAAACGACATGACGCTGCTGAATTCCTCTTCGCGTTTTCCGGCCGTGACGATATCGTCTTTGCCGTCGTAATGTTTGAGATCGCCCACCGAGCAGCAGATGACGTAGACTTCGCCGCCGAGGGCCTTGATCCGCGCGATGGTCCCCGCGCATCCGAAACATTCGTCGTCCGCGTGCGGCGCGATGACCAGCAAGCGTTGTTTGGCTAGAAAGGCATCTTCAGGCGTCAAGGCATTTCTCCTTTATGAGCGCTTCGTAGAGCGCCTCGATTTTTTCCTGCATGCGTTCGAGTCCATAATCCGGCACGATGCGCGCATGCGCGGCTTGGCCCATGGCCCTGCGCCGCGCGCCGTCTCGCTCGAGCGCGCAAATGGCTTCGGCGCCGGCGTTCGCATCGCGCGGCGGGACCAGCAGGCCCGTGTGTCCGTCTTCGACCACGTCGGGCACGCCGCCGACGCGCGTCGCCACGGACGCGACGCACGCCGCGCCCGCTTCGAGCAGAACGCGGCCCATGCCTTCGTTCAGCGAGGTCAGCACGAACACGTCCAACGCGGCCATCAGGTCCGGCACGTCGTTGCGCATGCCCAGCAGACGGAACCGGTCGCCCAATGACGCCGCTTGCTCGCGCAGGTCCGTTTCGAGCGCGCCTTGTCCGGCCAGCACGAACCGGACGTCCGGCGCCCGTTCGGCGACGATATGCGCCGCCTTCACAAAATACGCGAACCCTTTGATGGGTTCAAGGCGTCCTACGGCGCCGACCAGAAAGGTATCCTCCGAGCAACCGAGCGCGCGCCGCGTTTCTTCGCGCCGTGCGAGGGCGGCGTCGAACGGATCGAGGTCGATGCCGCTGAAAATGATTTCGAATTGTTCACGGCATCCGATGTGCAACGCCAGGTGCGCGTCCACGCCACCGGGCGTCAATTCGATGAGCCGGTCGGTACGCTGCGCCGCGTAGCGTTCCATCGCCGCGAACAGGCGGGTCGTCCAGCGGTTGAAGTAGCCTTCGAAGATATTACCGTGCGGCGTATGAACGATGATCGAAATGCCCGCACGCCTCGCGGCCAGACGTCCGACGAACCCGGCCTTCGACGTGTGCGTGTGTACAATATCGTATTGGCGGGCGCGAAAGAGCCGCGTCAAATCGAGCAACGCCTGCACGTCGGCAATGGGCGCGATGGGCCGGACAAGGTGAGGCGCGCGGACGATGTCGATACCCGCCGCGCGCACCGCGTCTTCGATGCTGCCCTCGTCGCCAAAGGTTGGGCCGCTGATGAGATCCGCTTCGTAGCGCTCGCGATTGGCGAGCCGGACGCTGTGAAAGGTGTTTTCCTGCGCGCCGCCTTTGCAGAGCCGTGTGATGACGTGCGCGACACGGAACCGTTTCATGACGCCGCCTTCGTAATTTCGAGCAGGCGTTTGGTAAAGGCCGTCCAGTTGAGTTCGGTTTCGACGCGGCGGCGTCCGTTCTCGCCAAGCCGTCGTGCCAGATCCGCGTCGTCCAACAACGAGCAGATCGCATTCGCCAAGGCGTCGGGATCGTTCGGTTCGACCAACAAGCCCGTCTCGCCGTCGAGTACCGCGTCGACGACGCCGCCCGAACGTCCCGCGACGACGGGCTTGCCGTAGGCGTTGGCCTCTGCGAATACAAGTCCGAATCCCTCGACTTGTCCGTGGCGCGCCCGATCGGGTTCTTCGCCGGTCGGCAGTGCGAACACGTTGCAGACCTGGTACAGTGCGGCGATATCTTCGTCGCTGAGGCCGGCCAGCATACGCACCTGGTTTCGTACTCCGCACCGCCACATCTCTTGCGTGACGGCATAGACTAAAGGCCCTTGCCCCGCGATAACGAGAACGGCGTTCGGAAAGCGTTCGAGTATGCGCGGCATCGCGCGCACGAGAGTCCGGTGGCCTTTGCGTGGGATGAGGCGTCCGACGGCAAGAATGACGGGGTTCTCGTCGAGCACGAAACGGTAACGTACCTCGGCGAGGCGTTCGGGTGGTAACGGGCGCGGTTCGGGCGCGCCAGGATGAACGATCTCGATGCGGTCGGGGGCGACACCGAACGCGATCAACTGGTCGCGGGTGAATGCGCTGATCGCGATGACTTTGCGGGCCTTCGCGTAAATGCGGCGGAAAAACGCGGCGACCGGCGGGACGCGCTGGAACTTGAGAAACTCGTACGCGTACGCGAACGCCACGTATGGCCGCCCTGCAAAATAGGCCAGCGGACCGCCGTAGGCGATATTGATTGGCAGGATCAGGTCGGCGCGTCGCGCATGGGGCCACGCTGCCGCCATGAACGGAAACAGGCGCAACCAGCCGAGTCCGTATCCGCGGTAACGAATCACGCGGACCGGTTCGGCGCGGTCGAACGCATCCATGCAGGGGAAACGCGGCGCGACAACCGTCACGTCGTGCCCGAGTGCTGCCAGACACCGTGACACGTGTAACGCAACGGATGCAAGCCCGCCTTCGATGGGCGGATAGTCGGCGGTCGGTATGAGAATCTTCACCGTTTCACCACAATGTGGCCGCCGAGGGCCAACGCGTCCATGCCCGTGCTGTAGAAGCAACGGACGGCGTCGGAGGGCGTATCGACGATCGGCTCGCCCATCACGTTGAAGGATGTATTCAGTACCATCGGGACGCCTCGCCGTTTCTCGAACTCTTCGATGAGGCGATAGTAGCGCGGCTGGACGTCCTTCGCAACCGTCTGGACGCGCGCCGTGCCGTCGATGTGGGTGATCGCGGGGACGCGTGCGCGCTGGCTGGGTTCGACTGGGTAGACGAACAACATGAAAGGCGACGATGTGCAGCCCGAGAAAAATTCGGACGCGCGCTCTTCGAGACAGCTCGGCGCGAATGGGCGGAATTCTTCGCGGTGTTTGACGTAGGTGTTGAGCAGGTCTTTCATATCGGGACGCGTCGGGTCGGCGAGGATGCTGCGTGCGCCCAGCGCGCGCGGTCCGAACTCGGCGCGGTCTTGAAACCAGCCGACGATCAGGCCTTGCGCAAGCAAATCCGCGACGCGCGCTTCGAGGTCCGGCGGCGTTTCGTAAACAAGCTTGGCGCGGTCGAGAAACTGGCGGATGGCGTCGTCGGAAAAGGACGGTCCCAACCGCGCGTCGCGCATGACGAACGCGCGCGGCGCGCCGGTCAGGCTGTGATAGAGTTGAAATGCCGCGCCGATGGCGATCCCGTCGTCGCCTGCGGCGGGTTGGATGAAAATGTCGTCGAAGGGCGATTCGCGACGAAGGCGGCCGTTCATCGAGCAGTTCAGCGCAACGCCGCCCGATACGCACAATTGCTTGAGTCCCGTCGTGCGATGCAAGCGGTTCGCAAGTGCGAGCGCGGCCTCTTCGAGCACCTGTTGCGCCGAGGCGGCCAAGTTGCGATGCCGAGCCTCGATGGGTTCGCCCTTCCCGCGCGGCGGCCCGAACCGGCGTAGAAACTTTTCGGAGAAGTATCCTGAACGCGTCCCGGGTCTGTAGTGGCAACAGAACCAGGAGAGGTCGAGGTCGTACCAGCCGTCGGGGTGTACGCGCACGATCCGGCGAAAATCGTCGAGGTACTCTGGTTCGCCGTACGAGGCGAGTCCCATGACCTTGTACTCGTCGCTGGCGCGCAGGAAACCGAGGTAATCGGTTATCGCGGAATAGAAAATGCCCAGCGAGTGGGGATAGCCACGGGATTCGAGTCTCTTGAGGGTCGTTCCTTCGCCGACGCCCAGCCATGTCGTCGTGAATTCGCCGACATAGTCGATGGATAAGAGCGCGGCGCGCTCGAAGGGGCTGACGAGGAACGCGCTCGATGCGTGTGCGGGGTGATGCTCCATAAAATGGAGCCGCGTATTGCGCCCGCGCAGTCCGAGCATGCCGTAGGCATACATCGCGTTGTGGACCGCCTCGTAGGCCATGTATCCGGCGGAATAGAGGGGGCTGCGGAACATTTGCGTCAAGCGGTACGGCCAGCGCCGTGCGATACGCAGGCCCGGGCGCATGTAACAGCCGATATGGTCGATATCGTCCAGCGTGAGGCCTGCGGCTTCAAGGCAGTAGGCGACGGCCTTGTACGGAATGCCGCCCTGGTGCTTTTGCCGCGTCAGCCGTTCCTCGTCCACGGCCGCCACAAGTTGGCCGTCGCAGACCAAGGCTGCCGCAGAGTCGTGGGAATACCCGCCAATGCCGAGGATGTTCATGGAAACGTTCCGTCCGCCTGTTCGGATGGATTATACCCGACGATAAGTAAAAAACGAAGAAAGAGCGAATTGCTTTGGGTGCAGTTCTCCGATTATCGATGCAAGCGGCACGCTTCGAGAACGGTCCGATTTGGAGTGCGGCGGCTTCGACGCCGCTTTGGCTTCGTTTTCGCATCGGCGTATCATCCATCCAAAGCGGCGTC
>CAIYET010000291.1 GCA_903925285.1 Candidatus Hydrogenedentota bacterium | reverse complement strand
TCTTGCACAAACTCCAAATAGCGCCTTTCCCAATCACCTTCGGGAATGACGGGCATGATGCTGGCACGCACTGGATAGCCCGCGTCCGCACACCGTCGCATTGCGCCGACACGGCTTTCCACCGGAGGCGCGTTGGCCTCATATCGGCTTGCGATCTCCGGTGGGTTCAACGTCCACGACAATGCCGTGTGGCCGCGATGTTCAAGGCCAAGCAGCCGTTCGATAGAAGTCGACTTTGTCCGCACCTCGAAGCGCGCGTATGGGTGTTCGGCAAAGAACGGAATGAGCACCGTCGAGTATGCCGTCAACGGGTCCAAGGCAAGGCCGTCCTGAAGTCGCCCGCGCAGAATTCGATCAGGCGCCCCGCTGTGTTCGCTTGGCGATTTATTTCCGACATCATCTCGGGGAGGTTCACGAAAATCTTCACCGTCGGCGAAAACCATACCGCGCTCCGTCCCGCCAAGTAGCAAAATTGGCAGCCGTAGAAACAGAACCCGTATAACGACAGCCGCCGCCGTTCTATGTAATTTGCGTCCTTTCCTGCGCCATCCCACACCGCATGTTTGGGATGGATTTCTCCAAACAGCAACGTCCGCTTGCCCTGCGCCACCCGGCGCACCGGATCCGTTTCGCCCAAATCCACGCGGTTGTGCGGAATGTTCAGTCGTTCTTGTACCGGTACATCCGGATAGACCCCGCAGATCCGCCGCACGAATTCCTCCCGTTGCGGTGTGTTCAAACTGCCCTTGCACAAGATAACTTTCTCCACGTTGAAGTTCGGCGGGGCGCTAGGCCTGTAAGCAGATGGTAGCGAACTCGGCCCTTGTGCATTCCATAGAAGGTCTAACTGCATACATTGCTGCATCGTCGTCGTCGTCCTGCCTCCATTCCTCCTCCTCTCATTCCACAGACATCATACCAGAAAGACTGAATATATTTCCAGTGGGTTCTTTTGTCGTTCTTTGCTTCGCCCGTTTCCGCCGAAGATCCTCGCGCAACTTCTGCAACGTGTTTCCATAGAGAACAACTTTGGCTTCACCCGGATATTGCGAGTAGCTACGACTGTAACAGTAAAGGCAACCATGCGCGCATCCAGAGGTCAGGTTGACCGTTGGCATGCGCGAAAGACATGGCAATTGCGACGGCGTAAGCACCGCCGACTTCCGATCTTTGACGATTAGGTCTACGTTTCGCATCAGCAGCGCCTCGCTTTCTTGCCGGTCATTGTCTCGCATTCGCGGCAGAGCACCGGGACAGAAGAGGCAGTAGGCTGTAGGCAGTAGGCACTGCCAAATGCCTAATGCCTAATGCCTAATGCCTAAAGCCTTTCAGAGTCTGGGTGTCAACAGCGCCGGACACTTTTTTTCTGCGCAGGCAAGTCTCCAACCCGCTTTACGCCTTGACGGCCTTACGTGGCTCGGTCTTCAGGGTTTCGCGATTGTGGTTTTCCAGGAAGAACTGCGCCAACTCCACGAGAGCTTTGCCGGGAGGAATTCGCCCGCCAGTCGAGTTTTCGAGGAGCCCCAGCGCCAGCTCAACTGGCTGTGTGTCGGCTTTGTCGAGTTTGAATGAAACTACAACGGAATCCTCCAGACCTGTTTTGTTCGCTTCACGGAACTGCGGGTTATTCAACTCGACTCGCGCCAACCTCATGAGCGCCTCCAACTTCTTCCTCTTGTCAGGCAGGAACAGCATAAGTTCCTCGTCTTCGAAGTGCATGGCGAGCTGGCCCACGAGAACAGCCCTTCGTTCGGGGACTTCATTTCCCGACAAGGCGTTCAGCGTCGCCACGCATAAGTCGGTGCCAAGGTCGTCGATTTCCCACACCGTACACGCGATCTTCTTGTGCCCCAATGCGCGTAGAACCCAGTAGCGGCTATGTCCGTTGATGATCTGGAATTTACCCTCTTCATGCGGATGCAGGCGAACTGTTAGCGGCTCGTATAGTCCTGTTCGCTCGATGTGTCGTCGCAGCTTCTGAAGCACGGCGGCATCTCCGTGGTTTACTCTACCGGGATGCTGAACAAGTAATTTTGCGTCTATCTGTTTGTGTGTCATTTGAATTCTCCCTTTTCTATTCAAAAAGGCTCCCCGCACTCGGCCATTCTCCCGCAATGTTGCACGACCCCGCCCCAAGGTCCGGGTTCTTACAACCGCAGACGGCTACCTCAAGCCCGCACTCCTGAGCGATCTCGCTAACTCGCGCATAAATCAGGCGTCTCGCATCGCGGTGCAACGCCATTACGGAGGATCTCTCCGCATGAATACACAAGCGGACGGCTCTGCCGAAATGCGAGGCTAACGTCCGCTGCAAGGGCGAACCACCCAAGTGCTGGTTGAGCGAATGCAGCACTGCGGGGCGAAGAAAAAGCACGCCCAAGGCGATTCGTCGCACACCACTCATGGCGATCGCCCGACAAAGGTGCCGCACGGATTCGGCGCTGTCCGTAACCCCCGGCAAAATGGGGTCGAGCCGCACCTCGGTTGGAATACCCGCCGTGACGAGATCCCGTGCCTGTCGAAGCCGTGTTTGAGCAGGCGCGGCGTTAGGCTCAAAAGCATGTAGGACATCCGCCTCCAAGGTCGTCAGGCCAATCTGAGCACGGACGAGGCGTGCGTGCGCCCGCAACAGGGCCATATGATGCTCCGGGATCTCGCCTTTGGTCAGAAACGCTACACCAATTCGCCTGGCGAACAGGAATTGCATGACCTCGTACGCCAGGTCGAGGACTTCGGGCACGGGCTGAAATAGGTCGCTTGACGGACTGAAATAGACTGCCACAGGCAACTTCCGTTTTCGCAGAAACTCTTCACTCAGCATTTCCAACGTGTTGGCGTAGAGATGAATCCGCTTGTCACCCGGATATGTGCGGTATCCCCGAGAGTAGCAATAGAGACAGCCGTGAGCGCATCCCGCAGTCAGGTTAATAGTCGGGATGTGCGAGAGGCACGACAGGCTGGATGGCGTAAGCACTGGCGACTTTCGCTTGACGGACACCACCTCTAGCATAGACGTTCTCCTACGAGACCGGTATCTCGTTGGCCTTGAACCAGTCCAGTTCGCGCTGGTACGCGTTCTTGCGTCAAATGACCTACGGTAAAGCCGGTGTCATTTAACTTTGGCACAGTAGTCGAACAGAGCGTTTACCCGGTTGTCGGCTGTTCCGGCTTCTATGTCAGCCGCGACGAGGTCGCACGGTCCGTATTCGGCTGCAATTCGGTCGAGGTCGGCCCTGATTTGTTTCATCGACTTGCTGGTAAGGTCCGTTGGCGTGTACATGAGAGCACGCCGGGCGTGAGGAAACAGGTCGCGCGCTCGTGCGAGATCGGAGTGGATCCCCATGTCGATGTACGCAACACGGGGGATTTCGGCGTAGGCCCGCAGGTACGGGTCTGCGCACCAGGCGCAGTTGTGGATACCGATGCAGGCGAATGATTCTGCTATGCGGCAGTCGAGCGGAAGTAAGTGCTCCCGGTACTGTTCGGGTGAAATGAGGTTGACGAGGCAGTTGCTAACCGTGGCGAATCGGATGTCCATGCCAGACTTGCGTTGTCGGCTGTGCAGGAGCCGCGCTGCCGATATCATCGTGTCGCACACCACCCCAAACAACCGTGCGCATCGTTCCGGATGGGTCATGAGATCCAGGAACAGGGCTTCGCCACGAAGACGATGGGCGTTGTTCAGAACCCCTTGCCAGTTGATGTATCCGTTGACACCCCCGTCCCGGGCGGCTATTGCGTCAACCTGTTCCAGGAGGCGCTGGAAAAACGGATTTGTGTTAGGGTCGATCGGCTCGATCCGGTCAACGGCGTGGTCATCCAGATACGGACCGGCGCATGTGGGCCATTGGTCCGGGGCGTAGATGACGGGCAACCCGAACATGGCGGCTACGAGACAGGCGCCGTGTGTACCGGTCAACGTGTCTCCGGGCATCCCGCTGCCGATGTTGAGGCCGGGAAACCGACGGTCCAATTCACGGCGCATCGTCTCGATCGCGCCACGCCGGTAGTCGGCGTCGCGGTGCCAACGCTCACCAAAATCAATGCCGAGCGATTCCCGATACCAGTTTGGCGTAAATCCGATTTCGGGACGAAGAAATGGTTCGACGCCGGTTGCGGGCCGACGCGTGGCGGGTGCGCCAGGGGCAATGTAACTGATCAGTTGAAACGGTGGCTCGGTGGACATGCAGGGAATTCTCCTTGTAAAGTGCGAGGTATGGCGATTTCCAGTCTCAGATTTGAGACACGCCCTCCGGTGTTCAGCCTACGGCCTTCTCCAATATCCATCGAATCGCATGATCGAGGTCGCTGGGCGATTCCGCATGCGCATCGGCTTCCGTCAATTCCGCCGGTGATCCGAATCCATAATCGGCTGCGATGGCGCGCATGCCGTTGTGGTGTGCGGATTCGATGTCGTCGCGGCGATCGCCGATCATGATGGCGGGCCGGTTGGGGATTAGCGAGAGGATCTCGGCCAGCATCGCGGATTTGCCGGGATACCGTGTCCCGCGCGCGCGAACCACCGCGCACAGGGGTGCGAGCCTATGCGCTTGGACGACGGTTTCGACGTAATCTTCTGGCCCGTTCGAGCACAACGCGAGCGTATGACCTGCGGCCGCCAGGCGTTCCAACGTTTCGCGTATGCCGGGATAGAGGCAGCCTTCGGTCGCGATCAGTTCGAGTTCGAGCCGGTTCACCGCGTCGATGACTTCCGTGCGGTGCGATTCCGGAATCCGAGCGCCGAGCCATTCGAGGTACAACTCGTTCGGTTGTCCGAAAAACCGGCAGACGGTTTCCGCGTCGGGAACGGGAAGACCGTACGCGGCCAACATCCGTTGCACGGCGGGTACGGTTATGCGATGCGTTTCGAGCAACGTCCCGTCGATGTCAAAGACGATCAGGGCTGAAATGGGGTTTGGGGTTTGGG
>CAIYET010000290.1 GCA_903925285.1 Candidatus Hydrogenedentota bacterium | reverse complement strand
TCGATGATCGAGCGAAAATGGGGACGCGTCATCGGCATCAACACCGAGTGCGCCATGCAGTGCTGGGAAAATCAGTCGGCGTACGATTCGGGCAAGCGCGGCATGGACGGCGTGTTGCGCGTGCTCGCGCGCGAAGTCGGGCCGCACGGGATCACCGTGAACCAGGTCGCGCCGGGATGGACCCTCAGCGAGAATCGTCCGGAAGGCCATGGCGAGTATGAAGAAGACTATCGCAAGCATATCCCGCTGCAACGGCGCGGGACGGCGCGCGAGATCGCCAACGTCGTCGCGTTCCTCGCATCCGATCTTGCCAGTTACATTTCGGGCGCATATATTCCGGTCTGCGGCGGCAATGTCATGCCGACAATCTGAAGGAGTTATAAGGATGGTTACTGCAAGTCGTTGTTTCGCGAAAAGAAGTTTCCCCGGGGTGCTGAAAGCAATCTTATTGACGTTTGGGTTGCTTATTGTCGCGCTTCCGATCGGGGCGGCAACCCCATGGAATCTCGACGCATTGTCGAAACCGCCGCAAACCTATCCGGCCCCGGAGTTCAAGGCCGAGGGAATGAAAGCGCTCTTCTACGAAGGCCAGCCGTACAAGGGCAAACCGACGCGCGTGTTCGCGTGGTACGGCGCGCCTGAAACGAAGAGCGGCGAAAAACTCCCCGCGATGGTTCTGATCCATGGAGGCGGCGGCACGGCGTTTCACGATTGGGTGCGCCTGTGGAACACGCGCGGGTACGCGGCCCTCGCGATGGACACGTGCGGCTGCGTGCCAAAGGGCGAGTACGGCCACTGGGAACGGCACGAATCCGGCGGGCCGCCGGGCTGGGGCGGCTTCGACCAAGGCGGCGAACCGCTCGGGGATCAATGGACATATCACGCCGTCGCCGACGCGATCCTCGCGCATTCGCTCGTGCGCTCGTTTCCGGAAGTCGACCCCGAACGCACCGGCGTGACGGGCATCAGTTGGGGCGGCTACCTGACCTGCATCGTCGCGGGCGTGGACAACCGGTTCAAGTGCGCCGTGCCCGTGTATGGCTGTGGATTTCTCGACGACAACTCGGCGTGGCTCGATACGTTCAAGGGACTCGGCGACGATAAGACGCGGCAATGGATCGCGCTGTGGGACCCGTCGGTCTATCTCGCGGATGCGCGCATGCCCATGCTGTGGGTCACGGGCACGAACGATTTCGCGTACCCGATGGACTCGCTCCAGAAATCCTACCGCATGCCTCGAGGTCCAAGGCAACTCTGCCTGCGCATGCGCATGCCGCACGGACATGGCGGCGCGGGCGAGAATCCCGAAGAGATCCGCATCTTCGCAGACAGATTATTCAAGGGCGGCATCCCGCTGCCGAAGATCGCGAACCAAGGACGCGACGGCAACAACGTCTGGGCCACGTACGAGTCCGAGACGCCGATCATGAAAGCTGAACTCACCTACACGAAGGCGGTCGGCGTGTGGAAAGAACGCCCGTGGGAGAGCATCCCCGCAACCGTCGACACCGTTGCGCACAAAGTCGCCGCGACAATCCCCGAAGGAACCTCCGTCTATTACCTGAACCTCTTCGACAACCGCGACGCCGTCGTCAGCAGCGAACACGAAGCGCTCAAGGACTAGGAGTTAGGAGTTAGGAGTTAGAATGACTCCCAACTCCTACTGCCTTTTCCAGCTTGATTCGGCTTGGCTGGTCGGATAGGATCGTCTCTGGCGGCAACTATCCGGAAAGAACCCAACAACATGCTTGAAGTGCAAGGATTTCGCGGACTCCGTTTCAACGTGGGCAAGACAGGCCCGCTCGAAGTGATTGTGACACCGCCGTACGACGTCATCACGCCGGAGCAGCGCGCGTGGCTGGCCGCGCAGAGCACGTACAGCATGGTCCACGTTTCGCTGCCCGAACCGGGCGCAAACGAGACGCCGTACGACGCAGCGGCCCGCATCCTCGATCAGTGGATCGCGGACGGCGCGCTCGTCCAGGACGCGGCGAAGTCGTTCTATGTCCTCGAACAGGTCTTCGAGGATAAGGGATGTGAACGCGTCCGGCGCGGGTTTCTGGCGTTGGCGCGGTTGCCCGAATCGGGCGAACGAACCATTCTGGGGCATGAGCAGACCTTCGCAAAGACCGTCGAGGACCGCCTGCGCCTGATCGAGGCCACGCAAGCCAACCTCGAACCGGTATTCGTGCTGTATTCCGATCCGAGCGGCCAGGCGAGCCGTTGCCTCGTTAATGCGACGCAACGCCCGCCCGATATCACCGTCCGAACGATGGACGGCGTCGTGCAGCGCGTCTGGCGCATCGACTACGAGCCGCACGTTACGCAGGCCTTGCGCGATTCGCAACTCTACATCGCCGACGGCCATCACCGGTTCCGCACATCGTGCGCCTACCGCGACGCGTGCCGCGAACAGGGCATGGGCGCCGGCCTGCACGACTACATCCTGATGGGATTCGTTGCAATCGACGATCCCGGCCTCCTCATCGAGCCGACGCACCGGCTGCTAAATCCGCCCACGGAACTTGATATCGCGAAGCTCGATCCATGGTTCGAGTGCAAACCCGGCGGCGATGATTTGGCCCGCGTCGTCGAGAATGAACCCGGATGCGCGATAGGACTGGCAACGCGTAGCGGGCGCTATCTCCTCCGATTGCGCGACATCGACCGGACCGCCCTACTCGGCGTCGACCGCGGCCCGGCATGGCGTGATCTCGATGTCGCCATCTTGCACCGAGGCATCGTCGAGCGCATCATGCAGTGGCCCGCCGATACGCCGTTCGCATACGAACGCGACGCCGCCAAAGCCATCGAAATGGTCGAAAACGGCAAATACGGCGCGGCATTCATTCTGCGCAGCCCGCGCGCGGAACAGATCCAAGCCTGCGCCGAGGCCGGCGAACCCATGCCGCACAAATCGACCTACTTCTTCCCGAAACTCCCGTCCGGCGCGGCATTGTACTCGCTAAGGATGAAGGATGAAGGATGAACCAAGGAATTCAGGAGTCAGAATTCAGAATGAGGGTGTGTTTTTTTCATCCTTCATCCTTCATCCTTCATCCTTCCTTACGGAGATAGTCGATTGTTTTCGCGAGACCTTCGCGGAGGGGTATGCGCGGTTCCCAATCGAGTAGGCGTTTGGCTTTCGAGATATCGGGGCGGCGTTGTTTCGGGTCGTCTGCGAAGGGGAGCGGGACGGTGACGATCTTGCTGTTGCTTCCGGTGAGTTCGATGACAAGGTCGGCGAGTTCGCGGATTGTGAATTCGATCGGGTTGCCGATGTTGACGGGCGTGGTCTCTTCGGAACGCAGCAGGCGGCAGAATCCGTCGATGAGGTCGAGAACGTAGCAAAAACTGCGCGTCTGCGAACCATCGCCGTAGAGCGTCAATGGTTTGCCGCGCAGGGCTTGGCTCACGAGGTTCGTGACGACGCGTCCGTCGTCGGGGCGCATGCGCGGGCCGTAGGTGTTGAAGATGCGGACGATGCGCGTATCGAGGTCGTATTGGCGGTGATAGGCCATGGTCACGGCTTCGGCGTATCGCTTCGCTTCGTCGTAGACGCTGCGCGGACCGTTGGGATTGACGTTGCCGAAATAGGTCTCGACCTGCGGATGGTGTTCCGGCGGCGGGTCGCCGTAAACTTCGGACGTGCTCGCGAAGAAGAACCGCGCGCCTTTGCGTCGCGCGAGTTCGAGCATGACGTGGGTTGCGAAGGATCCGGCGCGCAACGTCTCGAACGGGATGCGTTTGAAATCGTCGGGGCTTGCGGGCGATGCGAGGTGCATGATGTAATCGACAGATCCCTTGATGTCGCACGCGACGCTCACGTCCTGTTCGACGAAGGTGAAGTTCGGATTGTCGAAAAGATGTTCGATGTTCTTGCGACGGCCGGTGATGAAATTGTCGAACACGACGACCGCAAGACCGTCATCGAGCATACGGTCGCAGAGGTGCGAACCCAGGAATCCCGCCCCGCCGCTGATAACCACGCGTTCCATAATTGCTCCTATCTTTCAGGCTTTAGGCTTTAGGCTGTAGGAACTGCGACACTTCATCGTACGTCGTAGTTCCTACAGCCTACAGCCTAAAGCCTAAAGCCTCTTAGACGACGCCGAGTTGTTTGAGTACCTTCTCGAGTTGCGCGAACTTGTCCGGCAGCATCGGTGTAAGCGGCAGGCGCAAGATGTTTTCGATCAGACCCATGCGCGCCAACGCCGCCTTCACAGGCATCGGATTCGTTTCGATAAACAATGCCTTGAACAGCGGAAACAGTTCGTAATGAAGCTCGCGCGCCTCATCGACATCGCCTTTGCGGAACGACGCGCACATCTCAGCGACCTTCGCGGGGGCCACGTTCGCAGCGACGGATACCACGCCCGACGCACCGACCGCCATCATCGGCAGAGTCAGGCTGTCGTCGCCAGAAAGGACATTGATATCGCACTCGTTGAGGATCTGCGAGACTTGGTCGAGGCTGCCGGCGGCTTCCTTGATCGAGACGATGTTCGGCAACTTGTTCAACTCGGCCACGGTGTGCGGCGCGATACTGACACCCGTGCGGCTGGGCACGTTGTAGAGCACGATCGGGATGTCGACCGCCTTGGCAACGGCGGTGTAATGCGCGAGCAGGCCGGCAGCAGTAGGCTTGTTGTAGTACGGCGTAATATGCAGCGCCGCATCCGCCCCGGCCTCTTTCGCGAACTTCGTAAGCGAAATGGCTTCGGTCGTGCTGTTCGAGCCTGTTCCCGCGATAACCGGCACCCGACCCGAAATCCGCTCGACGGCAAACCGGATGCATTGCTTCTGTTCGTCGTGCGACAGAGTTGCGGCTTCGCCCGTGCATCCACACGGCACGATGCCGTCGGTCCCTTCGGCCAACTGCCAGTCGATAAGACGCCCATACGCCTCGAAATCCACCTCGCCGCTCTTCTTGAACGGCGTCACCAACGCCACGATAGACCCGCTGAACATTCTTGGTACTCCTTTGGCAGCGCCCTCCGCCGCCTCTTGTGTCACTTCAACACAGGGTATGCTCAATTGTAAACCGTTCGTTGGCAACGGCACAAGGCTACGCCATCCCGCGACATGCGCGAAATGACAGAAATGATCGGGACACATTTCAGAAATGTATCAATTCACGCGCTGCTGCCTTTCAGCGCGCCTGTCGTTCGCTTGAATGAGACGAAGTACCTGTTGGTCAGTACCACGAAAAGACACGCGTTGCGGACACACTTCGCCAATAGTATTCTAATACAGATCCCGCAGACGGGTTGAAGAGGGCCAGGCAAATCCATTGCTTATTAGTGAGAGTTATGGTAAAGTGCCTTCATCGACTGAAACGGAGATTGGCAGTCCGCGCGAGGAGCCGGGCAAGGGATACGCCGCGGTGAGTTTCATCAAGACGATGTGCAAAGGGTGAGATGCATAATTTACTTCACGCTCCTTTTCGAGGACACAGCGGGTTAATGGAGCGCTCATGCCTCAAGAAACGCGCAATTGAGCCGTTCCGACAACTGATCGTACTCTTTTCGAGATTGCGGGTGTAGTACAGTTCCCGTTGGATCGGGATAGGGATGGAAAACAAGATGGGTAAGTCCGAGCAGGTTCATGTGACATTCTCAGAGGGAAAGACTACGGAAAACGGGGGGCTCGCGCATTCCAAGCGTTTTGGTGCGCTCCCGCGACGGTCCAGGATCGCCCGCATCATAGGGCTGTGGTTGTTG
>CAIYET010000289.1 GCA_903925285.1 Candidatus Hydrogenedentota bacterium | reverse complement strand
GATTTTGGCACCCTTTCCGATGCGGATGCCGCCAAGGATTTGCGCACCCGCACCGACTTCCACGTCGTCCTCAATGACCGGGACCGGACCCTCATGGCCACGATTCCCGATCGTTACACCATGACGCAGCGTAAAGTTGGCGCCTATGCGTGCATTCTGGTGAATCACAATTCCTCCAAAATGGTAAATCCGCAGCCCCGGACCAATGTCCGCCATCTTCGGCAGTGTAATACCCGTGAGTGTTTCGATGACACGATAAACGGCCCAGTACAGCCGTTCGAAGAGCCAGTGAATAGGTCCCGGCCGTCGCCGATCATTCCAGCGCCCGAACCGGTAAACCGCGATGGCCCAGATCGACTGCTCCTTGAAGAACGGTCGACGCGGGTAGCGGGCCAGATCAGCCTTGTATGGGGACAATGACATTGTGGTTTGCACTGGCAGAATCACCTCCTGGCGTGGACTGGCTGCGTTAGGGAGTACGGTGCTGCCGCCAATAATGGGCTTGGGGAGATTGCTGCTCAATGTTACACTCGCATTGCGGAAACGGACGCAGGCGCTGCGACTGCCTTATGTTCGATCAACTGCGGCGCTCGGCCTGCTACTCTGTCGCGCGCATATCGACTGTGCCCCACGACATGTGCCACCTTGCCCACCATCGTGCAGACGCCATAAGCCACGGCCACACGTAACGGGACATGACGGCAGAGCATACGCCCAGCCAACCGCACCATCTGGAGCGGTAGGATGGCGGCAACGGCCAGACCTCCGAGGAGCGCCGCCACGGGGCCTGCGGCACAGAAACCTAGGAGGCTCGCCAAAATCACCATGGTCGGGTATCCCCACACCCAAGTGCGGGCGCTGCGCACCTGGCGGGTAAATGCACCACCTCCCCTTCCCGCGAGTTGTTCAAAACGCCGGGCCACATCCAACGCCCCGTATCCACCCCGGACCTGGCGCTTCCACCATTGGCGAAAGTGCAGCATGGCAGAGTCGTGCCAGGCCATTTCCTCGGTCAGGCGGACTATCTTCCACCCGCGGGCGCGCAGCCGGGAGCACAGTTCCGGCTCCTCGCCGGCAACGACCGAAGCATCGAATCCCCCCACTTCTCGAAAACGATCCGCCCGATAGAGTGCGATGCCGCCACAGGCGTCGACTTCCCCGACCTGCTTGTTCCATTCTAAGTCGCATAGGGCGTTGTAGATCGAGGCATCGGGGAATCGCTCCATCAGCCGCCCGCAGACCGCAGCCAAATCAGGCCGGGTGTCAAACTCCCTAATGCCGCGTTCGATCCAGCCACTAATAATCTCGCAATCCCCGTCGACACACTGCACATAGCGTATGTCCGGGTGCAGTGCCATCAGGCGTTCAATCCCCTCGTTGCGTGCCCGTGCCGCGCAGAAAGGTACGGACGGATCCAATGTTACAACCTCCGCACCAGCTTCTCGCGCTTTTGCAACCGAGCCGTCGGTAGAAGCTGAATCGACATACACGACACAATCGCCTGCGGCCGATACCGATCGAAAGCAGCGTATTAGGCGTTCGCCTTCGTTGCGGCCGATGATGATAACGCCGAGCGTCGAATTAGGTGGCGCAGGGTTCTCCGTGGCTTGTATTTCGTCTTCACACATACCGGTTGCGTCTTTCCATGCGTTTGATCAACCGCCCTGGAATTCTAGCGATGGCTTCCAGAGGTGATCCGCGTATAGCTCGTTCCGTTCTGTTGCGTGCATTGCGCATCATACTTGCTAATGACGGCCGTTGTACCGATCCCTCGGCAACTACGATGGCATTCGTCATAAAGTGTTTTTTAAACGCCAGCATTCCTTTGCCAAAGTCGATGCATTTGCTACCCTGAGAGGCCGCGGTCTTCGCCATGTCCAATAATAGTATCATACCGGGAGAATATATGCTGTATTCGTCCGCTGACGCCATGATCCAGAAGTGCCATACATTGCGGGTGCACATATAGAACTGTACGGCCAGCAGTTTTTCCTCGACGTAGAGCGCGGAAAGTACACTGCTGAAATTTGGCGCGCGCAATGTAAGCACGCGTTCGATGAGCTCGACTATCCAAGGGATTTGGAAATAGGTCACGGTGCCGGTGCGGAGGCTTTGCTTGGTTTTCCATTCCATAAGTTGCCGTAGGATCGCGCGGTCTGTCACTTGTCGATCGAAACGGCACGGGCCGATCTCTCGTTCCAACTTGCGCATGCGACGACCAGTGTCGCGCACCTGCGAAATATCGATCTCACGCCGAGCCTCCTCGTAACCTTCGTAACCTCCCGAAAGGTCCATGATGGGGGAATCGGCAACCTCATGGCAATACGGCGTAAACTCGGATTGCGAAGCCAATAGGTGATCGAAGTCCCAGATCGAAAGACGACACCCACGGATGAGTTCCTCTGCAGTCCATGGCATTCCGTCGGCAACAATGACCGCTTGATAGTCGGACATCCGCAACCCCACAGGACGACCCACCCCTAGTCGTCCCCGCTGAAACGGAAAAAAACCGACCACATTGGGCCCCTCCTGCATCAGACCCACATATACGTCGTCGCGGACCGCTGCCACTGCTGTGGTATAATGGGGGCTAAAAAACGGATTCGCGAATGCCGGATTTCCGTTTTGCAGTTCGGACCATTTTGCGATTAGTCCCGGGTCCAACTCTTTTGCGTTGATAACGGCAATTTTCATGAAGCAGTTGTTCCCGAATTTGGCGAAGAACGAAATCCTTCATCACCATTAACTTGTTTGGGACAACGAAATAAAGGCGCTGCCCAACGCTGAGCGAACCCGGTCGTGTCAGTCCCATTCAAACAACGCCGCGCCAGTGAGCGAAACGCCAGCAGGCTTAATTCGGTAAACTCGGTACACGCAGCAATTGGCCACCCAAAGTACTTTACCAGGTAATAGAACCGACTTCGGAAGTAGTGTTCAGCAATGCAGTCGAGGTAAAGGGATTGCTGGGTGCCCTTGGCACTGTGACTTCCGGTATGATGCGCTACCGCCTCACCAACGGCCCAAAGCTCATAGCCATGAGCGCTCACGCGACGGCACAAGTCGGTTTCCTCGAAGTACAGAAAGAAGCGCGGGTCAAATCCGTTGATCGCATGTATGACCTCCAGTCGAGCCATCAGGATTGCGCCGCAGAGCCAGTCGCTAGGGAATGGCGCGCCGCCCGGATGAATGGGCTGCTGCGCGGTCGAGCGGAGGCCAGCCGCTTTCGCTATTATGCGCCCAGGTGTCGGCAACACGCCGGCGGGCTGAATCGAACCCCCATCCTCGATAATCGCCGGTGCGGACATACCTACGCGCGGATGCGTATCCATGAATTCGACAAGCTTTCGCAGGGCGTCGCACAATAGCACAGCGTCCGGATTCATTAGCAGGACGTAGGGTGTCGTCGCATGCGACATCCCGAGGTTTAAACCACGCCCGTACCCGAGGTTCTCGGCGCTTCGCACCAGCGTGACCCAAGGATAGCGCCCGGAGACGAAGTCAGCCGTACCATCGTTGCTCACATTGTCCACGACGATGACGTCGGCTAAACCCGTTGTATATGCATCCTGCAAAGCCTCCAACGGGGCGCCGACCGTATGCCGCGACTGATAGGTGACGATCACGGCGGTGACTTGTGGTTTGTTTGCCGTCATCGCCCAAGTCTCCGCCAGAAGCCGGTGTTGGCGGTGCTGGTTAGAATGTCAAATCGTTTCATTGTCGCCGGGGCTTCGACTCTGGGCAGAGCATAGATGTCAGTGAAGGAGCGGACCACAGCATCACCATTACCACCGCCACATGCGGAATCAAATCCGGCATCGGCCGCCATCATCCGCAAGGTGCTTGATGTTCGGCCATAGGGAAACGAGAAATGCCTCGGTGGGCGTCCGGTTTGCTCCTGGATGCGGTGCCTGCAGTTATGAAACTCGGATCGGGCTTGTTCGACCGGGGTTTGGGTGAGATCGATATGCTCAGTGGTGTGCCCGCCGATATCGAAGTCAGGGTATTGTAACACCAATGTGCGCACATCATTCCAAGACATGGTCAATTTCGGCGGTTGTTCCGTGGGCCCCAGACCATCCTGGAGCAGTTGGAGCATCGTTCGTCGCCCGTCGGCCGATGCGGTCAACAGTGACGCGCAGATGGCCTGATACGCCATTCGACGATCTTCCGGACGGTCGAGGTCGAAACAGTGCTCGCCGCGGTTGTCGTTCCACGTGATCCTGTTTGCCAATCGCCGTTCAAACATGGTGTATGCCTGGTCGATCCATTGGGTCTCGGCGCGATCGATGTATCCGGTGGGCAAAAAAATGGTTGCGGGTAGACCATATCGTTTGAGAACCGGCGCGACGGTCGTGAGGTTGTCGAGGTAGCCATCATCGAAGGTGATGACGACCGTTCCGGGCGCGGGCGCGTCACCGCGTTGGAGCATGGTAATCATCTGCGACAAGGCAACCACGGTCCTATGCTTGGCAAGAAACGCCGCCTGCTGTTCGAACACCGCGGCCGGCACATGGTTGCGCGGATCCACAAACCGTCGCGCATCACCCTCGGCAACACTATGGTACATCAGGATGATGGCTCCGCGCAAGCCCCCACCCCGTAGCCAGGCGGTACAGCGCATCGCTCCTGTGGCGTGCGCCAGCGACTGAAGCCGCCGCCCATAATCTTCGCGCAGTCTCCGTTTCCATGATTGCGGCATCGACATCGTTTGACCAGACATGGCCGATGATCGATCAACATAACTACGGCGCCGGAGTGTTGGGCCGTGACCCCTTGGCAGTTGCACTTATGCTGATGGTCACCCTCGGCACGTATTCGCTCATGTACGACAGTAACGTATAGATGTACAGGACCATCCCGGCCATCTCGAGCGTCTCCTCGGTTGTGGATTCGAGAAAACCCCACCAGCCCCCGCCGAGGCGGGATTCGATATATCCACCCACCATCTCCAGCCCTAGCGCCCCTCCGACGTATATGATGGCGCTGAGGATGGTCGTAATTGTTTAGCGCCTTGCCCGTGCATATAATATCTCTAGCGTTTGGAACGCGGAGTGAAATGGCATGGATGCGATCCTTCCTGAATGTCCTGGTTGCGTGGCGGCGGGCACGAAGATTGCGGAGTTGGAGCGGGAG
>CAIYET010000288.1 GCA_903925285.1 Candidatus Hydrogenedentota bacterium | reverse complement strand
TGTATGTTGCCTTGGAAGATGACATGCTCGAAATTCTTCGACGGCTACAGCGCATCCGGCACGTTTTTGACCTGACTGAATACGAGCGATCCCTTGTGACCCGCAATCTTCGCATTCTGACCCCCACGGGTGGCGTGAACTTCTTCCAGTGTGGGGGCGGTGGAATCATTGAAGCCGGGCCGGACTTCCTGCGACTCGCACAGGCAATCGAGACAGACGGGCCGTTTCCTAGCGGGGCATTGGATCCCAAGTCCGCGCTACTCGGCGGCAGTCTTGAGGAAAACAGCAACGCGTTAGGCCAACGGATCATCAACTTGCTGACCGCACTTGCTGGGCCGAATGCCGCCATCGTCTTGATAGATCACGTCGCGAAGGCTGACCGCGAAACCTCGATGACAGCACGTGGCGCGGGCTCCTGGACGGACGCGGCGCGGCAAGTGTGGGCATTACGGCCGCTGAACGACGTTGAAAAGCGCGATGCCGGGCCTGGGTTTGATGTAAACCTGCTTATGGCCTTGGAACTCAGAAAATCGAACTATACCGCCCCGCAGCCGACTCGGTACCTTGTCAAACGCGTAAGTCAAGATGGGGCCGGTGTGATGGAAAGCATCGACTTTGAGGCCGCAAGACAAGCCACCGCCACAAACGAATACGAGCGATTGACCGCGGCGATCTTGAGCGTGTTGGCCGAACATCAATGCACGCTTGGTGAACTCGCTGGCAAGTCTGGCACCAAAAACGCCTTGGCGCGTGGCGCGAATGTGCGAGGCCTGATAGCCGATGAGGCAAAGCAAAAAGTGACTGCCCGTGGGTTGGGTTTGACGCTGGAAACCATGGTGTCCGGTGGGCTTCTTTTCAAACAAACCGATCCCGAAACCCGTCGCAAAATCCTCGTTCCAACACCAAAGACTAGCGAGAACAGACAGAACGGACAAACCCAGGACAGGACGACCGAACCCCACCCAGGACAAAAGGACAACACCCCCGTAGGGGGTTGTCCTGTCCGTCCGTGCTTGAAGGGGATGAAAGAACGGACAGATTTGTTGTCCGGGCTTACCGCAGGGAGATTTGAACCATGGACCTGATCGACCGAATCAATGCCGCACACCTTGAACTTTCCCGACTCCATTTTGCTGGTGAAGGTTTCAAAGCCACCGGGTTGTGCTTCGTGGCCGGTGAATTGCACGCCCGTCTTGCCATCGCGGACTTGCTTCGCCGTTGGGCACCGCGCCGCAGTGTCGCCGACGTTCTCAAGGCATTGGCGTGGACCAGGGACTGGGCGCGTGGGCACGTGCTCTATCACGCACTGGGATATTTCACCCGATGGACACAGCAACGGATTGTTGCAGCCGAGCGCCAGGGCAATCGCGACGGCATCCTTGAGGCACTCGAACTGCATTCGCGCATATGCCAAGCCCGAAACTTGGCGCGGATTGAAACCGAAAACTACAGCGGCGATTCGTCGGCAGAACGCCCTACGAGCGGTGGAAATACCCGAAAGAAAGAAAAGGAGACAATCCAATGAGCTTTCAGCAACGAGAAGCTGGCCGACTGCTTGCGTGTGGCTTGAAGTACAAGGAAATCTGCCAGCGAATCGGGATCAACGCATCGACGTTGCATCGTTGGCGCGGAATCCCTGAATTTATCGAGTACGTGAAGCAACTTGAAGCGGAGCGCGAACGACAGGAAATCGAACTTGGTGCGCACCGCCGCGCGTCTGGTGTGGAACCCGTTGACAAGGACGGCCACACGGTGGACGAACAGATACGCGCATTGAGTCAGGAGGCGATAGTCAGACTCCGCTCGTTCGTTCATCACGAGAACGCGAGGATCAGCCTGTCTGCATCCGTCCAGGTTCTCGCGTTGGCCGGTTTCGTCCCACCGGCTCGGAAACCGAGCGTCCAACCGAACGATGCAGCGGCACGTCGCGGCAGCGCGTTGGCTCGATTAAGTGCTCAGGTCCCCGACGACGAAGGGTGTGAGACGCCAGTGGCGGAAGCGGACGGGGTAGAAGGCTGAAACGACCATGAAGCAACGCCTACGACACCCGATATTTCCGACACACCCGGAGACTGCAAGAAGAGAGGAGCCACAGAGCTATGACATGGCCCAACGGTAAACGGTATACAAGCGTTCCCCGTCTCACGAAATCCATGAAGGAAGGCGCCAGATTATTGCTCGAGGGCAAGTCGATACCCCGCGTGGCCGAAATCATCGAGGTATCGCCCAAGACTGTTGAAAAATGGCGGCGTAATCATCCGTTGTATCGCGAATTTGAGGCGGGTCTCGAACGTGAGCGCGACGAGAAGACCATTGCCCTTGGCGCAGAGGCATTGCGTGCAGACATCGACACCGACCGGGAATGCCGCGACGTGATGAGCGAGTTTCGACGGCTTGCCCCGTTGGCACTCAACAAGGTCGAGGCCATGCTCGATGACGACAACCCGCGTATCAGGTTGGCCGCGGCTCACGAGATATTCGACCCGGCGGGTTTTGTTCCTCCGGCGCGTAGGCAGGCACCACAACCGCGTGGTCCACTGAAAGGCGTTGACAGACTGCGCGAGTTGGATGGTCGGGTTATATCTCAGGAAGGCCGAGATAAGCCCCAGTCCGCCAACGCTGCGGGGGCGTCCTTTGGCGCGGAACATTCCGGGAGGGGTGATGGGCCTTCAAACGAATCTGGGGCATCCTGCGAGGCGGATGCCGGATTACTGAGGTCGGAAGTTTGAGGTGGGAAGAGAGCATCGACCTTGAGGCCGGCACGCTTACGATCAAACCGCGGAAGGGATCAGCAGGAATTGCCGCATCGGATACAAAGACGAATGCCAGTCAACGGACGGTTCCCTTGTTTCTCGAATTGAAGGCCATTCTGTTGGAGCACAAGCAGAATTCCGGTTATGTTGTATTTTCTGACAGGGCAGAGCGGTACCCGTTCAAGATGCCATGGCAGGTAGAGAAGGTCCGGGATGGATTGGGCATCAAATGGTTCAGCTTTCACATGCTGCGCCACACGTTTGCCAGCTTGCTTCTTCACAAGTGTGTAGCGATCGCGGATGTAGCCAGGCTGTTGGGGCACTCGAACGTTCAAATCACGTACAACACATACTTCCATTTGATTCCGGGTACATTCCATGGCATCAGTCTTACCAACGGTATCTCCCCCAAGTAGAGTCTCGATAAAGTGCTAGTCAGGCATCTTCATAGTGAAAGTATGACTGGGAAGCAGCACGGTTGATATTACGACCTCAACCTATGCCCACTTGAATGCTCACGATGTAGATATCGACCGTTTTTAGCAAGCTGTGGGATACGGGCGATTCTCCAGATGGCCACGGCGGCAATGCGAGTGGCCGTTGGACGTGTTATCGGATTGGAAATCTTGTCACGGGCTGGGTGAGATGGACAGTTTCTGGTGCTGCGGGATTGCCTGCGAAAAGCAAGGCCAGACTCAGAGGGATGCCCGACTTGAACGAGTATCAGATTCGTGGGATGGTGGCGGGAGAAATGGCGACGATGCCGGGAGAAACGAACAGCGTTGCAGGTTAACGTGTTGCAGCTTCATTTGACGGTATCGGTTCTTTTCAAATATCGGTCAAAGAAGTTTACAATCAGCGCCCTGGTATGTTTGTTGACGGCTTCCACGGCATCCATCGCATGGGGCCACCCATTGACGCGGCTGTAGTAGTGGGGAACGCCTTTCTCGCTGAGCTTCTCTACGAGCCAGTCGCTTTGATGAACGGGCACCAGCATGTCAACCGTGCCATGAATGACGCAGGTGGGCGGTGATTTCTCGGTTACGTACCGGATGGGCGAGGCCTGTTCATACCGTGAAGGAGCCTGGTAGTATGCGCCACCCATATAGGCGCGAAGCGCAGGATGATCGCGAGAACCGGGGTCGGTGAAGTCGGCCGGGCCGTAGACGTCGACAATGGCCTGGACGGCACTGCTTTGTTCCTGCCAACCGCCGTTTCCCTCGAATTCCTCGACCCCAGGCGTGTAACCTGCCATCAGCGCCAGGTATCCGCCAGCGGAATTGCCCATTATGCCGATGCGCTCTGGATCGACGCGATTCTCGGTGGCGTGTGCGCGCATCCATCGTATCGCACATTTGGCATCCTGGACGGACCGGGGCCAGCGCCCCTCTTTTTTCAGGCGGTACTGGGGTGTTGCCACGACATACCCGTGTTGGGCAAAGTATTGTGCATAAATGCGCAGTTGGTCTTTGCGTCCGCCAGACCAACTGCCGCCGTAGAATAGCAGGATCCCGGGAACCGCGCCTTGGGCAGACTCTGGCGAATAGAGGTCGAGATACAAGGGAATGCCGTCGGCGGTTGCATACTGGATGTCCGACTTCATCACAACGCCTGGGACCGGGGGCGCATTTTCGAGGGGGATAAGGTCGTAGAACAAATAGCCGGCCAGAAATGAGGTGATCTCACTCGGATAGCCGTGAGGCGGCACGGGCACGCCGTCGGGCAATGGAGTAACCAGATCCGGGCGTCTCGCGGGCGCATGTCCGTAGATACATATGGAGACCGTAGTCGCGGCCACCACCGCCAGTACGAGAAAGCCCCCCCATTTCAAGACCTTACGAAACAGCTTCATCAAGCACTTCTCCTTGAACTGGATCGCTACGATTGCCATTCCAAAGGCGTGATTCTAGCATTTCGGCCCGTTTGGAACGCAACCACAAAGATGTCCGGCTCGCCTCTGGCGTACACGAAAGACGGCTTTACCGCGGAAACTACCGTACACAAGTTCCGGACTATCCTTTTACTTCTTTGCCTTCAATCCGGGGCACACCGCCGTCGCCTCCTTCATCATCTGCTCCATCTCCCCGGTCAGCTTGTTCCGTTCCACCGTCAACGTCCCAATCTGTTTGTTGACGGTCATCAGTCGCTCGTGAGCCAAAGCGAGTTGATACATCGGGTTGTCGGGCGATAGTTGGATGTGACCTTTTACGACGGCACGACGTGTTGATTTCGTAGCAGCGGGCTTTGCACTCTTCCGCAGCCTGTAGAGGGTCGGCTTTGCGATACCGAGAATCTTTGCGATCTGCGTATCAGGCTTTCCCTCAGCCTTCAGCGCCTTGTCTCGTTGGCGCATCTCGCCCTTCTGTTCTGGCGTGTAGCGGACTCCTACCAGCTTTGCCTTTTTGTTGGCGACAGTCTTGGTCGTGGCTTTCTTGACGACAGGCGCAGGCGCTTCCGCAGATTTCCCAAACTTCTTCACCCATTTGCTGTAGCTGTTGTAGGGGATGTTGAGCGTTTTCAGAGTGGCCATCAGCGGCGAGCCGGTAGCCTGTGCGGCGGAAACCTCAGACAGAATACGCTGGATTTCCTCTTCTGAACGAAAGACTTTCTTCTGTTTCTTGGCAGACGATTTCTTTGGCATTGGCTATTCTCCTTGGGACATCGGCCCATTGGTCCAGCATTCTAGGCGATGGAGCGGCGGACTGCAATTTCTACCGGGCATGCGGCGGCAGATAGCGGGGAGACGGGCGGCGGTGACGGCTTGTGAGGGAACGGAGAACCGGTCTGTCGATGTAATTCTTCGATAATTCCGAAAACTGGAAATGTGTAGGGCCATACTGTAACGTATCTTCAAATACTTGGACACGGGTTGCGGGGGTGAAGGCGTATGCAGCAGGTTCCTCGAAATATGTTCGTATCGCCTGGGCTCAGGCTGATTCAACTGTACACGCTCATGAGTTCCAGTGGGCGGCCGTATTCGTTAGGGCGGCTGGCTGCTCTCTTTCACTGTTCGCGGCAAACGATCCTGCGCATGACGGAACAGATGGCGTGTCTGCGCGACGTGCAACTCGACTCTTGGAAAAAGGGCAAGACGAGGTATTACCAAGTCCAGCCTAGCGCCACGCCAACGGGCATCAGCCTTAGCGACACCACAATCCGGCATCTCCTTCTATGCCACGACATCGTGCGTCATATCCTGCCAGGACCACTCCAGGAGGAACTTGGCGCTCTCGAAGGCAACGAGTCGAATGCCTTGGAGCAACTGGCCGAGCCGTGGGTCAAAGGCCGTATCGACTACTCCGCGTTTCAACACCTTCTCGATGACGTGCAGACCGCCATGCATGAGAAGCGTCTTTGTAGCGTCACATACGACTCCCGTTCCACGGGCAAACGGGCCGCGATGCTTATCGCCCCCCGCCGTATCATCGGCTTCCACGAAGCACTCTATATCAGGTGCCGCGTGTACGACACGCCCGCAAAGCCTCGCACCGAGTACCGAACCCTCGCCGTCCATCGCATCGCGCGGTTGCAGCTACGCCGCGAGACATTTGCCGACGAGACCCGCGACGATGCAGAGCCTCACTTCGGGTTTCCCTTCCACGAGCCCGTGCTTGTGAGAGTCGCATTCTGGCGGGGCGCCGCCACCTACGTTAGCGAACGCACGTGGAGCGCTGACCAGACTCTTCGAAGGCGTCGCGACGGTGGCATCGAACTTATCTTCAGTACCACAAGCCGCCTCGAAACCATTGCCTGGGTCCTCAGTTTCGGACCCGACGCCGAACTCATCGAACCACAGGACCTGCGTGAGGAACTGCGCAACCAAATTGAACAAATCCGCACGCGATATGTGAACGAAAATGCCGGCCACATAAGTCTAAAGAGTAAGGGAGAACGGAAATGACTTACGAAGATTTTTTCAAACAGGCCACAGGCAATGCGCCGTTTCCTTACCAGAAACGCTGGGCGGCGGCAAAACAAGTGCCGGAACTTCTCAGCATTCCAACCGGTGCCGGCAAGACAGCGGCGGCGGTGCTTGGCTGGCTGTGGCGGCGGCGTTATGCAGTCGAGGCTATTCGCAAAGCTACTCCCAGGCGCTTGGTGTACTGTCTGCCGATGCGGGTACTGGTGGAACAAACAGCCGCAGAGTGCCGGAAATGGCTTCGTAGTCTTGGACTATCTGGCGATAACTTAGGGCAAATCGAGGCCCATGTGTTGATGGGCGGCGACTTCGACAACGATTGGGATTTGTACCCGGAGCGGGAGGTTATTCTCATTGGTACTCAGGATATGCTGCTGTCGCGAGCGTTGAACCGGGGCTATGCCACCAGCCGGTATCGCTGGCCAGCACAGTTTGCCTTCCTGAGTTCTGACTGTCTGTGGGTATTCGACGAGACCCAACTCTTCGGTGTGGGCCTGAAAACGAGCGCGCAACTCGAAGCCTTTCGCCGCGTTCTCGGCACGACGTTCCCTGCGCATTCGCTATGGATGTCCGCCACGCTCGCCGAAGCCGCACTGAACACGGTGGATGCGCGCGAGCAGTTTCCCACTCCGTTGCCGCGCATCGAACTTGATGATGATGACAGGGATACGCCGTGCCTCAAGAAGCGCCTCCAAGCGCGTAAGCGCCTGCTCAAATCGACACTCGCACTCAACGAGGACACGAAGAAGGCGTACGAGAAAGAACTGGCGGTGCTCATCCTGGATAGGCATCGTTCCCGTGGTGGTCAGACATTGGCCGTCCTCAACACCGTGGGGCGTGCGCAAGGCACCTACAGAGAACTTAAGAAACTTGCTGGAAGTGATGATGTTGCGATCCTACAGGTGCATTCGCGGTTTCGACCGCATGAGCGAACGAAACTGAGTGAACAGTTGATGAGCGCTCCGCCCGAAGCTGGCCGTATCGTCATTGCTACGCAGGCCGTCGAAGCGGGTGTAGACATCACGTCACGCACCCTCATTACCGAACTCGCCCCATGGTCCTCGCTGGTGCAACGGTTTGGACGATGCAACCGTTACGGCGAAGAAGAATCGGCGGAAATCCAATGGATCGACATCCAATCTGAAAAGGAAATTCTACCCTATACGGCTGAGCAGTTGGCTAAGGCGCGCGAAATGCTTGAAGCGCTGACGGACGTTGGTCTCGAATCGGTCGCGGGCAAGACTGACGGTCTGCCGGAACCCATCGTTCATGTCATCCGTCGCAAGGATCTGATTGAATTGTTTGACACCACACCCGATCTCGCCGGGGCTGACATTGACATCTCGCGTTTCATCCGCGACGAGGCAAACCTCGATGCGCAGATCTACTGGCGGGAGTTTGGCGACAGGCCCGGCGCGAATATGGCCAAACCACGGCGCGAAGAACTGTGCTCCGTGCGTATCGGCAGTTTCCGAGACTTCTTCAAGAAACGAGCGAAGGAGAAATCTCATTTCTGGGTATGGGACGCCTTCGATGGCAATTGGGTACGACTGGATGAATCCCGCATTCGGCCCGGTCTCGTTGTGCTGGCAAGCGTAGAAGTCGGCGGATATGATAACCAAGTAGGCTGGTCGCCCGAAGCAAAGGATCCCGTGACTCCCGTTACGCCGAAGGAAGCAGATCCGGATGAAGCCAACGCTGATGACCCAGAAACCGACGTTGGCCGCTTCATATCGCTTGCCGAGCACAGCGATCATGTCGTCGCGGAGGTGAATCTGTTGTTGGATGCGCTCGGGCTTGGCGGCGATGACGCGGAGGCGTTGCGCATCGCCGCGCGCCACCACGATTGGGGAAAGGCGCATGCAGTCTTTCAGCAACTCTTGACGGCACGGACCGAAGGCGAAGACCCGGTACCCGCAGGCGGCCCCTGGGCCAAGTCAGATAAGCCGATGCGGCAAGTCGAGAAACACCCCCGCCCCCAGTTCCGCCACGAACTCGCCAGCGCCCTCGCTACGCTACAGACTGGCCAGCCCGATCTCGCCTGCTATCTCATCGCCGCGCACCACGGTAAGGTCCGCCTCTCGATACGCTCGATGCCCGAGGAAAAGGTGCCGCCCGAAGCAGGCCGCCGCTTTGCCCGCGGCATCTGGGACGGCGAGATGCTGCCAGTATGCGATCTCGGAGGCGAAGACAACAGGAAAGACGAAATCGCGCTGGACCTCGAACCAATGGAACTCGGGCGCAACAAGGACGGCAAACCAAGTTGGCTGGAACGATCGCTCGCGCTGCGCGATACCCTTGGCCCGTTCCGCCTCGCCTACTGTGAAGCACTATTGCGCGCCGCCGACCGCCGCGCCAGCATGAAGGAGGCCCAACTATGAGCACTTCAATACGCCACACCCTGCGCCTTGAAGGGTGCACCGTTACGCCCCTTGTCAACTACCTCAAAGCCCTCGGCGTCTTCCGGATCGTTGCCGAACAGGTTGACCCTGGCGCAACCGCACGGTGGGAGGCGCAGTCCTTGTGCCTGTCTTCGTCGATGGATCGAGAGGACCTACTTGTCTTCTTTGCTAATGAATACCACCCCACGCCTGTTATTGCGCCTTGGAATGGAGGTAGCGGATTCCATCCGGGGGAAGACCGTGAAAACATCAACAAGATACTGGCCACATCAAACGCCCGTTTCACGAAGTACCGTACTGTAATTGAGATGGCGTTCGAGTCTATTGATGTTCTCGGACTGCCGACACATGACAAGGACGAATTCAAGACTGCGCTGAAAGACAAGAAGAGGAGTTTACTTCAATTTCTTCGTAATATGCTCCCTTATGAGGCACTATGTTGGATTGACGCTGCCGTGTTGCTCGGAACCGATAGCCCGCAGTATCCCCCTTTGCTAGGTACCGGCGGAAACGATGGACGACTTGAGTTTACCAACAATTTCATGCAACGCCTCGATGCTCTCTTCAATACCGCGACAGGGCTTCCCAACTCTCACTGCAAAGCTCTGTTGGATTGTGCACTTTTCGATGCGCCGGTCGCCGATCTACCCAAAAAGAAAGCCATCGGGCAATTTCATCCTGGTGCCGCTGGTGGCGCCAACATGACTTGTTCCTTTGAGGCGGATGCAGTCAACAACACTTGGGATTATGTACTGATGATAGAAGGTGCGCTGATGTTTGCTGCGGCAAGCACGAAGCGGATGAGTGCGGAGAGTCAGGGGTCTCTAAGTTACCCGTTCTGTGTGCGTACTTCGGGCGCCGCATACGGCAGTGCAGCATCGAGCGACGAAGAAAGTTCGCGGGCTGAAATGTGGGTCCCCTTGTGGCCCCAAGACTCAACCTTGATGGAACTGAAGGCACTGCTTTCGGAGGGCCGTGTCCAAGTGGACCGGACCACTGCAGTACGCGGCGTAGATTTCGCACGTGCCATTGCCACGCTTGGGACAGACATGGGTATCCAGTCGTTTCAACGGTTTGGGTTTCAAGAACGAAATGGACTTGCCTACCTCGCCGTGGACTTGGGGCATTGGTCCGTGGCCGAACGGCATTCAGTGCACCTTCTGACTGAATGTGAAGTATGGGTGGAACGCTTCCGTCGGTGTGCCAAGGGGAAAAACGCGCCTGCGGGATTCCTGACGGCACTGCACAAGAATGACGAAGCAGTCATGGACGCTTGCCGGGGCGACGGACAGTTGACAGCAGTACTGATCGCTCTTGGCAACATCGAACGGACCATCATCCATTCTCCCGGAACGGCAACTGACAACCGCTTGTCCCCATTGTCCAGATTGTCGGTGGCCTGGCTGGATGCCTCGGATGATGGTTCTCCTGAGTTTCGCCTCGCATGCGCCGTGGCTTCGATTCGAGGATCGGGACGGGTGGGTCCACTCCGCTCAAATATGATTCCCTGTGACGTTACGCAGCCATGGATGCCCTATGACCCAGGCCAAATGAGCAAGCCGCACGTCGTGTGGCGGCACGGGAGCTTGGTGGATAACCTGATTGAAGTGCTACGGCGACGTTGTATGGATGCTGAGCGATACGGCCTTAGAACATTGCCTATATTCGGCAATTGCTCTGCCTCCAGTCAGGATATCCAGGCATTCATACGCGGAGAGGTGGATGAGAAGCACATGGAGAACCTACTTTGGGGTCTGAACGCCATTGACTGGCGCGCCGAGTACAGGATGCCAATGCAGGGAAACGAGACGAGGTTCGACAGTATCTCGCCAGTCTACGCCCTGCTGAAGCTCACCCATGCCACCGCGCGCGTGGATGGAAGTATCATCGACTCAAACGCGCCTGGCATCCCTTACGATTCCACCATCCTTGCCCAAGCTGCGGCAGGGCGCACCGCAGCCACCCGCCGTGCGGCGCGGCGGCTGCGTGCATCAGGATGGAAGCCCTTGATTGATGTGGCGGCGGGCGCACCGGATCACATTCGCCGGTGTGCGGCTGCCGTATTGTTCCCCATTGGCCGGAGCGACCTGCGCCGCGTCGCGCGCACAGTGTTGCGCTTCCCTGCAACCCATGAAGCAGAGAATCGGACAGAAGCCCTGTCCGTGGAAATCTAAACCCCAAAAGGAGAAAACGTCATGCTCAATTTCGACACTCTCAAGACTGCCCCGCGCCTGTTGGCCCAAGCCGAACTTGAACCCGTCCAAGGAACTCGCTTCCAGCCCACCGGTTTTCCCGATCTTGGCGCCGCCGTCTACACGCTGCCCGACGGCACGGACATGCTGCTCGTCGAAAGCGCCCAGTCCATGGCCAACAGGCTCGAAACGGCCTGCTGGAATGAGGCGAAAAAGGATGTGGTGACCTGTCTTCAAGGCATGCCCTATGTAGTCGTGCTGCGCGACGGTCAAGTGCTGACCAACTCGATGCTCGAATCTCACCGATTGAACAGTCCCTATATCCTCGAATCCGCCGACAAGTCCTTTTTCAATGCACTCAAGAAAGAAGTCGGCGTCATGGAGAAAGGCCCCGTCAACCTGCAGTTACTCGCGCAGACCCTTCTCAAATATGACCCATCGTCACTTTTGCACGGGATTTTTCTGGCCAAGAGCGACTTGGCGGGCGGACGCCTCCGACTTCCCCGTTCCCTGTCGAGCTTCATTGAAGCCGTCAATATCCGGGTGGCGGCCAGCGGTGGTGTCAAGAAAGACGAGGTCAATCCGCAAGGCGACGCCAAGAAAGGCTTTGGCCACGTTCCCTTCGCGCGCGACGAATACGTTGCCGAACGCATTACAGCCTACTTCAACCTCGACTTGATGCAGGTTCGCGCATTTGGCCTTGGCGACGCGGCGGAACGATTCCTGATATCGCTGGCGCTCTTCAAGATCCAGCGCTTTCTCGAAACGGGTTTGCGGCTGCGCACCGCGTGTGACTTGCAGGTGAAAGGCCGCCTCGCGGTAAAGCGTCCCGAACAATTCGCCGTGCCTTCCGCCGCCGAACTCGAAGCGGCCTTGCCTGGTTTGATCCAGGCCGTCGTGAAGGAAGGCCTTTTCGCCCATCCGGCGATTACTCAAGTTAACTACAAGGACTGACGCCATGGTACTCATCGAACTCACCTTTCCAGGAGGGCGCTACCATGCTACGCCATGGGGACGCCACGTCAACGAGGGTGCCATCGAATGGCCGCCAAGTCCGTGGCGATTGCTGCGGGCGCTTATCGCGGTGTATTGGCGAAAACGTCGTGACATGGACCTGGGTATTGTGCGGACGCTTGTAGAATCACTGGCGTCCGAGCCGCCCCAGTACGTCTTGCCCGATGCTGTGGCCGCCCACACGCGCCACTATATGCCGCTATTCAAGGAGAAGACCACGAAGGTTTTCGATGCCTTTCTTCATATCGAGGACCGCGGCGTACTCCAAGTCTGTTGGCCGCACACCAAACTGGATGATGCCAAGCGTCAGGCGCTCGATTGCTTGCTGACGGGCGTAGGTTACCTGGGCCGCGCCGAATCGTGGGTCGAGGCACGATTACTTCCCCACGATGCACCGTTACCGCAGTTCAATGCGTGGTTCTCGGACGATCCCGCCGCCGAGCCACCCGATGGTTTCGAATGCGAGCGAGTGCTGTGCCCCATGACGCGGGATGACTATCGCGCGTGGCGGGAAACCGCCCATGCAGAAGAGAAGACGCGAAAGGAGCTGGAACGTCTGGAGGCCAAGCGCAAAGCGGCGGAGAAGAAGGCGAAGGACCCCGCCAAGGAAAAACTGTCACAGGCGGATATCGACAAGATTGTCCAAGCCCTTGATGCCCTCTTCCCGGAGACGCTCTTCGATGCGCTCCACGCCGACACCGGCACATTACAGGCCCAGGGTTGGAGCGCCGCTGCAGGCAGCCGGCGCGTGGCGTATTTCCGTCTTCCCATCGAACGGCCCCGTACTGTGTTTAGAACTGCGCACCGCGTTGAACGCAAGCCCACAGTTGTGCGCTTTGCGCTTGCGCCCGACACAGTGAGCGCCGATACGCGCCCGCGCGTCGAGGACACCCTGTATTTGGGAGAACAGGTACGCCGTGCCCTGATGAGCCGATCGCGAAAGATCGCCGAGGAATGTGGCGACAGCAGGCCCCAATGCGCGCCTGCCTTTTCCGGTAAGGACACCGAAGGCAACCCGCTGGACGATGATCACGCCCATGCCTTCTATCTCCCTTGCGACGACGACCACGATGGGCGAATCGACCATATCCTCTTGTTCACACGCGAGGGTTTCACGCGCGACGACATGCGCGCCATGAGTGGCCTGAAGGCCCTTTGGCAATACGGCGCTCGTCCCGGATTGCTGGTAGTCCACTTGGGCGAAGGAAAGCCAGAAGATTTTGGCGGGGTCAAGCTGCGTGACGGGCAATCGCCCTATCTCGCGGAATCACGCGTGTGGCGGTCGGCCACACCCTTCGTGCCAACACGTCATCCAAAACGCAATAAACGCGGAGAACCGAAGCTCGATGCCGAGGGTAACTGGATCGATAGTCCGGAAATGCAGATTTGCGTTGAACTCGAACGCCGGGGCTTGCCCAAGCCCGTGCTTATCGAAGTGCACGCTCCCGGAGGCCCGACCGCCTGGCGTCATTTCGCTACGCGCCGCAAGAATGGGGGCGGTGCCCGATCTCAAAGTGGTGGCATCGGTTTCCACATCGAATTTGCGGAACCTGTCCGTGGGCCTATTGCTCTCGGCTACGGCTGCCATTTCGGCCTTGGGCTTTTCACGCCGGAACCTGATCGAATCAGCAACATATGACCACCGCCACAGATGATGATATTCGCATTTCCGTCCTGCCGGATCTGGTTCCGGCGCGAATGCTGAACGAGTATGCTTATTGTCCGCGGCTGTGTTGGATCGAGTGGGTTGACGGGGAGTTTGTCGCGAGTTCGGACACGGTCGATGGAACGTTCCAGCATCGGCGTGTGGATAAGGAACAGGGCAACATAGCTGAACCTGACCCAAATACAGGTAAGGTCCAAAAGCCCGGCGAAGAGAATTCCTCGGCAATCGAAGATCCCGTCCTTTCGCAGGCGCGCGCGGTGATGATGTCGGCACCGAATCTTGGGATGATCGCGAAGATGGATCTTGTCGAGGAACAGGGCGGCCACGCGATCCCCGTGGACGTTAAGCGGGGCAGCATGCCCGACATCCCGGAAGGAGCCTATGAACCGGAGCGAGTCCAAGTCTGCGCACAAGGGCTTATCCTTCGCGAGAACGGCTATACCTGCGAGCGGGGCGAGATCTACTTCGCACTGTCACGACGCCGAGTAGCCATTCCTTTGGATGAGGGTCTTGTCACGCGAACGCTCGTCCTGCTTGCCCAGATGCGCGCTATGGCCGCATCGGGAGTGAGGCCGCCGCCATTGGATGCAAGCCCCAAGTGTCCGCGGTGCTCGCTGGTCAGCGTATGTCTGCCCGACGAGACGAACACATTGTTGGCCGGAGAGATCCCTGCGGAAGAAGACCGCGTGCGCCGCCTGACGCCCGCTCGCGACGATGCGTTACCGCTCTACATTCAGAAACACGGAGCCGTGCTGGGCAAACACGGCGAACGCCTCTCCGTTACCGTCCGAGGGGAAGTCTTGCAGGAGGCCCGACTTATCGAAACGTCGCAGGTCTGCATATTCGGCGGTGCCCAGCTTACGACACCGGCGCTCCAGGAGTGCCTCGCGCGCAACATCCCCGTTCTCTTTTTCTCCTTCGGCGGATGGTTCTATGGAATGACACATGGCCTCGGCCACAAAAACGTCGCCCTGCGTCAGGCTCAGTATCGTGCCGCCGACGATCCGGCGCAATGCCTGCAACTCGCCCGTGACCTAGTTCGAGTCAAGATTCTCAACGCGCGCACGATGCTCCGCCGCAATCATCCCGATGCGCCCTCGACCGCCCTCGACAGTCTAAAGCAATATGCCGAACGAGCAACGACCGTTGAGTCGATCGAATCCCTCCTCGGCATCGAAGGCATGGCCGCGAAAACGTATTTCGCCAATTTCGGCGCTCTCCTAAAGCACTCGCCGCTGCCCGGCGACGCCCCGACACGGTCTTTGAGTGGCTTCTCCTTCGAACACCGCAACCGCCGTCCGCCCCGCGACCCGGTGAACGCCATGCTGTCGTTTGCCTATGCCCTGCTCACGAAAGATTGGACCATCACCCTGGCCGCCGTCGGCCTCGACCCTTACTTGGGCTTCTACCATCAACCGCGCTACGGTCGCCCTGCGCTGGCTCTCGACATGATGGAACCCTTCCGCCCCCTCATACCCGACTCCGTTGTGCTGTGGGCAGTGAACAACGGGGTAATCGCGCCCGACGATTTTCTCCGGCGTGCCGGTGCCGTGGCGCTGAAAGACGACGCCCGCCGCAAATTCATCCTTGCCTATGAGAAACGCATGGATGACCTCGTCACGCACCCCGTTTTCAACTACCGCATTTCCTATCGGCGCATTCTTGAAGTCCAGGCCCGGCTTCTCGCACGCACCCTCACCGGCGAGATTGGCAGGCTCCCGGATTTCCTCACGAGGTGATACCATGAGGCGAGTCTATCTTGTTGCGTACGATATTGCCGACGACAAACGGCTCAGAAGGGTATTCAAGAAGATGAGCGGCTTCGGCGAACACCTCCAGTTCTCCGTGTTCCAGTGCGAACTGTCAGACAAAGAACGCATCGAAATGATCGCTGCACTGAACCCGCTCATCAACCACACGGAGGACCAAATCCTTGTCTTCAACCTCGGCCCGGCCGATGGATTCAAAGTCGAAGCCACCCTGGCGCTCGGTCGCCCCTACGTCTTCATCGAACGACACGCAATCGTCGTCTGAATACCCTCGCTCTCTGACAATTGAATAGTCCCGCACTGCTCGCGAGCAGTTCAATCGCGCGCAAAACCCCGGAGGCGCTCGCACCTTGCATCATAAGCACTTACGCGTTATCATGCCGTATCAAATTGAAAAATACGACCAAGAGGCGGCAACCGCTCGAAAACGTCTCTGCAAATCGTTGCGGAAGAAGAACCTGTAAAGCATGCCATTTCCGCTGATGAAAATCGGCGGCCCCATTGAAGCAAGTTCAATTCTCAACATTACCTTCGAGCCCTCGCAAATTTCCGCTGATGAAAATCGGCGGCCCAATTGAAGCATGTCTGATTGA
>CAIYET010000287.1 GCA_903925285.1 Candidatus Hydrogenedentota bacterium | reverse complement strand
TGTAGGCCCTGCCTACAGCCTAAAGCCTAAACCTAAACCTAAACCTAAAGTCTTGCGCAGTTGTGGTTCTTCGCCGATTCGATCGTGTTCTTCAGCAACATTGCAATTGTCATTGGCCCCACGCCGCCGGGCACCGGCGTGATGGCGGCGGCCTTTTTGGCAACGGCGTCATAGTCCACATCGCCGACGAGTTTGTATCCCTTTTCCGTGCTCGGATCGTCCACACGATTGACACCCACATCAATGACCACCGCGCCCGGACGGACCATATCGGCCTTGACGAATCCCGGCACGCCGATCGCTGCGATGAGGATATCCGCCGAACGCGTGATCGCCGCAAGATTGTGCGTGCGCGAATGGCATACCGTGACGGTCGCGTCAGCCCCGGGGGCCTTTTGCATCAGGATCGCCGCAAGCGGTTTTCCAACGATGTTCGAGCGTCCGACGATGACCACGTGTTGGCCGGCGGGATTGAATCCCGAACGCATGAGTAACGCCTGGCAACCTGCCGGCGTGCATGGAAGAAACGAGGGATCGCCTGTAAGCATGCGTCCAACGTTAACCGGGTGGAACCCGTCGACGTCTTTGGCGGGATCGATCGCGCTGATAACCTTCGCCTCGCCGATGTGCTTGGGCAACGGCAACTGTACCAGAATGCCATGCACGCGCGGATCGCCGTTGAGCTTGGCAATCAAATCGAGCAGCCGTTTCTCGCTGCACGTAGTCGGCAGTTGATGTGAAAACGATTGTACGCCAACTTCGGCGCATCCCTTCTTCTTCATACGCACATACACTTGGCTCGCGGGATTCTCGCCGACCAACACCACGGCCAGTCCCGGAACGATCTTCCGCTTCGCCAACGCCGCCGCTTCGTCCTTCAACTCCGCGCGCATCGCCGCCGCGATCGCAGTGCCGTCAATCACTTGCGCCTTCTTTGCCATAATCCAAGATCCTTTTAGGCTTTAGGCTTTAGGCAGTGCCTAAAGCCTGAAGCCTTCATCCTGCTCTTTTCACCCTTTTCCCTGCGAATATGTCGGCGGGCGTGAGGCCGAGGGACTGAGCCATTTCGAGGCAGTAATCGATCTTGCCCATGTTCGGATAGCGACCGTTCGAGCCGAACGAGAATTTCGCGCCGGCGGCTTTGGCAATTTGCAGGAACGGCAGCTTCGGGAGCTTCATACCGCTGCTAATTTCGATGGCCGTCTGCTGTTTCACGGCAGCCTCGATGACCTTGCGCGCGCGCGCTTCGGTCCACAGCGTGTCGTAATCCGCCTTGAACGCGTCGGGCAACCACGTGAGGTTCGCGAAGATATCAAGCGGTTCGGTCTCGATGATCTTGACGTGCCAGTCGACATAGCGATCCATGAACGATTGCGCATCGCCCAATTCCGCGCCCTTTTCCCACAGCTTCATCCGCTGTCCGTCCTTACCGGGCATCGTCATCGCATCCGACAACACGAAATCGAGCCGCGCCAGCACGTCGTGCGAAAAACAGCCCATCCAGTCGAGCCACTCGGCTTGGATACCTTTGAACACGGGTTGGCCCTCGAGCTTCTCGATATACGCAGTCAACTCCGCGTCGTTGCTGAGGACGGTTGGATACACGTTTTCCTTCGTGCCCGCATGTTCGACGATGCCGAACTTGACATTGCGTTCGCGCGACAGACCGAGGACGGCATCGAGCGTGCTGTTGTCGAGATGGACATGAAAATCAACATGCGAAAGAGATTCTTCGGCCCTCGCGTCGCCTTTGCCCAAAAGGCAATTCGCCGCGCATGCCGCAACCGTCGTGTTCAGGAAATGCCTACGAGTCATTGTCGTTTTGTCCTTATCTCGTTGATTTGGCCGCGCATGAAGAACCGGCCAACCCGATGGAGAGTATACTCCGATGTGTTCAGGTTCGGTCAATGCAGACACACGACGATTTATCTACGTTTGAGCCGACGTTACGCCTGAGGTTCTTCGGCGGCCCCAGGTACCTCATGCAAAACCTCCTTTTTGAGCTGCATAGGCGGCGGGGCATGGCATAACTTCAATAGTCGTCTTGATAGGTGTACTAAATGCTTGAAGCCCAGCTCTTCAAGTTCTACAACAGATGCATGCACGACGCGACAGGGATGTCGCGTCTACGAGGGCCGTTGTTGTCGATCTTGTGCCGTCGCACAGATTCCTTATGTGTGGATTGTGGGCGATTCTTGGCCCATTGACAGATGGAAACGGAAAGGATAAAATTGTTAAGAGGGTAGTTGTGTCATAATGGCTATAGGACGCGTTCAAGTTAGCGCGCCAATAGGTGTAAAGGTGGTGCGATGAATAGCAAGGCTGCTTGTTTTCGG
>CAIYET010000286.1 GCA_903925285.1 Candidatus Hydrogenedentota bacterium | reverse complement strand
CCGTTCTCACTCCGGCTCTCGGCATACGCGTCGATCTTCTCTGCGGTCGCGTCTTCACCCTGCTGCAGGGGATATCGTGGCGATCGCCGGTCCGCCAGGTGCGCTCGCCGATCAATCTCTTGCCGGTCCGTAGCGGGGTCGAGATAAGCAGGGATCATCCCGGTGACATCCGCGAAGCGCACGAGCGGGACCAGTTGGCCTCGAAGCCGCAACACTTCCGCGTCGCCCACGACCTCGATCCGTTCCTTGGCCTGCTCGGCGCGGATGTGCAGCAGTTCATTCACGTTGATCTGCGGGATGGCGAAACGCTCGCCCTGTGCCTTCACGATCAGCGCCGGAATGATGGCCATCGTCAACGGCAACTTGATGCGGAACAGCGAGTTCTTGCCCAGTTCGGACTCGATCTCGACTTTGCCGCCGAGCCGGGTAATATTGGTCTTGACCACGTCCATGCCGACACCGCGGCCGGAGACGTCCGTTACCTTCTCGGCCGTCGAGAGTCCGGGCAGGAACAACAGCGCCATTTTCTCCTTGTCCGACATGCCCAGCAACTTGTCCTGTGAGATCAACCCCTTCTTCAGGGCACTGGCGGCGATCCGCTGCGGGTCGATCCCTTTGCCGTCGTCGGCGATTTCGACCACGACTTGGCCGGCCTCGTGATACGCTTCGATTCGGATCGTGCCCATGGGTTTCTTACCACAACGCACACGATCGTCCGGCATTTCAATGCCATGGTCGATCGAGTTGCGCACCATATGCGTCAGGGGATCGGACAGCCCCTCGAGCAGGCTCTTATCCAGCCCGACATCCTTGCCGCGGATATCGAGTTGCAATTCCTTCTTCAAGGTGCGCGACATGTCGCGCACCATCCGCGAGAACTTGTTGAGCACGTTGCCGATGGGCTGCATCCGAGTCTGCATGATGGCGTCCTGCAAATCGGACGTCACCAAATTGATGCGTTGCGAGGAGGCGGCCAGCGCTCGCGACGAGCTGCCCGCCATCGCCTCGCGCAGTTGGTTGCGACCCAGCACCAACTCTCCCGCCAGATTCATAAGAGAATCGAGCAAGGCCACGCTGACGCGCAACGTGCCGTCGCCCGAAGAGGCGCCGGACTCGTCTGACGCCGGGGTTTCAGGCTTCTTCTCTTTCCGTTCGGGCACAGGCGCGTCCTGCGCTTCCTTATCACATTCCGCCGGCAGAGAGGGCGGCGCGATGGATTCGACCGGCGCAGGGGCCACTGGTGCGGCCCGCGGGTCGAGCAATAGCCGGATCTTTCCCTCGTCCACGCTAATGACGCCTCCAATAATATCGGGTTCCAATACCGTAGCGAAGATCAGGCAAAAGGGAAGCCTGCTGCCTATGGGACCGTCCAGCGTTCCCACCGCATCGAAATCCAGCGCACTATCGATAATCTCGCCCGTCGAGTCTAGATCCTTGAACACGCGAAGCACGTTCAAGCCTTGGCGGTCGATGTCGTGGATTAGGTCATATTCCACCTGGTAGACATACTGGCCCATCCTCTTCGCCCGCTCCAAGTCGATCTCGGAGACGAGGATCGCCTGCGAGGTCTCCGTGGCGCGAAGCTCCACCTTCCCGGTCAGCGAACCCTTCTGTTGCGGCGACAGGTGCGAAGAAGCCAGAGCGATGAGGCTTTCCACATGCTCCGATATGTCCATGTTCTCGCTTCCAGCGTGATCGTTGACCATCTCGCGCAGCTTGTCGAACGCTGCCAGCAAGATGTTGGTCGTTTCCGGGTTCGGCGCCAAGGTGCGCGACCGGATCATGTCCAGAACAGTCTCCGCTTTGTGGGCAAGCTCCTTGAGGTTGTTCAAGCCAAAGAAGCCGCTGCCCCCTTTGATCGAATGCGCCGCGCGAAAGACCTTGTTGACAAGGTTCTCATCGATGTCGGCCCCGGTTTCCTCGATCGTCAGCAGGTCCGATTCGATAGTCTCGAGATGCTCGCGCGCCTCGACCAGAAACTCCTGGAGCAATTCGTCTTCCATGTCGTTTCCTCCTTATCTTCAACGAGAGGCCACGTTGAGCCGTTTGTCAAGCCGCATGCTTTGCAGCAACCGCATGATGTCCTCCGACACCTGAACGACCCGCATCGTCCCGTTCATCTTCTTCAGGCTGTTGTGAGAGGCCACAAGGAAACCGATGCCGGTAGAATCGATCACGGTGGCCGCGCCGAGATCGAATATGAGATCCACCACGCCCTCGCCAAGAAGTTTCTGAAGTTCCGGCTTGAGGGCCAAGACCAGTATGGCCGTGAGATCGCCCCCGAGAACCACCGTCAGGGTGTTTTCATCGCGTTTCAGTTCAAATGGATTCATGGCGTTCTCCTTTTATTGCGCTGCAGCCTTAGCCAGCACTTCCTGGATCTTCGTGACGATGGTTCCTGGCTCGAATGGTTTGATCACGTAATTATTGGCGCCCGCCTTGAGCGCATCGATGACGCGGCTCTTCTCGGCCTCAGTAGTTACCATGATGATCGGCATGGTCTTCCCCTGCGCTCGAATAGCACGAACCGCGTCAATCCCAAGCATATTGGGCATGTTCCAGTCCATGAGCACCAAACCGTAATCGGTCTGTTGCGAAGCCACCACAGCCTCCGCGCCATCGGACGCCTGGTCGACCTCCGTAATACCTGCACGCGACAGCGCGCCGATCAGCACCTTGCGCATTACACCCGAATCGTCCACAACGAGTACTTTCATGCCTTGACTCCTTCCTGGGCATCCATCTTAAATGTGACCCGCATGACAAACGGACCAAGATCGCTCTCAAAAGGCACTTCCAACCAGACGGTCTTCAAGGGATAGTCCACACAGAAACCGCTGCCCCGCACCACACTGGGAAGGCCCAGCTCTATCGGCGGACCCTCATCCAGCCTGAGCTTCGCCTTCGCGCTTCCCGCAACAATGTTGATCACCTCCGCGATTGCATCCGACACGGTGTCGTCAATCACGCGCAACTCGGACCCCAGCAGCGTGTTGGCGATGTTCAACGCCGTCTTAATGGGGAATGCCAGCGTCACCATGCCGCGCACCGGCCCGCTCAATCCGATTAGCGCCATAATGTCGCGCTGTGTTCCACCATTGTGCGACACCGCCACGTTTCCTCGGATCGCTTTCGAGCCTAGCATCGTGGCAAACAACGTATACACGGCTTCAATAAACGGGTTAATGTACTCGACTTTCACAGCGACGTCCCTTTCTTGATTTCTCTAACCAGTGCCACATGGTTGCCTTTTCCGTTGAACGACGTGCGTCGTGCATACAGTACATAAATAGACAGGCCACGTCCGGCGACGCACCCCGGATCGGGCGTAGCCGTTCCTGTATTTTTCCAGTCAAACCCATCCCCCTCGTCCTCCACGCGCAGCATGATGTGGTTCCGTCCAATGCAAATCTCAACCCCGACCTTCTTCTGAACATCTCCACAGTTGCCGTGAATCACCGCATTATTCAGGCTTTCCCGCAAGAGCATTTCAACCGGGAACACTTCAGCGGACAACCCCATTTCGACCAGCCGTTCCCGCACCTCACGGCAGAAGACATCAATCTCAGCGAGATCGGAGGGGAAAGTGCACCGCAGAACACACGATACGGATCGAGCCGATGGTTTCATACTTCCACCCCCAACAAAACGACGTCGTCGGCGACATCTGTCCGGGCCAGAATATCCGCTGTTATTGCATCCACCTGAGCCGAAAGCGCTAGCTCGCGTTGCTGTTCGCAGAGGCCTGCCAACGCCGTAATACCAGCTTCCCGGCACCCTTCCGCCTCCACGAGTCCGTCGGTGTACAGGAAAAAACGATCATGGCGGTGGAGAACCCGCTGTACGGTGTCGTACCCAGCATCCGGAAAGATGCCCACGAGATCTCCGGTTTGTCTGAGAATGTCGCACGGTTGGCCTTCTTGCAAGCAGATCGCCGGCGGGTGTCCACCGCTGGTTATCATCAAAGTGCCGGAATGCCGGTTCAGGCGCGCGTACACCACCGTAAAATAGAACCCTTCCGGAAGAATTTGACAGAGCGTTCTGTTGATGCCACGAAGAATATCGGCTGGCGTGTTCAGTGGCGAGGCATACTCATGCAGCAATGCCTTCATCGCCATCGTCCAAAAAGCCGTCTCCAGATCGTGTCCGCTACCATCGGCCACCACATAATCCACCAAGCCGTCCGCCACCGGGATGACATCATAGAAATCGCCCCCCGCGCCGTGGGCCTGTTTCAACGACGCCGCAAAGCGGGCATCGGGAAGGCTAGAGGGTACCGGCATGATCATCTGCTGCGTGGCGCCCAAACGTTCGATCTTCTCGCCCTGCAACCGCGCCAAGGTGTCGTACGCATCCTTGAGGCGCAGGTGGGTTCTCACTCGAGCGACAACCTCCAAAGCCGAAAATGGCTTGGTTATATAGTCAACCCCACCGGCCTCGAAACCCCGCACCTTGAACGAAACATGCTCATTGGCCGAAATAAAAAGAACAGGGGCGTAAGCGATGGCGGCATGACTCTGCAACTGGCGGCAAAGGCTGAACCCATCCGTATCGGGCAGGTCGACATCCAAGAGAAACAAATCGGGCCGAAGAGCCAAAGCCTGCGCCACACCCTCGGCGCCGTCCGCTGCACACGCCGACCGCAGTCCTACTTGAAGCAAGATGTGTGACAGCATCAATCTTATAGTTGCATCATCATCCACGATAAGGATCAAAGGAGCCTGCCGCTCATTCATGCAAGGCATCTCCACGCCAGGCGCGCGCAAGGCTTCCGCGCCGCCAGGCGCGCGCAAGGCTTCCGCGCCGCCCATGGAACTATGGCATTACGCCTTCTGTCCCGAATGGCACTAACTTAAGCCCAAGTATCTTCATTTATTGCGTTTACGCTTCTGCACTCCTTGGGTAGTCGCTTCCAGAATCTGGCATGAGAGTTCCCGCATCTGCGTCAGGAGCGTTTCGAGTTTATGGTTGTTG
>CAIYET010000285.1 GCA_903925285.1 Candidatus Hydrogenedentota bacterium | reverse complement strand
GGTGACATCGCCATGCAGGATCGCATCATCATGGGGCCGGACACCTGGCGTATGGTGGACAAGCCGCGCCTGGCAAAATTCATTACGGCCTGTCGCCGCGTGAACCCGGATGTTTTTAGAGGCTCTTGCAAAACCCCCGCAAAGCTGCGCCTGGCGGCTTGCTTTACGGGGGTTTTGTAAGCAAAAAGTCCTCCTGCATAGTCGGACGAGGCCGTTTTCGGGCCTCGTTCCCGGTTCCGCTCCTGAACACCGCCGGTTTTTGAAACACTCCGCCCGTTCCCGATCAGCGAACGGGGGTTTTCGGTGTACTGTGCCGTTCGACGCGGTTCAGACAATCAGTTTGAACATCTGTTCGGCGGCAATCACCATCAGTCCGAAGGCCAGATGGGCGGAAACCTTGATCGCGCCGCGTACCCGAACATGACGTCCGCCATGTTCGTCATGCAGGTGGGAGTTGACGCGTTCGGCGGCGCTACGCTCGCGGTAGCGTACGGCTTCAGCCGGTGAAAATTCGCGTTTCTCGCCCCGTCGCGGGTTATGGTCGATGATGGCCACATGACCGAGGCGTGCGGACATCTCGCGTATTTCCTTGGCGTCGTAAGCGGCGTCGGCCAGATCGTAGAGACTGGTTACGCGTGAGGCGGTCATTTGCGCCAACGGGATGGCGACTTGACTGTCGTGCAGACTCGCGGACGAGAGAATGGCGCTGACGGGAATGTCGCCGTCGATCGTGTCGACGTGCAACTTGTATCCGCGCCAACTCTCCACTTTTCCTTGACTGTTCTTCTTGCAACTCCAAGCACAAGCCGTGGGAATGTCGGCGAGATTTTCGTCCAGACCGCGTGCGAGTTGACGGTTCAAATGGGAGGGATTCGGCGGCGGGGGCGATGGTTGGTCCTTGGAGCGACGACCGCGTTTTTTATGCACTTTGGCTTCTTTTTTCGGTTTATCTGCCGCCTTCTCGCGCGCGTGGATGGCGGTGGCGTCACGGCTGACGTGACCGGCAAGTTTGTCGCCGTAGTGTGTCTGGATCAGGGCTTCGTGGATACGTTGCGGCAAAACGTCTTGGGCGAAGGCGTCGAAGGCACGCGAGAAGGTCGCCTCGGATGGCACGTCGCCGAGCGATTCCCAACCGCACAACCGGCGCAAGGCCGGGCGATGGCGCAATCCGTCAATCAGGTCGCGCGTCGTGGCGAAATCCCAGACGGCTTTCGCGATGAACGCCTTGCACAACGCGAGCCGGTCGCTGGGCGGGCAACCGTTGCCGATCCAGCGGTACGCACGCATGTGTTTCTGCGGCGCGCACATTTCGCAGACGGCGACAAACTGCCGATGCCGCTCATCGAGCGCGCCGATCTCGTCCTCCAACGCGGGGAGAAGCCAGGTCTGAATACTGTTCCACAGTCCGCCAAGCGCACTTCGTCCGTCAGGGGTTGTCATGTTTCCGATCTCCACTGCGATTTATGTCGCGCATCATCGCACGAGTCACGCATCGGAGACAATATAACATATTGTGTCGCAAATAGATATAACTATTTACGGGGGGGGGGTATTTTGGAAGACAAAGCGCATCTGTTTTGCTATCTTATCGGTGTCGGGCGTGGTAGGTGCCGTGTCCGGCGAAGAGGGGGTTTTGCAAGAGGCTCAACACTTTGACGCGTTGATACGCGTCGCGCTTCCGCCGAAAACCGCGAATTTTCACCATGAGAAGCGAGACACGCGAGACGCGCCCCGTTTGGGGTGCGGCTCCTTGTTTCGTGTTTCTCATGAGGGGCTTCGCGGTCCCCCGG
>CAIYET010000284.1 GCA_903925285.1 Candidatus Hydrogenedentota bacterium | reverse complement strand
GCCGTTCCACCTCACGCCTCGGCGATACGTGTGGGTGTGGTCGGGTGCGGCGGCGAGGGGATGCGACTGTTGCACGAACTGGGCCGGTGCGGGGCGATTGTACCGGTGTTATATGACGCCGTCGCGCAACGCAAACGGGGCGCGGCGCTCATGTGCGGCGCGGTGGCTGTGACGGATTGGCGCGAGGCGATCGAACGCGGCGATGTGGATGCCGTGGTCGTCGCCACGCCGACGCACCTCCATGCGCGTATTGCCATCGCCGCGATGGAAGCGGGCAAAGACGTCTATTGCGCGTCGCCCATGGCACGGGGTCTCGACGATGCGCAGGCGTTTCGCGATTGCGCCGTGCGGACGGGGCGGGTCGTTCAAATCGGCGCGGAACCCGCCGTCGAGGGGCAGTGGCGGACGGCGCGTGCATTGATCCGCGCAGGCGTGATCGGCGACGTGACATGGTGCCAAGGGCGCTATCGACCGTGCGCCGACCCCGATGCGCGGTTCGAGGCGTCGCGCGAAACGGATGGTATCGATTGGGATGCATTCCATCCCGGCGGGCCGTGCGACATGGACCGGTTCGTCCAATGGCGTCGCTATTGGGACTACTCGGCGGGCACGGCGGTCGAGAGCCATTTCGATGAACTCGCCGGATTGCTTCGAGCCGTGGGTTGTGCATTTCCCGTGCGCGTGTCGGCGGCGGGCGGCGTGTATGCCCAAGACGGGCGCGAGACACCCGACAGCTTCGTCATGGCCGCCGAATATGCTTCCGGCATCACGATAGTGCTTGCCTCGACGACCGGCGCGACCTCGGCGACGATTCGCGGGCGCACAGGCTCGATCGAGTTGTGCGGTACACAGGTTAGCGTTATTCGCGAGACGAAAGATGGGCCGGTCGCGGAAACCTATTGCGCAGATGCCACGCCGACGCTCGTGGAAGACTGGCTGGCCGCCATTCGCGCAAACCGAGCGGGCGGCACATCCACGGTCGCATGCGACGCCGAATTGGGGTATCGAGCCATGGTGGCCACCGCGATGGCCGTCGAGGCCTACCGCCAACGCAAGACGTTCCGTTTCGACGTATCGCGCGGCGTCATCCGAGTGGACACGCCGCTCTCGATGCTGGAAACCTGACAGCATGTGAGTAGATCGATGGCATGCTGTACTGTCGGCTTCGGACGGTAGGAAAACAGATGCAATATCAATACCGAAGGGTACCGGCTAAAGCCAGCGATACTCCCGTGCCGAATTCTTTCACGAGTGCTGAGATTTTCGACTGCGCCCCTTCATCCTTCGCATTTTCTCCAGCCTCCAATCTGATTTTCGGGTTGACCCGGTGCGGTCAAGCGGTTAGAATGCGTCGGCCATTTGCCGGAGACGGGCTGTCGGCTTGGTAGGAGAGCGTTCTGGTGGGAGTGACGTTTCGCTGCATCGTGATAGGCCTGCTCTTGATCCCTTTGAATAGTTTATGGATCGTGCTGGCGGAGATCATGTGGTATTCGGGCGAACCGACAACCATCAGTCTTTTCTATAACGTCGTTTTCATTCTGACGTTGCTCATCTTGGCGAATTTGGTGGTCCGGCGTTACAAGCCGACTTGGGCGCTCGAGCCGGGTGAACTCTTGGTGGTCTACACGATGCTGGCCATCAGCAGCGCGTTGTGCGGGCATGATATGCTCGAGATCTTGGTCCCAATCGTGGGGCATTTGAACCGTTACGAACCCCTCGAGGCACGGTATAGCGAAATCATTGCGTTGATCCCGGCGTGGCTGCGGGTCGAGGACCCCGTGGCGCTTCAGAGTGCCTACATTGGCCAGGAATCGGTTTACCGCACGATGAATTTCGTGCCGTGGTTGAGGCCGCTGGCGTGGTGGGGCGCGTTTACGATGGCTTTGTGTTCGGTGATGTGGGGCATGAACCTGATCTTGCGCAAGCAGTGGATCGAAAACGAGAAGCTGTCGTATCCGGTCATTCAGGTGCCGATTCTACTGGTTACGGAGACGGACGCGCTTCTTGTGAACCGGCTGTTCTGGTGCGGTTTTGCGTTGGCGGGGTTCATCGACCTGGTCAATGGGATGAACGTGCTGTTTCCGTTGTTGCCGCGCATTCCGATTGTGCATATTTACAATATTCAGCAATTTTTTCCGGAGCGCCCCTGGTCGGACATGGGCGGGGGCTGGATTTCGTTCTACCCGTTTGCCATCGGGATGTGTTTTTTCATGCCGACGGATTTGGCGTTTTCATGTTGGTTTTTCTTCTTCTTCTGGAAGGCCGAGCGGGTCTTGGCGAGCTATATCGGTATTCATGGCATGCCGGGGTTCCCGTTCGTCGAGGAACAGACGGCTGGGGGCTATTATGGGATCGCGCTGATCGCGTTGTGGATCACGCGACACCATTTCAAGCGGGCGTTCCTCATACTGATCGGACGGCATGTCGAGCGCGAGACGGCGTGGGAACGCGAGGAGGTGCGCATCGCGGCGGTGTTGATGATTGGCGGAACGGTGTTTTTGATCTGGTTCTGCCTGAAGGCGGGCATGTCGCTGCCGGTCGTTCTGGTTGTGTTCGGGTTGTATTTTCTGCTGTCGATCGCGATCACGCGGATGCGCGCGGAACTTGGTCCGCCGGCGCACGACCTGCATCACGCAGGCCCGCAACTCCAAATCGTAAAGTTTCTGGGCATGTCGAACATGCATCGCGACAATCCAAACGACTTGGCCATGTTCGGATTCTTCAACTTCTTCAACCGGGCGTATCGCGGCCATGTGATGCCGCATGGTCTCGAGGCGTTTCGCATTACCGAGCGTCTCAAGCTGGACAATCGCCGCTATCTGATTGCGATGTTCGTGGCGATCCCGGCGAGCATTGCGAGCGCCTTCTGGGCCATGTTGTGGGTGTTCGACAAGTACGGCGCGGCGGCGCAGGCGGTTGGGCCGGGCGAGTTGTTCGGACGCGAGGCGTGGGAAGAGGTGTACCAGTGGTTCACGACGCCTGAGATCCACCAGTTGCAGCCGACGTACGCGATCCTGTTTGGTTTGGGTGTGTCGATTTTCCTGGCTGTATTGCGCATGGCGTTTCGTTGGTGGCCGTTGCATCCCGTCGGGTTTGCCATCAGCGGGTCGTGGGGCATGGAGCAGATCTGGCTCTGCGTGATGGTGGCGTGGATAATAAAAGTCCTCTTGCTGAAATACGGCGGCGCCAAGGCGTACAAGCCGGCGGTGCCGCTGTTCGTTGGACTGATTATGGGCGATTTCATGGTTGGCAGTTTCTGGAATTTGTACGGCATTGTGATGGAAACGCGGGTGTACCATTTTTGGCCGTATTGACGTGATGAAAAGTAGAATTCAGGAGTCAGGAGTCAGAATGTTGCCATTCTGAATTCTGACTCCTGACTCCTGACTCGGGATTGTTCTTGTGAAGAAAGCGCGTTACATAGTTTTTTGGTGCCTGGTGGCGGTCGTTGGACTGTTCGTTCAGTTCGTCGTCACCAAATGGGCCACCGAAACTGAGAAGGATCCGGATCTTGCGGAGACGGTCGTCTTCACACCGGAGCAATATCCGTCCGTTGCGTCGCGGTTCACGGTCGAGGGGTTGAAGGCGCACATCGACGCCCTGTCGAGCATCCCTTCGCGGCTGACGGGCACGTCGGGTTGCGACATGGCGATGGAATACATTCGGACCCAGTTTCGCGCGCTGAACGTCGGCGAACCGGTGGTTCAGGAATTTCCCGCTACCGTTCCGGTGCATGATCGCGCCGAAGTGCAGACTCCGCAAGGGACTTTCAAATTGCATCCGCTGCACCCCAACGGGGTTTGCCCGGCGGCGGTGCCGAAAGAGGGGCTTAAGACGCGGCTCGTCTACGCGGGTTCGGGTGGTCTGGCGGAGGTTCAGGGCAAGATCCTCGAGGGCGCGACGGTCGTGGTCGAAACGGGTGCGCGCGAACAATGGCTGTACCTGTTCGATCTCGGCGCGCGCGCGGTCGTTTTCGTCGAACGCGAGCGTCCGCCACGTTACATCGGCACGACGACTCAGACGATGTCGCATCAGGATGTGCCCCGATTCTGGATGACCAAGGCCGAAGGCGAGCCGCTTATCGCGCTGCTCAAGACCGGCGACCTCGAAGCGACGCTCTATTCGGACGCACGCTGGGAACGCCGGACCGGCAAGAACATCTATATCGATATTCCCGGCGTCAGCACGAAGGAAATCAATAAGGAGGAAGTGGTCGTCCTCGAGGCCTATTACGACAGCAGTTCGTTCGTGCCGGACCTCGCGCCGGGGGCGGAACAGGCGTGCGGCATCGCGGCGCTGCTCGAAATGGGCAAACTGATTGCCGAGCACCGATTCCAGAAACGCGTGCGGCTGTTGGCGACGTCGGGCCACTTCCAGGCGCTCGAGGGCGCACGGCAATACGCGTGGGAAAACGTCGGCAAACACACGTCGCCGATGCGCGACGTATCGCCGCAGGGCCATGCGGCGTTCTTCGGACTCGACCTGTCGTCCGGCGGGTCGCGGATCGGTTTGTTCTATGCGGGGAACTATTTCTGGCAGTTCGAAGGCAACGTGAAGCCGCGCGTGTCGGATCTCGGACGTCGTGCCACGCTATACGCCAAGGAAATCGCGAAAGCGTTCAACCAGTTGCCGGACGAACTCTTCGTGGATACGATCAACCCGGCCTTCGGCAAGGAGTGGTTCACGTACGCGCCCACGGGTCTGGCGCTGGATCATGAAGCGGCGCTCTTGGCGGGCGTGGCGTCGCTGTCGTTCGTGACGGTCAACGATTCGCGCTTCTTCACGGCCACTCCGAACGATACCGACGTGAACCTCGATAACCTCGCCAAGCAAGTCCGGCTGCTCGCGTGTATGCTTCCGAATGCGTTCAATGTCGAAGGGCGCTACCTCAAGCGGTCGATGCAGCGCATCGCGTGCCAGGTCACGGGCCGGGTGGTTTCGTTCGACCCGAAGGAAGGTTACCTGCCGAACAAACCCGTCCCGAACGCTGTTGTGACGTTGCGCGGCAAGTTCGATCAGATGAACCTGACCGGCGTCATGGGGCATCCGACCGTCCTCGCCAACGACAAGGGCGAGTTCTCGTTTTCGTGCCTTGGTTACAACGCGGAAGCCTTGTATCTGGTAGGTTTTCTCGCCTTCGAGGCGTACGTCGTCGAGAACGGCCATATCACGTGGGCGCCGGACTTCGGCCAGATGGGCCGCGAGAGTTATCCGACGAAGCTCTTGCCCGTCCAGAAAGAGATGCAGTTGATGATCGTGGCGTTTCCGTGCAAGACGCTCGATTTGTACAATCTCGCGGACCCGCGCAACTGCAACCTGCTCAATTCGCTCGATGTACTCGAAGCGGCCAGCAACAGTCCCCCGGCGGTCTACGGCACGACGCTGATGGAAAACGACTGGTTGTCTTTCATGTCCCCGACGGCGTCCATCTTCACGCAACCGGGCAAACGGCTCAAGATTACCGCCGGCGCGGGCGCGGCGCAGAAGCGCATGCTGCTGCTGAACGTCCCCGAACATATCGCGCCCGGCGAGATGTTCAACACGGGCGACGGCTTCGCGGTCGACGAAACGCCGGCCCTCCATCACACGTACATGCAAAGTGCCACGGACATGTTCCGCCTGGACGAGTCGCGGATTGCGTTTTTCGGCTCGCACGGCATCAAGAACGCGCGGGTCAACACGCTGCACCGGCTCGCGGGCGACGCGCTCGAAAAGGCGCGCCAGGCGCTCGATTTGCGCGATTACCAGGAGTATTTCGTGCAGGCGAAGCGGGCGCTCGGCTTCGAATCGCGCGCGTACCCGGACGTGGTTGGCATGGCCAACGACGTCGTGCGCGGCCTCGTGTTTTATCTCATTTTGCTGATTCCTTTTGCATTCGCGACGGAACGGCTGTTCCTCGCGGGACGCCGGATCGAGACGCGTATCCTCGGTATCGTGGCGATGTTCCTGGCCATGTTCATCGCGTTGCGCTTCACGCACCCGGCCTTCCAGATCGTCCTGAGTCCGATGGTCGTGCTCTTGGGCTTCGCGGTAGCGACGCTGTCGGTGGTCATCATCTCGATCGTGATGGCCAAACTCGAAGCGCTGGTGTCGAAACGCAAGATCGAACAGCAGGGCGAGCACGAGTCGAACGTGCAAGCAGTCAGCGGGTTCGCGTTGGCGCTCGAACTGGGCATCGCGAACATGCGCCGCCGCAAGGCACGGACTGTCCTGACCAGCATCACGTTGATCGTACTGACCTTCTCGGTATTGTCGTTCATGTCCGTCACGGCCCAGTTGCGGATCCAGCAATACGTCTATAGCGAGGGCGCGACGCCGTACAAGGGCGTGCTGCTGCGTACGCGCAACTGGATGCCGTTCCCATTCGAAACCTACGCCTCGTTGCGCAACGAATACGGCAAGGAATGTACGCTCGCCGCGCGCCGCTGGTACTACGGTGCGCTGGTCCTGAACCGCTCGTTCATCGACATCGACAAGGGCGACGTTATCCGTTCGATCAGTTCGCTGGCCGGCCTGACCGCCGAGGAACAGAAGTTCTTCAACATCAAGGACGCGTTGCTCGGCAACAGTCGTTGGCTGAGTCCGCACATCGAAGGCGCCGAACCGCGCGAGGAGATCCTGTTGCCGGTAAGCCTCGCGCGCGAGTTCTTGAAAGAGCCTGCCGACGGCACGCAGGCGGGCTTGTCGCGCGAGGACAAGGACCGTATCGCCAACGCCATGATTGGCCAGAAGGTCCGCATGCTGGGTCGGCAATTCGAGGTCATCGGCGTGTACGACTGGGAAAAGATGAACGAATTGATCGATATCGACGGCGAACGCCTCACACCGTTCGACCCGGTCGAGATGGAAAAGAAGTTCCAGGAAGAAGGTACGCCCGACCCCGAATCCGTCCAACGGTATATCCACCATTCGTTCAAGGATGTCGCCGTCGTCAACGAGCAGGTGCTCGGCAATCTTGGGGGCGAACTTCGCTCGATCGCCCTGTTGCCGAACAGCCCGAAAGAATTGACGCCGTTAATCGAGAATTTGGTCCGCCGACTCGATTACATCCTGTTCGCGAACCTCGATGGCGTGCCGATGCTGTTGAGCAGCCGCAACGCGACGCGCATCTCGGAGATGTGGAACCTGCTGATCCTGATGATCATATCGGGCCTGATCGTGTTCAACACGATGCTCGGCTCCGTCTTCGAACGGACCAAGGAAATCGGGACGTACACCGCGCTTGGCATCGCCCCGTCGCACATCGGACGCCTGTTCATGGTCGAAGCGGGCGTGTTCGCGGTACTGGGCGTCATGGCGGGCTACGTCGCCGGGCAAACCATCTCGCGGATGGCGCACGTGTTCAGCATCCCGCTCTTGAACACGCTCGAACTCAACTACAGTTCGCTGGCGGGCGTGGCCGCGTGCCTGCTGGTCATGGGCATGGTCCTACTGTCCTCGATCTACCCCGCGCGCAAGGCCAGCGAACTTGGCGTGCCCGACATCGAGCGCCGCTGGAAGTTGCCGTCTACGAAGGAGGCGCGGATTACCCTGCAACTTCCGTTTACGGTATCCATGAACGAAGCGCCGGGCCTGGTCGCGTTCCTTAAGGAGTACCTCGACTCGCATGTCGACGTATCCGTTGGAAACTTCTACGTCGAAGAGGTTCAAGCCGGACCTGCCGTCGTGGGCGGCGTCGGGACCGGCGTGACCGCCCGGTTCTGGCTGACGCCTTTCGACCTCGGGATCAGCCAATATACGACCATCGCGTTGCACGAGTTGGAAGACATGAAAGTCTGCGGCGTCGAAGTCGCCATCGAGCGCCTGAGCGGCGACGCCAGTTCGTGGCGGCGCGCCAACGGCCATTTCATGACCGCGATCCGCAGTCAATTCCTGGTATGGCGCAATCTGACCCCGCAGGCGCGTGCGGACTATGTGGTGCGCGGAAAGGATTTCGCGCAGGCATGAACATTCGGACGATTGGATACGCGCCTTCTGCTCTGGGGTTTGGGGTATGGGGT
>CAIYET010000283.1 GCA_903925285.1 Candidatus Hydrogenedentota bacterium | reverse complement strand
GGACGATTACGTCTTCTTCAACGCCAACTACCGCCACAAGAAATACGAATGCATCAAGAACATCGTGAACAGCCAGTCCTATGTTTCCGAATTCGCATTGCGCGATTATCCCATCCCCGAATCGGAAATCCTCAGCCAGGGCCAATACGCATGGGACTGCGCGCTGAATACCGTCAACATCGGCAAGTACAACCTCGGTTGGGCGTCGATCGGTATCTGCACGCACGCCATGTATGAGGCTATCCGGCACGCGGCCAACCGCACGCTCTACGGTATGAAGGTCACCGATTTCCCGCACGTCAAACAGTTGTTCACCGACGCCTATGCGCGCCTCGTAGCGATGAAGTTATTTGCGCTGCGCGCCGCCGACTACATGCGCGTTGCGTCGCCCGACGACCGCCGCTATCTGCTTTACAACCCGGCCGTCAAAATGAAAGTCACCACACAGGGCGAGGAGGTCATCAACCTGATGTGGGACGTGATCGCCGCGAAAGGCTTCGAGAAGGACATGTACTTCGAGATGGCCGCCCGCGACATACGCGCCCTGCCGAAACTCGAAGGCACGGTCCACGTCAACATCGCCCTCATCATCAAATTCATGCCGAACTACTTCTTCAACCCGAAAGAGTTTCCGGAAGTTCCGAAGCAAGACGAAGCCCGCAACGACGATTTCCTGTTCCAACAGGGGCCGACGCGCGGCCTGGGTAAGATTCAATTCCACGATTGCACGGCCGCCTATGACAGTTACGACCTGCCGAACGTGAACATCTTCAAGCAGCAGATCGCCCTGTTCAAGGAAACGCTAATAGCCGCGCCGCCGTCGAAAGAACAGCAGAAAGATATCGACCTGCTGATGGGCATCGGCGAACTGTTCACCCTCGTGGTGTACGGCCAGTTGGTACTCGAAAACGCGCGCATCTACGATATCGGCGACGACCTCGTGGATCAGATTTTCAATTTCATGGTGCGCGACTTCTCGAAGTTCGCACTCCAGGTCCTCGGCAAGCCCAGCTCGACGCCCGGCCAAATCGAGTACTGTCGCAAGATGATCATGAAACCCGCCTTCGACGCGGAGCGCTACAACCGCGTTTGGAGCGAACAGGTGCTTCCTCTGAAAGATGCCTACCAGATGGATTCGTAAGCGCGCGGCAGGAGAAACAAGAACACATGGCCATGAGGGGATTTGTGTCGTTCATATTCCTGACGGCCTTATCTGGCTGCAGCAGGCTCGACTCGATTGACTACAGCCCCAAGATCGCTCCGGAAACGTTTCTTGTCTCTCAGCCGTATTGGCATATGAAATTCGCCGCGGCTGATTTCATTCTTATCCAGCCGAGTTCCACCGTGATTGTCTACTCCGTCGCGCTGCTGACGCTGGGTGTCGGTCTGTATTTTTTCCAGGTGCGCAAAAATCAGCAGACGCGTCTATGGTGGGGCATTGGGCTCTTGCTTTCAGGCTTCGGAGCTATGTTGGCAGGCACCAGCTACCAGGCATTTGGCTATGAAATCAAATGCGCCGACAGAGAGTTCTGCACCTGGACCAGTTGGTGGGAAGTCGCCTATCTCATCTTCACTGCGGCCGGAATGAACGCGATGCTTGTCGCGGTAGCGTATTCATGCACAACGGGAACACTCCGCAAGGTCTTGTCCGCCTTTGCCTCGGCAAGTACGGCGCTCTATACAGGAGTCGTGCTAACCGGCGCTCTTGTTCCGATCCGTTTTCTGGTTTCCTTCGAGTGCCTAATGCTGGCAGCAACGCCTGCCATTGTCCTCGCTCTTATTCTCCCGGGCCGGGCGTTTCACGAACGCCGGGACCGGATGAGTCTTGCGCTGCTCAGGACATGGGCCGGGTTTGTGATGGTAATCGTCGCCTACGTCCTCGCGCTGACCATGGGAATTACGCAGACACTGTGGACGCGCGGAATATGGTTTACGGAAAACGATGTTCTTCACGCGGGGATGATTCTTTGGATACTCCATATTGCCGTTGCACTTCCAAAGACGGTCGAGGACATGCGTGCGCCAACGCGTCCAGGCCGATAATCCCCGCCACGGCAACGGCCCCGCGCCATTCCAATACAGCGCCTTCTGCCGAGGCGCACGATTAACGGGGGCGGATTCGAACTGCCGACTTTGAACGGACTTGAGCTTACGACCTTAAGGGTAGTCCCTATTCCATGACGCCAAACTTTCGGAGTTCCTCCACGAATGCCGGTCCGATTGCGGATTGAGCGCGATAAAATACGGCAGGTTTGCCGATGGGAGCGTCGACCGTTTCTCGAAGCCCTTTGTTCGGATCGCCATACGCTTTGCCGGACCAAACATGGAACCATTGTCCTGCGGGGAAATAGGCCTCGACCGTCTTCCGGCCAGGGTCCAACACCGGGACTACCATGAGGTCGTTACCGACGAGGAACTGTTCATAAGAAAGCCCATACGTGTTCGGGTCTTCCGGGTAATGGATGAAGAGATGGCGGACCACCGGCAGTCCCGTTCGGGCCGCCTCCTGCACAAGCTGTTTTCGATAGAACCCCCAAGCCTTGTAGACCTTGGCAAATCGGCTGAAATGGGCCAGCGTCTCCTCGTCGCTGTAGAACTGCACATTCGCTTCAGGTTTGTTGCCTTCGTGCGTGCGGTAGACCACCGTGAACGCGTTCAATTCCGTCCAACGCAACAACAACTCCTTGCTGCGCCGATAGCTTAGAAACGGCATCGAGAACGTGGTGTAGCCGCCGATGTCGCTGTGGTTGAAACTGAACCCGGACAGGCCGCTGCTGAGCAGTCCTGTAACGGCGGTCTTGATACCATCGCACGCATCCCAAGTGACCAACTGGTCGCCGAGCCAGCACAACGTCGTGTAGCGTGGACTGGAACGAAAGCCTGACCGCGTGAAGAAGACGAAGTCCTCTCCGTGCCCGGTGGCGTCGATGGCCTCGCGATTGAGACGCGCCCACGCTTCGGGATATTCGTTGTGAAAAGAAGAGGCCGATTCGCCCGATGACAGTTTCGCATTGTAGGGCAGCGCTTCCCCGAAGTCCGCCATCCATCCGGAAGCCCCTGTTTCAATTACTTGGTTCTGGAGAACGTCCTTCATCCAGGCACATGCCGCCGGGTTTGTCAGGTCCAGCAGTCCTGCGGAGAAACTCGTGTTGGGAATGAGACAGGGCGCTCCGGCGCTGTCGCGGACGAGAAAACCTTTGTCGACCGCCTCTCGGAATAGATTGCGTCGGGCGCCAGGTTTCTCTGCAACATCCACCAGAAAGGGATTGACATAGGAGAGCAGGCGTATACCGTCGGCGTCCAGATCCTGGTGCAACAATTTCCAGTCCGGGTACTGTTTATCGTCGACCTCCCAATTCCACCATAGCTGCTTTCCGATACTCGTCTTGCGTGGACCAACCCAGTCCTGCAACCAAAACGCCGCAATGGGCGTGTTGCGTTCCTTCAATGCGGCCCAGGTCTTTCGGACTTTTTCGGTTCCGCCCTGCATGCCGACGATGGCCCCGTCGATGATCCAGTCGGGCAAGGGGCGCATGCGTCCAATACAGGAGGTATATTCCTCAATCAGTTGCGCCGGACTCGTACCGTGAAGAATCTTCCCGCTCATCCGGGATGCAAACACGTGAACTTGAACGCGGTCTGCCTTCCGCAGGTCGAAGACGGAATACTCGGAGTTATCGAGAAACGCCGAGCGAAGTTTGCTCGTGATGTAGTGGGGCACGCAGGCGTACGACGTATTCCAGGCACCGCCCGCACCGGCGACGCGATTGGCCAAGAACGTGATCGGTTGAAGACCTCGGCCAATACCTTGCTCTTGCACGAAAATGGGGACACGCTTTCCCTTAAGGTCGAAACAGGAGAATTGCTCTCCAAAACCGAAGAAATGCTCATCTGGTTCGGATGCGTACGTCAGCCAGGCCCGGTTATAACGCGCGTCGGAAACAGACAGGTCAAATGCGAGTTGATGGTCGCTCCGTGCTTCGAGAGAGAACTCGTAGCCCACGCGGTCCTGTCCTCCATGGCCCGTGAGCATCCCCCGTACCATTAGCTTGTCCGCAACCCGGGAGATGGTATCAATCGTCTGGTTTGCGCAAACATGCGCCGGCGTGTCCCTAATATCAAAAGATCCATGGGACTCGGTCACCTTTTCGTGTCCCTGGCCCGCTGCGGCAAATGCGATGCCCGGAAGCGTCGACCACACGACTCGATCGGGCGCTTCTTGATGGCGAACCGTAAAACATCCGGCATGTTCCGGACTCCACGCCACGGAGAACGCACCCAACACATATGTCGCCGCAGGGAGACGCCCGGGATCGGACGTCAAGATGCCGGTAACGAACCTATCCGCAGCGTGCGCGAAGAAGAATCGTGCCATCAACAACGTGAGCGCCATAAAAAGCGCGGCCAGAACAAGGCAGAGGTGTCGGGCCAAGAGGCTCGAGCGCCCTGTGAGCGCCTCGCTGCCAATGTCTTGAGCCTTGGACAATTTCCTTTACTCCGGCGGCCGGGGAACACGATACCTTAGAGACTCCATCCTCATTCCCAGGGGTGAAGGATAATCTTTGCAGTCCGATGTGTGGCGGACAGTTCGAACGCATCCTGAATCCGGCTCATAGGCAAGACATGGCTAATGAGCCGATCGCTGACGTGCGAACTCTGGATGACCTTCATGATCTTTGGAAAGTCGTTGAGATTGTAATGCCAGACACCAACGATCGTGATACCTTTGCGCAACAAGTCCGGGCTGACACGAATCGGCAGATCGTCTCCACATTCGCCCACGAACGCGACTTTGCCTTTCCGGCGCACGCCGTCGATGCAGAGGCGTTGGGCGGCGACATTGCCGGCGCAGTCCAAAGCAAAGTCGGCCCCGCAACCTCCCGTTAGCGCCTTGATCCGTGACACCGCGTCGGCAGCCTTCGGATCGATTACGTGCGCCGCGCCCAGTTCCCGCGCACGTTCCACCCGATAAGGAACCGTCTCGGCCACGATCGCACGGCTGCCTCTGAAGCGGGCATTCACGACAGCGCCCAAGCCGACCGGCCCCGCCCCCGCGATCAGTACCGTGTCGAACGCCGTCAAGCCCATGGCTTGAAATGCGCCGAAGGAAGGCCCTAATGCACAGCACGCGAGAGATGCCTTATCATAGGAGACTCCGTCGGGGATTTTCGGCAGCAGCCACATGGGTTTCACAAGGTACTGCGCCATCGTGGCCTGGCCTTCCGCCGTGCCGCAGAACTTTGCGAAGTCGAAGTTGTGTTCGCAATGGATGTAGTCTCCCGCAATACACAGGGGGCATTGCCCACAGGGATACTGCGGCATTACGACGACACGGTCGCCCGGTTTGACAGGGCCTTCTTGCGCGACGGCCACCACTTCGCCTGCGGCTTCATGCCCTAAAAACTCCGTTTTCCCGCCGGATACAAACGACTTGTACTCCGCGCACATCGGCGCCGCGTGTACTTTGACGACGGCCCAATCCTTAATGGGATACGGGTCAGGGACCTCAATCAGGCCCGCCCTGCAATCACCCAACAAGACCGCCTTTTTCATTAACGTTCTCCCCCTACGACATTTCGCAACGCATGGTCGACGGGTTTAACACCGCGAACGTGTCTGCCGTCCCCGATATCATGCGGCGCGTACACACCAATCAAACCCACTTCGTTGCGTGCAGGAATTTTGTCTTCCATACCGAGACACCAATAACACGCGTTCACCAGCAGACGCCGGAAACCGTCGCTATTGAAGTCGAACGAATGTCCCATCGTTGTAGTGAATACACGCGCCGGATTTCCTCGCGCACCGGTATAGGTTTTGATCCACGCCACAGGCAACGGCTTTTTCGCGGGATTCGCCTCATCTTCCGGTTTCATCCCGCGCAAGACCTGCCCAAGAATGAGTGGCTGACTATCTCCGGCGAGCGTCGTCAGCGCGTATACATCGGACGGTCCCCAGAGGTCGTCGCAGCCTCGAACGATCGGATGATTCTCCATGCCGGGGGCGACTATTCCTCGCGTGCTTTCCTTGTTATGATCTCCGTGATGAGCAACCCATGTTTCGCCCAAGACTTGCCGCCCATAGCCTCCCGCGAACGACTTGTTGTCAAAGCTATACTTCGCATAAGGGCAATCCGGTCGTTTCACGTACCGAAACGCATGCGTCGCCGTGCGAAGTCCGATAATAGGCTTGCCGGAGTCCGTATAATCGATGATATGTTTCATCTGCTCATCGGGCAGTTCGCGAAACCGCGTGAACAGCACCATTAAGTCGGCCGTGTCCAGAGCCTCCAATCCGGGAATATTATCAAGCGTTTCCGGGTCGATTTTGCCCGTATCTTTGTCGACGGCAAACAAGATCGTGCATTTGAACCCGTGACGCACCGCAAGAATTTTTGCCATTTGCGGCATTGATTCTTCCGAGCGGTACTCCTCATCGCCGGTTACGAAAACGATGTGCTTGCCATTGCCAGGCCCATCGAGGCCCTCAAGGACGGTCCAAGCATCATCCGCCATGGACCGGCGCGTGTGCAGAAGAACCGATGCAACCGCCAACACAAGAACAAGACCTGATACTATTGTTCCCGACATGTCCCTTTGCCTTTCTGGAGCACACGCCCCGCTGAATGCCTCTACCGCATCTCAGGTAGACCGCGAAAATGTCAGGGCTTGATCGCTACTTCGCCCAACAATTCCGCCACCGTCGGTTCGAGCGCTTCGGCCCAGACCCGGCAACCCTTTTCATTCGGGTGTTCGAAATCCGGCATAAGGGACTTCGGAATTGTGCCGTCCGGGTGCAGGAAAACCTTGTTGATATTCAAGTAGAAAATGTGTTGGCCATCGGCCATCTTCGCCACAATGTCATTGGTCTTCGCCAGTTTGATCTGTTCGTCGTTGGGCTTCTCGCCTCGGAAGAAAATCGCCAACAGAAGGATTTTCATGTTCGGCAGTTTCTGGCGTAGCTTCATCACTACCGCCGAGACTCCCTCGGCAATCTCTTCGGCCGTGTTCGAGCCTCCATTGTTCTGGCCGATCATCACAATCGCCAGCTTGGGTGCGACGCATTCAAGATTACAGTGGTCCAAACGCCAGAGCACGTGTTCCGTATTGTCCCCGCTTATGCCCAAGTTTACAGCGTCGCGGTGCGCATAGTATTTGTCCCATACCGGCTTACCCTTGTTTTCCCACCGTTCGACGATGGAGTCGCCGATCCAGAGCACGTTGGCATGGCCCTCCTTCAAGCGGTCGCTCATGGATTGGTGACGTTCAAGCCACCTCGGCTGATCCCGGGGTATCGGTATCGTTGCCGAGTTAGCCGCTACTGCCGATATGGCAACGGTCGCTACTGCGGCGGCCAATGTTCCGGCCAACGCCCATTTGCGCAGGTACGTCTTTCGTTGTGTCATAATAAGACCCTTCTATTGGACGGTCGCGTACGCTCCGCCAGTCCTTTAACGACGGGTGACGCCAAAGCAGAATGAGGCGGTAGCATACAGGATGGCCCCCTGGAATCCCATTCGTCGGGGAGACGTCAAACGGACGATCGACATCATTGCATGAATCCTCCTGCGCGCCGCCGTTTGACTCGATTCGTAAACCTATGCTAAAGTTCCCGAACCTGAAGGCGGTTCAAATTTTTGCCCGCGCTAGACGGGGAACTAGCGGTGCCCTGCACTCGCAATCCGCTTTAGCGAGGTTGAATTCCCGCCCGAGGGCGTCTTGTTCTTTAGTCAGGTGCGAAGCACGTGGTGTTGACGGTTGGGTCCTACTCAACGGGATGTCGCCAAACCCGGTCAGATCCGGAAGGAAGCAGCCGTAGGTGAAAATTCCCGTGTGCTGTAGGAGTGCCTGGTCCGAGCCGGCGACTTCGCGGCCGTTCTGGGCAAGCGTTCGACGGCGGGTGCGCGGGTAATTTATAATTAGGAATTAGGAATTAAGAATTCCTAATTCCTAATTTCTTATGGAGGCGGTATGGCGGGCGAACATTACGTCGTCTTCGCGCGGAAGTGGCGGCCGCAGACGTTTCAAGATGTCATCGGCCAAGAACACATCACGCGCACGATCCAAAACGCGATCACCGCAGGACGCGTCCCCCACGCCTTTCTATTTATCGGCTCGCGCGGCGTCGGCAAGACCACGACGGCGCGGGTTCTCGCGAAGGCGCTGAACTGCCTGTCCGTCGAGGGGCCTACGTGCCAGCCTTGCAATACGTGCGACAATTGCCGGTCGATAGCCGAAGGCAACAGCATGGACGTCATCGAAATCGACGGCGCATCGAACAACGGCGTCGACGACATCCGCGAGATCCGCGATAACGTGCGACTCGTGCCGTCGCGGTCGCGCTTCAAGGTCTACATCATCGACGAGGTACACCAGTTGTCCGCAGGCGCGTTCAATGCCCTGCTCAAGACCCTCGAGGAGCCCCCGCCCCACGCGATATTCATCCTCGCCACCACCGAAGCCCACAAAGTGCCTGCTACCATCATCAGCCGGTGCCAACGATTCGATTTCCGTCGCGTGGCGCTGCCACAGCTTTGTACTCTCCTACGAGCTATCCTAGACAAGGAAGGCGTCAAGTGTACTGACGAGGCGCTACAGGCCATCGCGCGCGCCGCGGAAGGAGGCGTCCGCGACGCCGAGAGCATCCTCGACCAACTGGTCTCATACTGCGGCGACGAGATCGCGTTCAAAGACGTATTCGATGTGCTCGGTCTCGTCGACTGGCAAGTCATGCACGACCTGTGCGACGCGATCTCCGCGAAGGATATCGGGCGCGAGTTGGGGCTTGTCGAAGACGTTGTGACGGCCGGCAAAGACCTCTCGCAATTCGTCCAGGACATCCTGCGTTACTTCCGCAACTTGCTCGTCTGCAAGGCCGGCGGCACGAAAACCCTGCTCGCGTTGCCCGACGAAGAAATCGTCTTCATGCAGGAACGCGCGAAACGGTTCACCTTGACGAACCTGATCCGGCTGGTCGAACAATTTGCGGAATTGACCAAAGGCTTCGACTCGCAACTGGCCCAGCGCATCGCAATCGAAACGCTGCTGATCCGCTTATCCAAACGCGCCGTCGAACTCAGCGTCGATACCGTCATCGAAAAGATTATGCTGCTCGGCGAAGGCGCCTCCATTTCCGTACCCGAATCCAGCGCGGCGCCTACCGCATACGAGACCGAAGCGCCCGCGCCCGCCAGTCGCCTGCACGTGACCAAAGCCAATCTCGACGGCGCGTGGTCCGTGATCCTCGAAAAGGCCACCGAAGACCAGATCGCGCTCAAGGTCAACTTGTCCAACGCCAGGCCCGCGTCCATCGAAAACGGCATGCTGCTACTGCGTTTTCCAGCACGCGCCTCACAAGCCCGTACCGCCCTCGACAAACCCGAACATCAGCGCCGCCTCCAAGAAGCCCTGCAAGCCATGACGGATAACCTGACCCATTTCCGTTGCGAATTGGCCGACGACGAACCCGCCACCGAGCCAACGTCCAACGCAGAACATCTCCCACGCGGAGCACGCGTTTCCAAAGACGACGCGCGCACCGCCATGAAAGACCCGCATGTCTCCGCGGTAGTCGACATGTTCAAAGGCACAATCGTCGACATCAAACCCCCAAAACGCCACGAACAACCATAGGCAGCAGGCGTCAGGCTTCGGTAATAATCCGCAATCCTCAATTGTGTTCTTGACAATATGGGGCAACGACTACATAATGAACCCAGCGGATGTTTCACGTTTGGACCGCCACCCGCTCACTTCTCGACCGCCGCAGACGACGGGAGAAAAGGACGCGCCAGCGAGGAGAAGGCAATGCAGAAAGCGGATGTATTCAGGCTGCACGCCGTCCTGTCGAGTCACGAGGTCGAGTACATGATAATCGGCAAAGGCGCCGCAATCATACAAGGGTACTCGAGCACGACACAAGATATTGACGTTTATCCATCGAAACAGGGCGAAAACAAGGAACGGCTTCTCGCCGCGCTTAAGGAATTGGGATTCGCATTCGACATCGAGACCGAAGGCGTTTGCCGGTTTCCAGCCTCGGAGATTCGCGAAGGGAAGGACTTCATCCAGTTGAAGGGTCCGTTTGAATTGGATATTGTTTTTGCACCCGATGGATTCGAGTCCTATGAACAAGCCCTGCCGATGAAGCGCGTTGTGGAAGGGTTCCCGGTGATGAGTGTCGACGGCATAATACAGACAAAAGCGGCCGCCGGACGCAGGAAAGACATGAACGACATAGACGACCTTCGATTGTTCGCCGCTTGGTTGAAGAAAGAGGGAAGATGACATGCCCAGGAGTGCCGCCGAAGAACGTGCCGCACGGTTTGCCGATTTCGAGCATGCCATGGCCAGAACGGTCCACGAGCGTTTGGCTCACGGCTTGATACATACCTTCAGACCAGGCTTCGACGACGGCCCGCCCATGCGCACTTGGGCAAGCACGGCGGCCTACCGCCAGTGGTGCGAAGAAAACCTCGAACCTTGGTTGGGTTATTGCAGTCCCGAAAAATTCCGGCAAGCCTTGGCCGAGAGCGAAGACAAGGATGACGCGGTGTAGGTTCTCTTTTCCGGGACCGCTTTTCTTGCCAAGCCGCGTGTCTTTGATGACCGGTTTCCCCCATCATGACCTCCGGCCGCTGTTCGACGTATTCACGCCAGTCCATACAAATCCTCCGTGCGCCAGTGTAAGGAACCGAGGGGCAACGGCATCATCCGCCGCACTTTTTCGCTGCACGGTTTGATCGCATCTATGTCGGGCTGTGCTATAATCCCGCCGTGTTCCAGATTCGGTTGCTTGACAGCCAATAGATAGGATCGTGGTTCGATGAACGATATCTATGTGCGTGGACGGGGCAGGCGTCCTTCGGGGATTCTGCTGATCACGTTTCTGCTAGGCGTAGCCGTGGGATTCTCATCGGCCTACGTCTTTCTACGCCCAAAGACCGCCGAAGCGCCGCAACAAGTAATCGCCAAACCTCCCGCCGAGACCACGACACCTCCGCCCTCGAACGAAGCGGTCGCCAACACGCCCGTACAGACCGCGCAACCCGCCGCGCGCAAGGCTTCCGCGTCGGCACAAGCACCAACGTCCGAGCCGACAACACCCGTGCCCAACGCCGAGGAATTATGGCCAGGACGTTTTCTGTTTATTTCCATCGAGGGCATCACGCTCGATGAGGCGACGAAGGCGCTGCTTAAAGAAGTGCATCCCGCAGGCGTCGTGTTGCGCGAGGCCAACATCGTCGATGCGGCCCAAACAACGGCGTTGGTGGCGGCAATCAAACGCGAGACCGGTTTTGGCGAGACGCTTGCCGACCTGCCGTTGATCGCCATCGAACAGGAAGGCGGGAAGATCAATCCGCTTAAGGTCGACCCGGCAACGAGTGCGGCGGAACTGGGCAAGAGCAAGGACATGAAAGGCGCGCGCGAGTTGGGACGGGCCTGCGCCCAAGCGGCAATCGCCCGCGGCATCGGCGTGGTACTCGCGCCAGTACTCGATGTCGCGCAAGGCGATGACGGCGACCCGGCGATGGATACGCGCCTGTTCGGAACCGACCAGGAACAAGTCGCCTTGTTGGGACTCGCTTTTGCAGACGGCGTATCGACCGGAGGCGCGATTCCCGTGGCCAAGGTCTATCCCGGCATGGGGAAAATCCAAAAGACCGGCAATGAAGAGAGACTGATATTCGACTACGAACTGTCGCGCCTTGCCGAACTCATGTATCCCTTCGACGAAGCCGCACGCCAAGGCATCGCGGGCATCATGGTCGGCCATGCGTCCGTACCCGCTCTCGACGAACAGTTCCCCAAACGCCCTGCATCCGTTTCGCCCGTGTTGGTCAAGAAAGTCCTTCGCGACCATTGGAACTTCGCCAACGTGATTCTGGCCGACGATGCCGCTTCCAACGCCATGGAGCGCTCGAGGCCCACCGAACGCGCCGCCGTCGAGGCGCTCATAGCGGGTTGCGACGCCGTTCTCTACCTCGATACGCGCCCCGAACGCGTCCGCGCCACCGTCACCGCCATCCGCGAGGCCATTCAGGCCAACGCGTTGTTGCACGACGAACTCATCAAGAGCCGCGACCGGCTTGAACAGTGGCAGGATCGCCTCCGCAAGACGGAAACACCAAAACCCATCGAACCTGCCAAGCCGTCCACCGAAGCACCGCCCGCTCCCACCGTGTCTGAGCCTCCCAAACCCGAACCGAAACCCGCTACGGACGAAAAGGTGACCCATGTCGTCGAGAAAGGCGAGAGCATCGAAAAGATCGCACGCCATTACGGCGTCAAGGCGAAAGACCTCGCCGCGTGGAACAAACTGAAAGACGAAAACATCAAGGTCGGCGATACCCTGATCATCTACAAAGGCGCGAAGTCCCCCGCGCCACCGGTTACCGACGCCGTACCAGCCGAAAAAACCGTCAAACACCTCGTCCTGAAAGGCCAAAGCTTCCAAAAGATTGCCAAGCAGTACAATACCACCGTCAAGAAGCTCCTCGAATTGAACAACATGGACAAGGACACCCCGCTGTTGGCCGATACGGAAATCCTGGCGCCGAAACCCAAGGAGTGACCTGATCGAGGTCCGATAAAAACCGCCACAATCCAGACCGTATTTGTGTTATAATAAATTAGACTGAAAAGGAGGGCATCGCGATGGGATCAGGTATCAACATGTTGAACCCCGCGCTAAGTACACAGCGGCTCTTGTCGGGCGCGCTCGCCAATCTTCAGAAAAAACAGGCACAACTCGCCAGCGGCCAGCGCATCAATCAAGCTGCGGACGACGCGGCCGGGCTTCAGATCGCCGACACGTTCCGCACGCAGATCCTACAGAATACGCAGGAGGCCAACAACCTGCAAACCGGTATAAACGTTGTCCAAACCGCCAGCAAGGCCTTGGGCACGCAACAGGACACCATCGGGCGTATCCGGGAACTCGCGGTGCAAGCCGCCAACGGCACGCTGACAGCCGACCAGCGCAACGCCTTGAACCAAGAGAGCCAGGCACTCCTGGAACACGTCGAGAATACCGCACAGAACACCGAGTTCAACGGCACGAAATTGCTCGATGGTACCGCCGGACCGATTCCCGTCGGAACCCAAGGCGGCGAACGGATCGCGATTAACGCCAGCACGACCGACGCGCTCAATCTGAACGGCCTCGACCTGACGACACAAGCCGGCGCCACCGCCGCGCTCGAAAAACTCGACAACGCGGCCACCGTGCTCGACCGCAACCGCGCCAATCTCGGCGCGCAACAGAATCGTTTCGAGCAGGCCATCGAGGTGCGCAGCACGACCGCCGAGAACTTGCAGCAATCCCAATCGCTCATTCGCGACGTCGATTTCGCCAGCGCCACAATCGAGCAAACCAAGAACCAGATGCGGATCCTGCAAGGCGCGTTCGCACAGACCCAAGGCAACATCTTGTCGCAAACCGTCGCCCAACTACTCGGCGTCAGTTAGAGGCAACTCCTCGATTCCTAATTCCTGCTCCCTAACGCGCGTTGTATATTGTTGAGCGTACGTTGCGCTTGCGCGGCTTCGGGCGAACCGGGCGCGTCCGAAATGATCGCCATGTAGGCCTGCATCGCCGAAACGCGGTCGCCGCCTTGCCGATACGAGTCGGCGAGCTGAATTCGAATATCGAGATTTTGCGGCTGCAAGTTCATTGCCGCGACATACTCGGTTTGGGCCTGCGGGTATTGGCGCATCCGCTGGTACATCTGCGCCAAGTCGCGATGCGCATCGGCACTGCCGGGCGTCATCTGCGCGATCGTCGCGTACGTGGCCAGCGCGTCGGCACGGTCGCCCGTACGCGAGTAGAACTGAGCCATGGACCGTAGCGCATCGACTGATCCCGGCGCCTGATCCGCCCACGCCTGCAACGTGGCTCCCTCTTCTTGCGTCATCCCCAATCGGCGGTACATCGACGCCGTCATCGAGTAACTGCGCGCATCGTCTTTGGTCAACGACTCGAATTGCTGCAACTGCCCCAACGCTTCCAAGCTCATACCCATCGACGCGTACAGGGACGCCTGCTGATAATGCGGCATGGCGTCCTGAGGACGATTCGCGCTCCAATCCGCATACAACTGGTTTTCCTCCGTGCTCATACCCATCGTGTGATACAAACCGGCCAGCGTCTTGTAGGCATTGCGCTGCGTGGGGTCAACCGCAAGCGAGTCCTGCAACATCTTCATGGCATCATCGTAGTTGCCCTGATTGATGGATTTCTGAGCATCTTTGACCATACGGGCGGCCTGGGCGGCCACTTCCGGGCTGGCATACGAATCGCGCCCCGAGAGACCATTGCGCTTGGTGCCCTGTCCCTTTTGCCGCTCCGCCTTCGCCTCGGACTTTGCCAATGCGCGTTCGAGACGGGCTCGCGACACCGTGACCTCTTTTTCCACGACGCTGTCTTTGTCGAGGTCACTGTCGATATCGTCCAATTCGGCCTGCGAATCCGCCTCGATGCTGTCCGTGTTCCCTTGCACGGGTACCAATGAGGCTGTAGGAAGCGAGGCTGTAGTAGGCTGAAGGCGCACGGCCTCCAGCTTACAGCCTACAGCCTCCAGCCTACGCTGCAAACGCCACGTCTGTACTCCGCCAAACGCGACTGACACCGCGCACAGCGCCGACAATACCCAAACTGCAATTCGCGAAGACAATTCTATTCTCTCCCTACCTTACAAGCTCAATTCAAAAAACCCCGAAGCGCCGCACAAGTTCCAGAAACCATGAATGGCCACTACCGATAGGCAACTGGGAAAAAACCGCGCACATCCTCCCTCGCCTTGGTTTATACTACCGCCCAGAAGGAGAATTGTCCAATGTCAAGAACAATGACACGACGCGAAGCAATCGCCAGCATCGGCGCTCTGAGCGCGGCCTCAGTCCTTGGATTGGGCAACGCCGCAGAAGCCAAGTCCTCCTCCAAACGTCCAAACATCGTCTTCATCATGTCCGACGACCACGCCTCTCACGCGATCGGTTGCTACGGCAGCACGATCAACACCACCCCGAACATCGACCGGATCGCCCGCGAGGGCATTCGGCTTGAAAACTGCTTCTGCACCAACGCGCTCTGTGCCCCCAGCCGCGCGGCCATCCTCACCGGCAAATATAGCCACATGAATGGTCTGCGGACCAATGACGACACCTTCGACGGCAGCCAACAGACCATCCCCAAGTTACTCCAAAAAGCCGGGTATCAGACCGGTATCGTCGGCAAATGGCACCTTAAGAGCGATCCAACCGGATTCGATTACTGGAACGTCTTACCAGGTCAAGGGGAGTATTACGACCCCGTCCTGATCGAAATGGGTCAGAAGAAGAAGAAGAAGAAGGGCTACGTTACGGACCTCATCGCCGATTTATCGATGGATTTTATCCGGAATCGCGACAAGGAGAAGCCCTTTTACCTCATGTGCCACCACAAGGCGCCGCACCGCAACTGGCAACCCGACGCCAAACACGCCAACCTATTCGAAGACATGGATATCCCCGAGCCACAGACGTTCAACGACGACTACGCCACGCGCGGCACCGCCGCTCACACCGCCGAGATGCGCATCGACAAAGATATCACGCCCGAAGACGTCAAACAGCCCTTCCCCGTAGGCCTCTCACCCGAGGCCCTCAAACACTGGAAATACGAGCGCTACATTAAGGACTACCTCCGCGTGATCGCTTCCGTCGACGACAATGTCGGCCGCCTCCTCGATTTCCTCGCCACCAACGGTCTGGCAGAAAACACGCTCGTCGTCTATACTTCCGACCAAGGCTTCTTTCTCGGCGACCACGGCTGGTTCGACAAACGCTTCATGTACGAAGAGTCCATCCGAATGCCCTTTCTGGCACGTCTCCCCGGCGTCATCCCCGAAGGGACTACGAACAAGTCCATCGTCCTCAATGTCGACTTCGGCCCCACCTTCCTTGACCTCGCCAAAGCCGACATCCCCGCCGATATCCAAGGCCGAAGCGCCCTCAAAGTCTTCCGTAACAAGCCCCCCAAGAACTGGCGCACCGCCATGTACTACCACTACTATGAATTCCCCGCCGTCCACTCCGTCCGCCGCCACTACGGCATCCGCACCGATCGCTACAAACTCATCCACTATTATCACGACATGGACGAGTGGGAACTCTTCGATCTCGAAAAGGACCCCGATGAACTCCACAATCTCTACAACGACCTCGCTCAAACGGAGACGATCGCAAAACTCAAGAAGGAACTCGAAAGACTCCGCAAGGAACTAAAGGCGCCTGTGGACAAAAACGCCTGAACCTAAAAAAGGGATCATCCGGATTTAGCGTACTTTATAAGAGAGCTTCCACTCTTTGGGAAAGTTGTCGCCTCAACTGAATTTCCCCGAAGGGGAGGAACATGAATAGCCGTGGGTGACAACCCACGGGC
>CAIYET010000282.1 GCA_903925285.1 Candidatus Hydrogenedentota bacterium | reverse complement strand
CCCTTGATACTCTTCGCCGACACCGTATTTCTTCACGATTTCGGCGATTGCGGATTTCGCGGCGGACGCGAGGGCAGGTTCGGATGCAACGACTTCCCAACGGGCAAGGCCATTTTCGCTTTGCGAGACGCGCTGGCAGACTTGGAGCCAGTTCGTTGCAAATCGCGCATCGACGCCAATCTCGAACGGCAGTCCGCGGCGCATGATCGTGGCTTCGAGATCATACCCGTTATCCATGCGGCTGCGCGACTGCGCGCCCTCCCCGACGAAGTGCGCTTCAACCGCATCCAGCGCGGCTTGCCGGGCCTTGTCGTCCGGGAACTTGTAGCCCCATTCGCGCTCGCGTGCGGTCCGCGCCTGAATCTCGAACAAATGCTCGAACAGCACCGGGTCTTCGTGCCACAAACGCGCCGCGAGCAGTGCGATGTACAACGTGTTTTCGAGACAGTAACGTCGGCCGTCGACCGTAAAGGCTTCGTAGAAATGCGCGGATTCCTCGACGGTCCCGAACTTCGCAGGATTCTCGGCCATGGCGTTTTTTATCTGCGAATGGCCGTTGCGAATTATGGAGGTTGTGACGCCGGTCTTGGCCATTTCCATAAGGGCGTTTGGGTTGCACTTGAGGCAGGCGTACACGCCCATGCCTGGATCTGGAAACCGTTTGCGGATCTCCGGCAGCAGCGCGGCGTAAACGAAACTCGACGACAGATACGCCCCGTCGCCGCGATAGAAGTCGATGCGGTCGCCGTCGCCATCGAAAAACATCCCGAACCGGTAATCGCCCGCCTTCAGGATCTCGAGCCCCGAACGAATGCTGGACTGCTTCACCGGGTTCGGATCGCCCAACGGAAATGCGCCGTCGGCCGCATGATGAAGCGGCGTCAGGTCCGCGCCGGCCACGCCGAACGCCAGCATCATCTCGCGGCCCGCCGCTCCGTGCAGATAGTCGTGCAGGACCGAAAGCCCGCATAAACCCTCCGGTGCGACGCCCGCCAATTCGAGGCTGAACGCGACATATTCGTCCGTGGGATCATACGCGGCGACCCGGCCTTTGCTTACGCCAACGGGGTTCGCATCTCCGAGATAGAATTCGCGAATGCGCCTCAATCCGCCTTCCGGGCCGATCTGCTCGGCAATGGGCAGCGCACCCGGCCCCACGATTTTCCGGCCCGTATCGCCGGCCGGATTGTGCGACGCGCCGATCATCACGGCGGCCAAATGCGGATGTTTCATCGCCGCGAAATAGAACATGCATGTCGATGCGACATGTGGTATGACGACCACCTCGAGCCCGGCACGCGTGTAGACATCTACAGCCAGTTCGAGATAATGCGGACCCGATGCGCGGGCGTCGCGCGCAACCAGCACCCCGCGCACGCCCAACACGTCGCGGTAATACGCCGCCTCCGCGCGCGCCAGCCGTTCGGCCAGCAGGTCCGGCAATTCGGACGTTGGCGTCCGAATGTCATACGCGCGAAACATCGATAGATTTAAGTCGTTCATGTCATAGGCTTCAGGTTTCAGGCTTCAGGCTTCAGGAAGATCACCGCAACCTGAAGCCTGAAGCCTGAAGCCTAAAGCCTACAGCCTCACTTCCGCACCGGAGATTAGATGCCTTCGACGTTTGCGCCGCAAATACGCCATACGCCGTCTTTGTCTTTCTTGAACAGCAGTTCGACCGTTGCGGACCCTTCATTCGCGCTGGCCTGGATCGGATAGATGCTGGCGGTATTCTTGTCCTTGGACACCGTTACCTTGGCGCCATCCAGCACGACTTTCGCATTGTGTTCCGTGACCAGTTTCGGAAAATCCTGGACAATGCCCATCTGTTTGCCCTGCTCGATGTAGTTGGCCAACCCCGCCTTGCCGCCATCGACATCCGGATGGCTGAAATCTTCGGATACATAATTCAAGACCACATCGGCCTTGCCCGCGAGCACGTCGGCGACGAGCCCCTTTGTCTGCTGCATCACCAATTCTTCGGGCTTCGGTTTCTTTACGGACGTGGCACAACCGGCCGTTACCAGCAACCCCACAACACACAAAACAACCAATACACGCGTCACAGACTTCATCGTTCTCTCCTTTTTGCCATCCTCGATTCCTCCTCAACACACAGAAACACTTTACGCTATTTCGACCACCTATTTCGAATTAGGTTTCATCGAAATTATGAATTATGAATTATGAATTATGAATGGATAAGAGCGAAGGTCGCTTGCGGCTCGACCGCCGCGCGCAAGGCTTCCGTGCCGGCATAATTCCTAATTCCTAATTCCTTTTAGCCCTGCAATACTTCCGCGATGACCGTGCATAGCCGGTCCATGTTCGACGGAGTCATCGCCGCGACATTGATGCGTCCCGACCCAACGACATAGATACCATACTGGTCGCGCAGGACCGCCACCTGATCTTTCGTGAGCCCGGAGAACGAAAACATGCCGCGCTGGCGCGTGATGAACGAGAAATCGCGCTCGACACCCTTGGCCTCGAGCGTTTCGACGAACAACGTGCGCATGCCGTTGATCCGGGCGCACATGGCCGTCACTTCGCTTTCCCAGAGCGCGTGCAATTCGGGGTCGTTCAACACGGTCGTCACAATCGCGCCACCGTGCGAGGGCGGATTCGAGTAGTTGGTGCGGATACGGACTTTGAGTTGGCTGAAGGCGCGCTGCGCATCCTCTTCGGAACGCGCGACGAGCGTGATCGCGCCTGCGCGCTCGTTGTAGAGGCCGAAGTTTTTCGCGAACGAACTCGATACAAGGAACTCGTCCACCCGCGCCGCGACGGTACGCAATCCGGTCGCATCCTGTTCGAGCCCGCCGCCGAGGCCCTGGTATGCGAAGTCGAAGAAGGGCAAGAAACCACGCCGCGCCGTCACGTCCGCGATGGCTTTCCACTGTTCCGCGTCAGGGTCCATGCCAGTAGGATTGTGGCAACAGGCGTGCAGCAGCACGACCTCGCCCGCAGGCACGGTTTCGAGCGCCTGCATCATCGCGCCAAAGGCGAGTTGCTTGCCGTCGGCGTCATAGTACGGATACGTCTCGACCTCGAGACCGGCCGCCTGGAACACGGCCCGGTGATTCTCCCACGTCGGCGCGCTGACCCAGATCCGATTCGTGCTCAAATTCACCTTGATGAAATCGCCCGCCACGCGCAACGCGCCCGTACCGCCCGGCGTGTGCGCCGTAACGGCCCGTTTCGCTTCGAGAATTGGGTGGTCCGCGCCAAAGATCATTCGCCGCACCGCCGCGCCATACTCGGGCGCGCCGGGAATCGGCAAATACGATTTCGTTGTTTCATCGCGCAGGATACGCTCCTCGGCGCGCTTCACCGACGCGAAGATCGGCGTCTTGCCGCTCTCGTCCTTGTACACGCCCACGCCCAAATTGATCTTGCCGGGGCGCGGGTCTTTCACGAATGCGTCCGTTAAACCAAGAATCGGATCGGGCGGCGCTGTCTCAATGTGCTCGAACATATCTTTCACCTTTCGCAATTGCGGATTGTAGATTGTAGATTGTAGATTGCTGTCACCACGTTGCGCAATCTTCAATCCGCAATCCTATCTTGACGCCTCTTTCCTGCGCTTGATTGCCAGCGCGGCCCGCAGTCCCTTTTCGCGAATGACGCGGATTTTCAGGCCGGTCTCCGTCATTCTGTAGAAGCGTTTGCCGTATTTCCGTAGCAGTTTGCGGTCGATCTCGAAACCCAGTCCGGGACGCGTGAAGGGTTCGAGCACGCCGTTGCGATCCGGCATGATCGGCGCGATGATCCCCTCGCGCTCGCGTGGGACCCACGACGGTTCTTCGAGCGGATATTCGAGCGGGAGCATGTTCCCCGGATCCGCGAGCACCATATTCCAGTTGACGTAGAAACCGATGCCGTTTGTCCACGTGTGCGGCGAAAACTCGCGGCCATGCGCATGGCACGCGTCGATGACCCGTTTCACCTGCGCGATGCCGCCCGCGAACGTCGCGTCGGGCTGATAGACATGAAAGCAATCCTTCTCGAACATGATCTTGATCTCGTCCCAACCGTAGTTGAGCTCGGCGCCGGAAATCTTGATGGGCGAGACTTTCTTGAGCGCCGCATTCCCATCGTAATCGCGCGAGTCGAGCGGCTCTTCGAGCCACCGAAGTCCGTTCGCGTGACACGCCGCCGCGAACTCCTTCGCGCGGTCGAAGTCCCACGCGGGAGGCCGGTCGACAATCGATACGAGCCAGCCCTGGTTCGCGTCCACGCCGAGGACCAGCTTGCCGTCAAGCCCTTTGGCGACAACTTCGATGTGCCGAATATCGTCTTCGAGCGTCCGGTTCTTGACACGCAACTTGGCGGTCTTGAATCCACGCACGCGCATGGCGAGCAACTCGTCCACACGCTTCTCGGGTGCGTGCATTTCGCCGGTCGAACAGTACACCTCGATGGGACGTGCCGCGCCGCCCAGCAATTCGTAGACGGGCTTGCCCTTGGCCTTGCCCAGGATGTCCCAGCACGCCGGCTCGATCCAGAAATTGCGCCAGCCCAAGTAGCCGGCCTGTTTAAGGAGACTCTGCACGCGGTCGATGTCCGTCGGATCGCTCCCCAGGATATAGGCGCCCAAGAGTTCGCCAAGTCCCTCGCGCTCGCGTCCCATCGCCGACCCGGCCGAATACCCTTCGATGCCGTCGTCCGTTACCAGCTTGACCAGCGTGAACCGGTTGTGCGTCTGCGGATACCCCGGAATCCACGTGGGCCAAAACGTCTGCTTCAACGGTACGGACACGTGGTATAGCTCGACGGCCGCGATCTTCATTCAAGCGCCCTCCCGGCACTAGGCTGTAGGAAGTGAGGCTGTAGGCTGTAGGAACTGCACGCTATCGCACCTCATCCTACGGCCTCACTTCCTACAGCCTACAGCCTAAAGCCTATACTGCGGTATCTTCATCAATTCCCCGTCCTTCATGGCCGACTGGTGGGCGACGATACCGGCAACCGTCATGTTCAACGCCCATGCGATATTGACCAGCGGCGTACGGTTCTTGAGGATAGAGGTCACGAATTCTTCGCACAGATAACCGTGCGACCCGCCATGGCCGCCGGACGAAACGTTGGGGGGGAGGGGCGGTTTTGCCAAGTTCAGTTTGGATATGTCGCCCGAGCCCTCGTAGGCTCCGTTATACATCGAGCCTTTCTGTCCGCGCACGCGGCCCATCTCGCCACCATGCCCCGGCGTATCCCAACTGACGCCCATGCGCGCCGTGCCACCCTCGCTCGTGCGAAACAGGGCGATTTCCGTGCCGAACTTGTTGCCATAGGCGTTGTTCGCCGGCTGCATTTCCGGTATCAGGCTTGGGATGCCCTGGCACGAGACCTCCGTAAAACTACCGCCGGTAACGCAGGTGTAATAGGCGTTCGAGTGCGTCGGATACCACTGTGGCGGCAGGCCGATCCGCCAGCCCTTGTACGAGTCGATCGGCGTTTCCATGAAGTGAAAATATTCGCCCTCCGTGTAGATCATCTTGCCGAAGCCGCCCGCGTTGAAGATCTCGCGCATCGCGTACGTGTCGTCGTGGAACGTGGTCGTTTCGAACATCATATAATTCAGCCCCGAAGACTTGACCACCTCATACAGTTGGTCCGCCTGTTCGAGAGAACCGAACACGGCCGGTACCGCGCTGGCTACATGCTTGCCGTGCTTGAGCACGTCGATACAGTGCCGGGGATGACTCGGCGCGTCCGTCGCCACGAAAACCGCTTCGATAGTCGGGTCCGTGACTAGTTCTTCGAGCGAAGGATACGTCTTGCCGCACCGGCATACCTTGGCCAGTTCCGCGCAACGCTCCGGGATCAAATCGCTGACGGCAACGACCTCGACATTCGGATGGTTCTGCAAATCGAACGCGGCCCCGAACTGGCACACCCCGTAGCCCACAATCCCGAACCGGATCTTCCGATCCGAGACCGGCTGCCACACCTTATCCTTGTCGGTGTTGCTTTTCGTATCCTCGAAACCCTGAATGGGTTTGTCCGCAGCGCCCGCCGCACCGCTCAATGCGAAAAGGCCAGCGCCAGCCGCAGCGCCCTTCAAGAAACAACGACGTGAAACGGATTGCGTCATGACAGAATCTCCAGTTTATATGTCCGCCTGGGCACACATTACTCGCACGTGCCATTACTTCGCAATAGGCGCTTGTTCGGAGGGGACAACAAGGGGCGGCTGTGTTTTCGGCGATTCTACCAGATTCAGCCCCAATGCGCGGCAATGTGCTTCCGCCGCCTCCGAGTATGCAATCAGGTCATTGTGGTACTGTTCCGCGAGGCGGATACGTATGTGGTGGATTTCGGCCACGATGGGATCGTGGCAAGGCGAGGGCGTGTTCATTGAGAGACCTCCATCAGTTCGAAGGGCGTCACGAGTTCTGGCAGCCTATAGCCTTTGGCGGCACACAGGCCACGCATTACGGGAAGTTGTGCTGGATTCGCGATATGGCTGCAATTCCACGTGAGAAGCACGTCCATTCCATGGTAGGCGGCACAAGCAATATGCAGTGCGTCCAAGCGCGCTTTGGGGGGCAGTGCACCTCCGAGCAGTAAGAACTGCGCCAGGCCCGGAATCTCAGGCGCAATCGGCAGCACAGGCAGGGAACGCAAAGCTTCCATACGTTCCCGGGCGGCGTTAGGATCGCCCGCACCGGCTTCCTCCACGACATAGGGCGAGACAAAAGCCGAAACGGCCGTGCGCCCTGCCTCCCACCACCGGCGAGTAATTTCCTGGCAGGCCGCAACAATTGCGTCCGGGTTCGGACGGGCCGTCAGGTAACTGATGACGGATGTTTCGATATACACCATGCGTTTCATCAGCGCGACCTCGCATTCCCGTTCAACATCCTAACTCTAAGCGTGCATACGCAGAATTGTCAAACTCAAGGCGAAAACCGCGGCGCCAGTGGCAGCGCCCTACAAGAATCGACGACGTGAAACGGATTACGTCATGACAGGACCTCCGGTTTGTGCCACATGACGCCTCCAGAAGCGGATTCTGATGTTTCCACCGTAGCAATGCAGGAATAGCCCATGTCATAGCGCTACGAGAGGCAAGTCGCGCGGAGTGGGCGTAGGGTGAGTGAAGCGAAGCGGAACCCACCGTTCAGGCCAAGAACCATGCTCATACCGCGCTACCCAGTACTCCCAGGTTCCTCGACTGGCCTTTTTGCACGCGCCGTCCCCTTGCCAGCAAGGTGCATGCGCTCGTTGTTTGCCTTGCCGTGGTAGGCTTCACCATTCTCTGGCGGGCTGGCCACCTCTATTGACATAAGGGTTCGCGTGAGCTACGGTTCGTGCGTTCGCGTTCCGGGGCGCCGACGGCTGGCTCACACCAAACGCCGAGTCGGCTACTTGCTGAACGAGCAATTCGCAAGGCGACCTCCTTTCAGGTTGCAGAGAGTCAACCAGGCTTCTCCTGGCGCACCAGAGAAGGCATAGAGAAGACGGCAAAAGAACAAGCCACCAAGCTGCCAACCGCCGCGTACGCAACGAATAGTGAGCCGTGATCCGCAAGGTAACCGAAGCCAAATCCTATGGGGACGAACATGCCTTTGCCACACAGGTTCATGAACGATTCGCCCGTGGCGCGTTGTCCCGAGGGCAACTCCCTATGGAAATCACTCAAAATCAGCGGATAGATGAAGTAATAGGCCAGCCATGGCAGGAAGGAGAAGACAACGCCCGCGTACGATCGGGTTGCAGCGACAAGAAGGAATCCGGCCGCGCTGATGAGTATGGCCACAGCGAACACATGCGTGCGGCGGAACCTGTTCAGGTGATGCGCAAAGCGCCCGCCCAGCGCGATGGTGCCGTTGCCCACCGCGACCAGGTAACCCAACGCGAACACCGGCACGCCAATCTTCACGTAGTACAACTGCCCAAATTCATCCATGCACCTTAGCGTCGCCCCAAGCAGGGCGGAGAGCACTATCAGATGCACGACGGACCTGTTGCCCAGAAGAAGGCGGACGGTGTCGGCAATGTGCCTGAAGTAGTTCATTTCGCCCGTTGTCCGGTGGATATCCGGCTCCGTAAAGGAAAGCGCGACGAGCACGGCGATACCCGAAAACGGCAGCGTGATCCAGAAAGGAACCACCAACCCTAAATAGTCCGCCGTCATCCCGCCGATGATGTCGGCGAGAATGGCGATGAGGTTTCCCCAGAAGATCGCCTTTCCATAGATCCTCGCGTATTCGTCTTCCCGGCCCAATTCCTTGAGCGTGTCATACAAGAAGGACGTATCCGTCCCTGAACACAAAGCCGAGTGGATGGACGCGACAACGACACCCAACACGAACACGCCGACGCCGTGCGCAAAAATCCATATCAGCGTGCTGAGCGCGAAAAGGGCGACATTGAGAGCAAGGATATATTTTCTGCTGTGCCGATCCGCAATCGCGCCAGAGGGCACTTCGAGCACCACAACGCACACGACAAACACAATTTCGACAAGCACAATGTCGGTGACGGACAGGCCCCGCGCCTGCATGAAGATCTTGTCTATCCCATAGTACAGAACAAAACACGAAAAGATGTTGAAAAGATAGAACTTCCAGATGTTTGCCTGTAGATCCTGCTTCATTCGCTCACGTCCATTGACGAGAATCGCTCCAAACGGAGCGCGTCCTGCAAGCATCGATAATCGCCTGCATATCGCTGCTATTCTGTGAGCCGGTACTCTACGAGTACCGAGCCAGGGACTTCGTCGATGTTCAGTGCGACGGCACGGAGGGCGTCGCCTTTCATTGTCGCGCTGGGATTGGGCGTGTAGTTTGGCGATATGGTGACTTCATAGTTGGCTTCGGGGTCGATGTCGCGAAGCGCGCATGTAAACCCGGTGTAGGGTGATTGATGTCTGCGAAACGCGAGGACCATTCCGTCGCGTTCGGCGGGCCGGTGATATTGGAGCACGCACCAATCTTTCGGATTTGTGGTAACGTCCGTCAGCGCGTACAGATTGCCAAAGAAGTATTTGCGGATGCGCTTGCCTTCGGCGATGGCGGCGCGGAGCATTTCGCGGGGGTACGCCTCGGGCCGGGTGTCTTCGCAGAACGAGATGCCCGCGTTGAACCCGCTGCGGAAGTTGTATGGGTCGGCGCCCATCTGGCCGCTGACGTTGAAGGGCACGTAGCGGCTCAACCCGGCGGTCATGACTTGGTTCTGCAACGCGGCTTGATGCAGGTCTTTATTCATGAGGGGTCCGATGGTGGCATCGGTGCGCCACAACGGGATGGCCCGTGCGCACAACTCGAGATCGATGCGCCCGCCACCGGATGCACAGTTGTCGATGGCGATGTCCGGGTGCGCGGTCCGCATGTCGTCCCACCAGCGGTACAGTCCCTCGACGTATCGGACCTCGGCCATGCCCACGCGGTCGGGTCCGGCGGCGGCGTCGAGTTTCGCCCACAGCGGCGTGTAGGACACCGCGTTGTCGATGCGTACCCAACTCAGGCCGTAGGCTTCGATCAGGCCACCGACGTAGTCCGTGATGTATTGGCGCGCTTCGGGAACGGCGAGGTTGAACATGCCCCAACCGCCGCCATCGGGCAACACGACCCATTCGGGATGTTCGACCGCCATGAGCGTCCCCGGGCATATCCGCTCCGGCTCGAACCACATCAGGAAATCGAGACCCGCGCGGTGCACGGCTTCGGAAAGGGGCTTGAGTCCGTTGGGGAAGCGGGTCAGGTTGAAGCCGCGTTCGAGGGGCAAGACGTAGTTGCCCACGGAGGGGAAATCGTCCTTGCCGTAGTAGGCGTCATACCAATAGCATTCGAAACCGAGGTCTTTGCCGGCGTCGAGGTGGGCCAGCGCGTCGGCCTCGGTGCATTTGTCCATTTCATAGAATGCGGTACTGAGATGGGCAATCGGCGGGACAACGGTTTCGCCGCGCACCTTGGGCAGGATATGGCGAAGCATCGTGCCGCGCCAGAGGTTGTACGCGCGTACTTCATCGTCGCCGGACCAACGCAGGAACAGAATGCGCGGCGTGCGGATCGATTCGCCCGGATGCAGCGCGAGGCGCATGTTTTGCATACCCGCCTGCAACGTAACGGCGCCGTCGCGGTTCTCGACGGACGCGGCCCATTGGCCCGTCCAGCCGAGGCCTACGATGGCTCCGCCGCCGTTCCACTGCACGTTGAAAAACGGGCAGGCGCCCGATGACGACCGTCCGACGTTTGGCGCGAATGCGTGACGCTGGCCCTGCGCGACGGGTTGGCTGAAGGGCATCCAGTCATCCGCGCCGCCCGTGCTGCGTAGACTGTGGAACGTTACCGAAGCGTGGGCGTCGCATGCGAAAGAGGCGTCCAGCGCGCGCACTTGTTCGAGGACAGGCGTGTCGGCGGCGCCCTTGTTCGTGAAATAAACCGTCCAATCGATGCCAGGACTATCCGTAAACGCCGTGGCGACGGCGCGAACCTCGAGTTTCGTAGCCGGATCGGTAAAAATGAGCGAGCGGCGTTGTCCCGATTCTATGGATTCGACTTCGACATGACGCTCCCACGACGCTAGCACCGCAGACGACGGCTGGCCGCCGTAAACGAATGAAAACGGGATATCGCCGGGGCTGTCCGTGAAAGCGCGTCCCGCCCACGAAAGATTCAACGCAGTGTCATCCGCCGCCACGCACGTCATCGCAATCGCCATGAGCACCACAAAGCAGGCTGTAGGCTTTAGGCTGTAGGCTGTAGGAAATGCGCCGTGCGATGTATGGTAATTCATGCCTGCATTTCCTATAGCCTCACTTCCTACAGCCTACAGCCTCGCATGTTATTTGAGCTGAGCAATCAAATCCTCGGTAGCCACTCCTTCGAGCGCGACCTTTGGATCGTGAACCAGCTTCAGGAATCGATAACTGGCCGTCTGGGAGATACCGGCATGCAATTGGGCGGCGATCAGGCCCGACCGCTCGCCTTCCTCGCCTTTTTCGAGGTAGGCGGCGCCGAGTTTGCCGTTGAGCGCGATCCAGATGGCCGGGCCAACGGCGAGAATCTCGCAATGGTTCCACTCGCCCGGTACGACAGCCTTTTCGGCGGTATCGGTCCAATCGAGTTTACCGCGCCCGTGCTCGTGATACAGACGGCCCCATACATCTTGGCCTGCATCCGCCTGATATCCCAGCGCCGTGCCGCGTTCGTCGACCTTCTTCGACCGGAACTGAACGCCGCCGTTGCCCGAATTCGGTTCGAGCTTGACGTCGACAACGAGGTAAAAGTCGCGGACTTCGACGTTGGACCAGATGAATTCGTTCTTCGCAGGTGGCTCTTTGCCAAGGCCGACGATGACCCCGTCGTCGAACTGCCAGTATTTCTCGCTACCTTGCCATCCGGTGAGATCCTTGCCGTTGAAGAACGTCGCGTCTTCCCTGGCGGACTTGCCGAGGTTTTTGGCGATGGCGATGGCGGCCTGGACAGCTTCTGCCTTCACGGATTCATCTGCGAATTGGCGCATGGCCAATTCCATCGCGCCGACATCTTGCACCTGCGCCAAACCGCCCAGTACCGATTTTTTCTCGTCGGCCGTGCCTGCGCCGTCCATCAACGCGGCGTATTGGCCGAGCAGTTCGGTTGTTGCGGCATTGGTTTGTCCGAGCAGCCGTACCGCGCCGCGTAGCGCGAGGACCTTGAGGGTCGCGTCGGGGGAGGTCTTGGCCATTTCCATCAATGTGGGCAACGCATCGGGCGTCGGCCACTCGCATAACGTGCGCAGGGCCATTTCCTTGATCGTTGCGTCATCGGCAGCAGCGGCGGCACGCACGGCGTCGAGGGCCTTCGTACTGCCTGTCGCGCCCACGAGCCGCAGCATGGCAAGCTTCGCCTCGCCTTGCGCGTTATCGAGCGCCGAGCAGAACGCGTCCACAACAACTGCGGGCGCCGAGACAATCGCCAACTTCAACGTTTCGTTTTCCTTAACCGTCTTGCTCAAAGCCGTACCGTTATCCGTGTAATCGATGCGAAGTTTCTTGACGAGACCAGGGGCCGTGTCGCCGAAGTTGCTGTTCGATGCGTCCACCGAACGCGAACCGGACGCGACGATCTGCGTGACCTTCACGCTGACGTCGGCTGAGGGGCCGTCGGGCAAACTTCCGTACAACGCCTTCTGAATGACGACGCCGCCGGTGGCCGTTCGCTTCTGCCGCTCGCAGAGGGCGCCCAAGACTTTTTCGGCGGCCTGCATCTCCGGTTGCGAGCGTGCTTTGAGCAGGTTGTCCAACAGCCGCGGCATCTCTTCGATGCCTGCCGAGTCGCGCAGGGTTCCCAGCGCAGCGACACGGACGCTTTCGTCCGCATCGGTTTCCGCCGCCTTCATCAAGAGGACGACGGGCTTGTCCAACCCACCGCGTCCGATCAATTCGACGGCGATACGGCGAGTTGCGGCCTGCTCGCTGTTCAGCATGGCACCGAGCGCGGCGTCGCCTTCCGCTCCATGGAAGTAGCTCAGCGAATTCTGTGCGGCTTTTGCCACCTCGACGTCTTCGGCTCCGGCGAGTTCTTCCATCAGCTTCAGGGCGGGACTATAACTCATGCGTGTCAGGGCGCGCAGGGCGGCCACGCGGATTTCGGCAGACCCCTCCTTGACTTCGGCCAGCACCGCGGGTCCGGCCGCTTGGCCGCCGCGAGCACCCAGCGCCTCAATGAACCGGACCTTTCGCTCGACGGCGAGCACAGGCAACAATTCGGCCAGCGCGGCTGTAACAGTTTCCTCCCCCTTTAGCTCTCTCGATATGCGCAGGGCTGCGGCAAATCCGTCCTCGTTTTCTGCGCGGAATGCTTCCAGTAGCAACGGCAAGCCTTGTTCGGGGCCACGAGTGAGTACGGCCCCCCGCAAAGCTCCGGCGTGAACCTGGCACGAGGTGTTCGGAACCTTGAGCAAGAGGTCGTAGATTGCAATGGTCTGCTCGCGTTGTCCCTCCAACTTCTCGGCGCATTTGAAAAGACCATCGCAGAGCGCTTCCAGATTGGCGGGAGCAACGGCAGGTTGGGCCAGCGCATCCTCGAGCGCCTTCGTGGCTTCGGGTGTGGCGATTACGCCGAGGCTCTCGGCGGCGGCCTGCGCCACCGCTACGTCGCCGTCGGACAGCAGCTTGATCAACTCCGGAACGGCCTGCTTGTCCCTGCGAATGGCCAACGAGTTGACGATACCCACCTTGATACGGCCGGTGGTTTTTCCCAGGGCGTCACGCAACGCGGCGCCCGCTTCGGAACACGGCATAGGCTCCAAAGCGCCACGGGCCATGTGCGAGAGTTTCTCGTCCTCAAGCATCGCGGCCAGCACGGGTACGGTTTCTCGACCGCCCTGGAGCGCGAGCGTACGGCAGGCTTCCGCCTTATCCTTGATGGACGCATCGGATTGCAGGACGCTAATTGGATTGGCGTCTTGCGCTGAAACGCAGGCCGTGGCGGTCAAGACGAGTACGACGGCCAAGACGAGTATTGCGATGGAGTTCCGCATGGTCTCACGTATTCCTTTCACTAGGCTGTAGGCTGTAGGCTGTAGGCTGTAGGTTCGCACTTCCTACAGCCTACTGCCTCACTTCCTGAATTCTAATTCATATTACCCAAGGTTCCCGTTGCGCCCGTGAGCGCAGACGGTTGGCTTCGTCGTCGTTGATAAATTCCTCGGCCACCGGGTCGTACCGCAGATCGCGTCCGAGCCACATGCAGATATTGGCGGCGTGGACGGTGCTCATCGAGCGATGCATCACGGTGGGATTGGCGACCGTCTGTTCGCGAGACTTAACGCAGTCCAAGAAGTTGCGCATGTGGTCGAGCGAGCGCCCGGTGCGCGCGACGTATTCGCCGACCACCTTCTTGTACTCGACCAGCAGTTCCGGCGAAGAGGCCTCGGGTGCGGAATAACCGTCGGCGGCGCCCACCCAGCCCCGTTCGCCATCGAAACGTTCCCCGCACGAGCCATGCCAGTATTTGTCCCCACGCGAAAGGACCATTTTCTGTCCGTTGGAAAAGGTGCAAACCATGCCGTCGCCGTTGTCATTGTCGACGTACTCGTACTTGACCGGCGACGTGTCCCCCGCATCGAGGCCGGCCTGGGCCTGCGCAAACGTGTGCGCACCCCACTCGCCGATGCAACTCGTGTGGAAATCATAGAAACCGCGCCAGCCGCCCTTCACATATTCGAGGTTGAACGGACGCCACGGGCTTGGGCCAAGCCAAATATCCCAATCCACCTCATCCTGCGGCGGTTGCTCCTGGGCCGATTTCCACTCGTGCGACATCTTCGCCGCGTCCCACGGGGCGATATGGGCATAGGCCGTATCGACCTTGCCCAAGCGTCCCGTACGCGCCATCTCGATGGCAAACACGTGGTTGGCCTCGCTGAGGCGTTGCGTGCCCGTCTGGTAGACGCGCCCATACCGCCGCGCGGTCTCGACCACGGCGACGCCCTCGGCAATGGTCATGGACGACGGTTTCTCGGTATAGACGTCTTTGCCTGCACGCATCGCCCGGATCGAGGCTTGTGCGTGCCAATGGTCGCCAGTGGCGATCAGAACCGCGTCGATATCCGGGCGCTCGACGAGGAACTCGCGGATATCGCGATACATCTTGCAGTCGCTGTTCCCGTAGTGGTCGTCGACGAATTTCTTGACCACCTCGCGCTGCTGCTTCCAAATATCGCAGATCGCAAGCACCTGCACGTCGTCGTGGCCGATGATCCAGCGCAGATCGTCGAAGCCACGCCCGTGAATGCCGATGCCCGCCACCGTGATGCGTTCCGAAGGGGCCGTCGCGCCGCCCCGGCCCAGAACCGAGGCCGGCAATACGAGCGGCGCGGCAACTGCGGCGGCGGACCGGGACAAGAAACTCCGGCGAGATATTTTACCACTCATCCACTTATCCTCCTACTGCTGTAATTGAGTGAAATGCGCGGGCTCGAGCGCTCAAGCCCGCTTGCACGCCCGGCAGTATAGCCCAGTTCGCATGGGAGAAAAAAGGATGAAGAATGGTCGAAAAGAGGAATCCAGAATCCAGGAGTCAGAATTCAGGATGGTCGCGCGAGAACGAGTCATTCTGAATTCTGAATTCCGACTCCTGAATTCCTACGGGTTGGATTCGAGAAAGACGCTCGTCGCGATTCATACAGGAACACCCTCTCGGCGTACGGCTATTGCAAGGAGCGAGACGTGTTCGGGGCCTTCCTCCCAGTCGTGCCGCGAGACTGCGAGCGGCGTCAAGACGATGCCGCGAGGTACGGATGCCTCCCAAGGCGCATTCGCTGACTGTCTTGTCGGCAACAGCGTCCACCGGGCCTTTCAGGATTACGAGTACATCCATATCGGAATCGGGATCGGCGTCGCCCCGCGCACGGGAACCGAACAGAATCATCGCGTGCAGCGGCAGGCGTTCGCCGACACGGTTCTTGAAATCGCGAAGAACGTTCGTTTCGATAGCATTCATCCTGTCTCTCCGGCAGAAGCGTCTTCAGTAAGCGAAGAGCATAAGTGCCTACTTCGCAACCGGCGCCTTAAGGAGGCGTTGCGGATGCTTGCGCTCAGCTTCCCGCAATCGCTCGCATACCGTGTGAATATCGTAGTTGGACTCGCGGAATAAATCGTCACCGGCTTTGCGGACCTCGGCGACTATGGGATCGTCAAAAATCGGGTATGGACGGGGCTCTGTCATCAAGTAGTTCCTCCGGGGTGCATATGATGGGGACTGACACACCTTGTAGTATGTTGACTTTCGCCAAGAGGCGCCAGACGTGCGCGTTGGCAATATGCCTGCAATTCCAGGTCACGAGATAATCCACGCCGTGAGCTGACGCCGTTGCAATATGAAGCGCGTCCCGGTAAGCCGTTTCCGGCAGGTGAAGCTCGGTAACGTAAAGGGCCACCAAGCGTTCAATAGCAGGAACTATCGGCAACAGGGGCCAATCGGACACGGTGTTTAAACGGCTTTGAGCCGCTCGCGGATCGCCACGCTCGATTTCCTCCAAGACGAACTCGGAAATGCATGGATAGAATCTGGCTAGGCAATTGTCCCACCATTCGCGGGTAATCTCCTGGTGACCCAACACAATGACATCGCGTGATGGACGCGCGACGTAGTAACTCACCACGGAAGATTCGACATAAACTCTTGGCTTCTCCATACTGTCTAGCCTTGTCAGTTCGTCGGCGCCTGGTTTCGATTACATAAAACTCTGGACACAGTATAGACTATCGGCGCGAGCTTGTCAGCCTGTCTGCGTTCCGCCGACGGTGAGTTCGCGGATGCGGATGGTGGGCTGGCCGCTGGTTACGGGCGCGCCTTGGCCGTCTTTGCCGCAGGTGCCGACTACGAAACCGAGGTCGTTGCCGACGGCATCGATGTTGAGCAGGACATCCGGGCCGTTGCCTATCAGCGATGCGCCTCGGACGGGTTCGGCGATCTTTCCATTGCGGATGAGGTAGCCCTCGCTGACGCCGAAGACGAATTCGCCGTTCAAAGGATTCACTTGACCGCCGCCCATCTGGCGCACGAATAGGCCATGTTCGGTTGACGCCAAGATGTCGTCGGGAGCGGCCATGCCGGGCGCGATGAACGTGTTGGTCATGCGCGGGATCGGTTTGTCTTGAAACGACTCGCGACGTCCGTTGCCGGTGGGCGGCATGCCGAGCTTGCGCGCGGTGCGCAGGTCGTTCAAGTAGCAGACGAGGCGGCCGTTGTCGATGAGAACGGTTCGTTGCGTGGGTGTGCCTTCGCCGTCGACCGGGCTCGAGCCTCGCAGGCCGGGCAGCGTGCCGTCGTCGATCACGGTGACTTCCGGCGCGGCGATCATTTCGCCCAGCCGCCCGCAAAACTTCGACATGGCCTTGTCGATATGATCCGCTTCGAGACCGTGGCCAACCGCCTCGTGAATCATCGTGCCGCCCGCCTCGCCGGCAATAACGACGGGCATGCGACCGGCAGGCGCGGGGGAGGCATCGAGCATGAGGCAGGCCTGCCGCGCCGCCTTCAAAGCTACGGTTTCCGGCAGCGTGGCGTCGAACAACTCGAATCCAACGGTTCCGCCGATCGAGTGATAGCCGGTCTGGATAATCCCTTGTTGTGCGGCAACGGCATGGACCATGAACAATGTCTGCGGGCGGACGAACTCGACGTAGCGCCCTTCGGAGTTGGCGATGACGGCGTGGCGGATCGAGTCGGTATACATGGCCGCCACCTGGACCATGCGTGGATCGTGCGCGCGGGCCGTCTGGCCGGCCAATGTCACGAGATGCGCCTTCTCGGTCGTCGAGACGGACTGCGCGGGTTTCTGAACATTCATTTCGTAACGCGCGGGCCGGTAGTCGAACGAGTACGACGCGCGCGAGTCGGAGACGGCGCCTGCCACGGTGTCTGCGGCAGCCAACAACCCGTCGAGCGAAACGTCGTTCGTATGCGCGTAGCAGGTTTGGTCGCCGGTAAGTATGCGGATCCCCGCGCCGGCGTCGGTCCCGCTGTTGATTCGTTCGACCTTGCCGTCCTCGAATCGAATCAAGGTCACGGCGGTCTCCTCGAAGTAGATCTCGGCGAACGCGCCGCCGTTGGTCAGCGCACGCATCAATATCGCTTCGGCATGTTTCGACAAGTCAATCAAGGCATATCTCCATTTTCAGGCTTCAGGCTTCAGGCTTCAGGCTTCAGGCTTCAGGCTTCAGGCTTCAGGCTTCAGGCTCTTCATCCTG
>CAIYET010000281.1 GCA_903925285.1 Candidatus Hydrogenedentota bacterium | reverse complement strand
CTCAAGGTCTATGACCGTGTTGCGCCGCGCTTTGAAGTGCGCCCCGACATTGTTCGCGAGACGGCTCGCGAGAACGAGCGCGCTCTGGGGTAACACCGCGGAGAGATCGATTCCTTGGGTTGCCCAAAAAAAGTGCCTCGCGGAAAGCACCGGCATTGCGCCCCGATCCCGAAGGTAGTGCAAGAGCTGATGCATACACGACACCGCGCGTCTTGGAGATGAAATCATCGGCGCGTAAAGAAACAAGGAGTGTAGTGGCGATCCGCGATCCAACGTTTCCGAATCAATTGAAGAGCGCGTTCGTTGAGTTCCAAGGCAGGCCGGAGCACAAGCGCACGCCGACGCGCATAGATGGCAGCATGCGCCGCGCCACGAAGGTGCAGCCGAGCCAGATGGGAGCGTTCGAGCCACCGCGTTGGGTGCTGGCCGATGGCACGCTCGAGGCGTTGAAGTGGCTGGCCTTGGCGTTGATGACGCTCGATCACGTCAACAAGTACCTGCTGCACGATGCGGTGCCGGCAATGTTCGCCGCTGGCCGGCTCGCCTTGCCGCTGTTCGGATTCGTGCTTGCCTACAACCTCGCGCGGCCACAGGCGTTGGCAAGGGGAGTCTATTCCCGCGTGCTCAAGCGACTCGCGATTTTCGGGGTGATCGCCTCCGTTCCGTTCATCGCCCTAGGAGGCCTCGCCTGGGATTGGTGGCCGCTGAATATCATGGCAATGCTGTTCGTGGCCGCTGGCGTGATGTACCTGGTCGAGAAGGGCAGCAAGGGAAGTTTCGCGCTCGCCGTCCTGTTTTTTATCCTCGGCGGCGGCCTCGTCGAATTCTGGTGGCCAGGTGTGGCCTTGTGCTTGGCTGCGTGGTGCTATTGCAAGCGGCCGAGCTGGTCGGCCCTTGGTGTATGGATCGCCGCCTTAGCCGCGCTGTTCGTCATCAATCGCAGTCTGTGGGCGCTGACCGTGCTGCCGTTGGTGTTCGTGGCCGCCCATATCAAGTTGAATATACCGCGTCTTGGCCGGGTCTTCTATGTCTACTACCCGGCGCACCTGGTCGTGCTGTTGGTACTGGCCCGCCATTCTTGACGACGCGGCCCATCAGCGCCTTCGACGTAGAACTTGCCCAAAGAGGGGTCTTCGATTTCTAGAACTGCTTCGCGTTGTGCGACGTAACAGCGAAAGTCCCCACGATGAACAAGCTACCCTACGCTTGAAAACAGAACTCTGTCGATCTCCCAAAAGTCGAGCAAGCAATAAAGTATGCTACGAAGTTCCGGCGTCGCATTGGTATGAGAAGAGAAATCTCTACTCATTGCCTTTTGTTCAAATTCTTTTGCTGCGGAAAAGAGTGTTCTGGCCACGTCATTCTTTGAGAAAAACTCGCCCAATATTGCCGTGTTGAGAGCCTCCAACTGGCGGTCAATGCTGGACCTCACTTGCCTCGATATGGCCATACCGTCGTTGGCGTGTTCCTCGACGAGGCCCATGGCGATATTCAATATTTTCTTGAGACCCGCACTACCTTTTGAACCATAGGTAAATCCATCTTTGATGAGCGTGCTGCGTTCAGATTGCTCGTGGAATGAAAGCTCTTTCATGCAATAGTCAACGGCGACGGCAATGAACGAACACACCATGTACAAGCAGCGCAACGCGGTCTCCCGCTGGTTGCTTTTCGTGATGGATTGCTCGGCGAAGAACTTGCCCTGCGAAAGCCACTCATTACAACTATCGAAGGACAGCGATTTCGCCAGCAAGCTTTTGGCGCGAACCATACGACCTCGCCAGTCGCCGTCAAGCTTGTTCAACGAATATTCGTCAATCTTCGAGAAGAATTCCTCTTCAGAGAATCGGTGCGCATTGGGGGCGTCCGTTTTATCTAGCTTACCCAAGAAGGTCCCATCCAGAACTAAAATACCCAATTCCCGGCCGAAATCCTTCACTTCCTGGCGCTTCTCTGTCGTCGCCACGACCGCATTGGTGGCCTTAGCTGCGATACGCAGCCCTTGAACCCAAAATATTCTTTCTATCGCTTGCGGCGTCTTCTTGTTCTTGGCATCCACCAGCGTGATTTCGCGCGACACGGATGACGTTCGGCTATAGAGCCACAGATCAATGTCGGTAACGTCAAAACCTCCATAGATAAACGGTACGCCTCTGACGACGTAAAAGCCGGCTTTTAGGAAATAACTTCGCAGCAACTCTTCCATCCTGGGACCCTTCAGCAGGACTTGCTGACTCTTGCTCATATTCCGCCCCCGGTACGAAGAATGGAAAGCATGTCGTTGGTAGCCTTGGGACTTACCTTGGTTTGCGCTCTTCGGATTTTCTCGCGGTTGTGCTCGGGGCCGCTGAATCTAGTGACTGCTGCCGTCGGAAGCGAGCTTAGAGAATGTTCACTAACATCACCCTGCCGAATTGCTTGGAGAGCAAGTTCGCCGACTTCCGTTTTCAACAGCCTCAGCATAGGTCCTGTGCGTCCCTTCTTGG
>CAIYET010000280.1 GCA_903925285.1 Candidatus Hydrogenedentota bacterium | reverse complement strand
TACTCATGTCCCCGCCGCCGAAAAACGCCCAAAATCCCTATGCGAATCTGCCCCACCCGCTTGACGACAAGAAAAACCAATGAAATCAACGCCACTTACGCTCAACGGCGGAATCGCTGATGCTCGTGCATAATGCTTGTGCTGGGGCATGGTTTACGGTATTCTCGATTCATGCGGATTCGATTGTCGCGGCATGCGACAGTAACAGGACTGTTTCCGTGTCGGAAACCAGTTCGTCAGGTCAGCGAAACCGAGAATGACGTGAACCACAGCTAGACGGCCTTCGTGTTGTTTATACGATACGGTGAGTTTACTTACGGTTTGGACTCCGTCCAGGGGCCGCCGATGATCATTTCGAGGTCGGCGCAGGCGACTTGGAGGTCGCGCGCGGCGCGGGTTTGTTCGAGCTGGAAATCGAGAATCATTCGGACGGAATCCAGCAGCATCAGCAGGTCCGTGTCGGCGCTCGCCGCGTAGGCGATTTCGATGCTCTCGTAAGTCTTGCGCGCTTTTGGGACGAGCGTGTCCTTGTAGAGCGCCATGCGGCGTTGCGCGTCTTCGATCTCGAAGAGTGCTCTGCGTGCGGACGCTTCGAGCGTAAGCGCCGCGCTACGGCGGTCGTGTCCGGTGGCGGTTTCCATCTGCTTGGCTTCGCGGATGCCGGCCTTTACGCGTTCGCGCCAGATCGGCAGGCTGAATTTGAGCGTAAGCATGACGTCGTCTTTGAGGTATCCGCCTGAACTCATATTCTTCATGTTGCCGTACTCGACGCCGACGGAGAACTCCGGGTAACCGGCCTTCTTCGCCACTTTTTGCTGTCTTCGCCAACTCTCTTCCATGTTCTCGATGGTCTTGAGTTCGGGGTTGGCCAGGCGCAATTGGGCCGCGATCACCGGCGCGGGCGGCGGCGAAGGCGGGAACGCCGCCGGTTGCGGTTCGGGCGGCGCTTCGGCGGTCTCACGTCCAAGCGTTTCGTTCAGGGCCGCCGCGAGGGCCGGTTTCATCTGGTCGATCTCGCCGAGTTGGTCCTTGACCTTTTCCTGCTCGATCTGGACGCGGAAAATCTCGGCTTCCGACCCGATGCCGAGGCTGTAACGCGAACGCACAAGTTCTTCGACGTCTTTCAGAATGGCGGCTTGCGCCTGCACGAGCGCGCCGCGCTCGTGCAGCCATGCATAGTCGAAATACGCGCGCTTGACCCGTGCGAACAACGCGTTGCGTGCGGCATAGATACGAGCCAGCATGGTGTCCGCTTCCGCGAGGGCCTTGTCGCCGCGCGCCCGCAACGTGCCGAACCACGGGAATTTCTGTTCGAGGGCCACCGCGAGCCGTTTGTCTTCGGATTGGACGAATTGCGTGTACATGAACATCGGGTCATCGAGCGCCGTGACCTGCGGGACCTTCTCGAGCGCCGCTTGCCACTCGGCATGTCGCGCTTTCAACGCCGGGTGATTCTCCGCAGCTTCGAGCAAGTACGCCCGCAACTCGTCGTTTCCCGCATAAAAGGCAGGCGGTCCCGAATCCTCAGCCGTAGCAGACAGGCATACAACCACTACACAACACACGAACACCGCCAAAATTGCGTTTGGCCTCGAAATCCAGGTCATGGCCCTTCCTTTCCAATTCGCCAGTTGCCAGTTACTACGGTGAGCCACAAGAAAACACAAGTCCACCGACGACTACACACTCCTGGAACTCCGTCCAACCAATTTCCACAGGAACGACGATCCACTGCGAAATCAATTCCTGTGCCTCTTGTGCCTCTTGTGCTTCTTGTGGCTGATTGCGGCTCTCTATCGATGTTGCGAATGCGCATGGTTACATATTCCAAATATACTTCTTGATTTGCAGCCGCGGAGCCCCGAAATTGACGAGGATACCGTGTTCCATCCCGGTTGCGCGAAGGTACCCCAACACTTGGGCCGTGTGCTCGTCGGCCAGCGCCTTGCATGCTTTGATCTCGACTATGATAACGTTTTCAATGAGAAGGTCTGCGTAGAAGTCTCCAAGGATTGTGCCATCCTCGTCTCGGACTTGGATCGGGTATTGTTGCCTGACGTCTATACCCTGTTTCCGCAACCGGTGAACAAGGCCATTTTCGTAGATCTTCTCCAGATGTCCGTTTCGATGATATGCATGGAGAGCCAAACTTGTCATACGCACGATATCGGTCAAATGTTTGATCCTTCCCTCTTCCATCATAGGTTCCTTTCATTCTGGCCACAGGAAGCACAAAAGACACAAGTTTATCCTAAAAAAGGCAGTTGGAGTCCATAGACGCTCATCGAAAGTGTGGACGTAGTGGACGAAATGGACATCGTGAATGAGAATAGGATTCACCCAGCGCGCCGCGCGCAAGGCTTCCGCGCCGGTGGTGAGTCCCATTTGTGTCCACTCCGTCCACAAAGTCCACTATGTCCACACTTTCGACGAATCCCCAGAGATCCTACTGCCGAATTTAGGTTTATGAACCATGAGCGACTATACGCTCCCGATCTTCGTACCTGGCACGGCAACCGCCTGCCAGCCGCCGCGAACTCAATTCCTGCGCCTCTTGTGCTTCTTGTGCTTCTTGTGGCCGATTGCGAATCTCTATTGATGTTGCGAATGCGCGTCCGGTTTGGCTTCTTCGGGTTCTTGCGTTGCCACGCCGGGGTTGAGCCGCGTTTCGGCGTCTATCAGAAACGAGCCGCGCGACACGATCCGGTCTTCGAGCTTCAGTCCGTCGAGCACGGGATAGTATGTACCGATGCGCTGACCGAGCGTTACCGCGTGGGCATCGTACACGCCCGGCATGGTCTCGACGTAGACGATCTGTCGGTTGCCGGTATCGACCACGGCCATTTCGGGAATCGACAATACGCGCTCGGCGCGCCATTTGGTCATCTTCATCCCGCAGTTGCAGAAACGGCAGGCACCGGACACGTCGCTGATTTCGTTGGGATGCATGGGGCAGGCATAGCCGTCGAACCAGCGCTCCGTCGAACCGGCATCTGCGGCGCTGACCGCAGCAGCGTCCGGTGCGGCAGGAACGGCCTCGTGTCCCTTGGCCGCCTTGTCGATTTTCATGCCGCATAACGGGCATTCGCCCGGTTTGTTCGATACGACGTTCGGGTGCATCGGACAAACGTAGTACTCGGCGTCTTCCTGAAGCGACGCGAGAAACGCGTCCGCGTCTTCCTGCTTGGTTGTCGGCAACACGGTCGGGACTTTCACTGCGGCCTTCGTCTCCGGCTGTTCTTTTGCCTCGGCGACGCCGGTGTACTGACCGACGGGCGAACGGAGCACGGCGTTGACGTACATGCCGGGTTTGAGGCGCATGTCGGCATTGGCGACGGTCACGCGCACCTTGACCGTTCGGTTGTCCGTGTCGAGTACGGGATAGATGAGATCGACGTTGCCGTAGAAGATCTGCCCGGGATATGCGACGGAGTCGATTTCGACCGGCATGCCGGATTTCACCGCCGCGATGTCCGCTTCGGGGATCTTGACCTGGACCCACAACATCGAGAGGTCGGCAATCGTGTACATCGGCGTGCCTTCGTCGACGGCTTGGCCTGGAATGACGCTCTTCTCGATGACGGTGCCGGCCAACGGGGCGTAGAGGGTCACGCTGTCGCTGACGACGCCCTTTTTGACGACGACATCGAGTTGGTCGTCCGTAAACCCGGCCAGGAGGAGGCGGCGGCGCGCGGCTTCGGAGAGTTGCTCGGACCGCCGCTTTTCGTCCGGGTTTCCGTCGCCCGCCACCTTTTCGACCAACTTCTGGCTGCCGAGTGCGCGCAAATATTCTTCGGAGGCAGCCATGAACTTTGGACTGTAGATTCGTGCGAGAGGCTGGCCTTTGCCGATTGTTGCACCGACGGAATTGACCATCAACTCTTCGACACGGCCTGGAAAATGCGCAGCGATGTTGGCGCGCTTCGCTTCGTCGATTTCAATGACGCCATAGGCTCGCGCCGTCTTCACCAAAAAACGATAGAGGACAGGCTCGACCTGGACGCCGGCCTGCATAATCCGTTCGGGCGACACCTGTACGCGGGACAGCACGCCTTCGGGCAACGCTTCGGCCACACCCTTCTTGCGCATGGTAAGGTCCATGCCACAGATCGGGCACTTGCCGGGCCTGTCGCGCACGACGAATGGATGCATCCCACAGTAGTACTCGGTGTCGCTCACGGCCGTCTCGGAGACGACGGCGGACTGACCGTGGCGCGTGCGCTGCCAGCGCTCATAATAGTTCTGCACGTTGTCCCAGTAGCCGACGAGCAGGGCCGTGACCACAAGGATCGCTATGAAGCGCAGGCGAATCTCCAGAAACTTCAGGAAGAACAGAATACGGCCCAGGAACGACCGCCGCTTTGCCGTTGTACTCATGCTTCGACTCCCGGCGCGTCCGGCGCAAGCGCGCCGTCTTCGCAATGCTGTTTCCGCCAACGCCGCGCTTCCACTTGATAGAATAGCACGGGCAGAAAAATGTCGATTACTTCGTCCGCAATGAGCAGGCCGCCGAGGACGGGCGCGGCCATGGGGGCCATGATTTCCGCGCCGACGCCGTGCGCCCACAACATAGGCGCGAGTCCGATGATGGCCGTCGCCTCGGTGAGGAATTTCGGGCGCAAACGATGGACCGCGCCGGTAAGAATCGTCGCTTCGAGTTCATCGAGCGACGCGATCTTGGCCAGGCCGCCGCGTTCGGCAATCGCGTCGCGCAGATAGACGAGCATGATGATGCCGGTCTCGGTCGCCATTCCGAAACAGGCGATGTAACCGACCCAGACGGCCACGCTGAAGTTGTAGCCGAAGAGGCGCTGGAACAAGACGCCGCCAGCCAGCGCGCCGGGGACCGCGAGCATCATCAGGACCGCGTGGGACAGATCGTTGTAGGTGATGAACAGGATCACGAAGATGAGTAGCAGGACGGCGGGAAAAACGATTCTGAGCGTTTTTTTCGCGCGGACCTGATGTTCGAATTGGCCGGTCCATTCCAGGTAGGCCCCGGACGGCAGCGGGATTTTCGCGCGGATCGCGCGTTGCGCTTCCTCGACGAATCCGATGATGTCGCGGTCGCGAACGTTGAGTTGCACGTACGCGCGCAGCAGCCCGTTTTCGCTCTTGATCATGACGGGGCCTTCCACGACTTTTACCGACGCCACGTCCGCGAGGTAGACGGCGGGTTGCTCGGTCATGGCGCCGGAAGGCGGAGATTCCATGCCGCCGCGCGAGACCAGCGTGCGCGCGATGGATTCCTCGTCGACGCGGTAGTCGCGCGCGTACCGGAGCCGCACCGGATAGCGTTCGCGGCCTTCGACGGTGGTTGTGATGGGTTTGCCGCCGAGTGCGACCTCGATGGTGTCCTGGATGTCGCCGACGCTGATGCCGTATCGCGCGGCGCGTTCGCGGTCGACTTCGATTTCGATGAATCCCTTGCCGACCGTCTGGTCCGCGACGACGTCAACCGCGCCGGGAATTCCGCGCAGGACGTCGGCCACCTTGTTGGCGACTTCCTGGAGTTGTTCCTGCGACGTACCGAATACCTTGACGGCGAGTTGAGTACGGACGCCCGTGGCGAGCATGTCCACGCGGTTGATGATGGGTTGCGTCCAGATGTTCGCCCAGCCGAGTTGATGTACGACCTTGTCGAGTTCCTGGACGATATCGTTTTTGGTCTTGTGCCAGAGAAACACGCGATCCTTGAGCGACGCGGCGAGCGTGGCGGGTGCGAGGTTCTGTTTCGCGTTGTCGGCGTTCCAGAGGGCCTGCATCTGGGCGTTGTTCGCGGTCGCATCGAGGAGGGCCTTGGCGAACGTGTCCATGGCGGCATCGAAAAGCGACTGGTTGGTATCGTGGACCCACGCGCGGGTGGTCTCGGCGCGATAGGCGGCGATGTCCTTCGTGGCCGTGTCGAAGAAGTCCGGCGGCGCGAGGTCGAACCACGAACGGACCCGATTTTGCGGCGTCGGAAGGGGTGCCAGCAACGCGCCGTAGTCGGCGGAGATGCAATCCAAGTTCGCAAGCGCGCGCAACGATTCGCCGAGCGCCGCCTCGATGTCGTAGACCAAAGGCTCGCGCGCGAACAGGGCCTTTTGCTCGAGCGCCTGCCGACCGAGAAACGCCTCGCGCTCGGTTCCATCGAAGGGAAGCCGCCAACCGTGTTGTGCGTCGATCTGTTCGAGTAGCCGTTGCGTTGCATGCCGCGCCGAGTCGTCCGCAAGCTTGTCGTCGAAGTCTATCAGCTTGCGCATGATGAGCGGGCGCATGGCCGCGTCGTACCGGTCCAACGCTTCACTCGCGACGGCATTGACGAACGCTGTCCGGTCGGCTTCGCTCGCGAACGGCTTGATCGTTCCCTGCGCCTCGAATTGGCTGGTCAGGCGTTTGGCCTCGGCGACGGTATCCGGCAATCGTATCTTGCGTTTGAGCCAGTCGTCTTTCGGGCGCAACGTAATGATTGTCTCGAGCATGTCGAGCGGGGACGGGTCCGTCGGCGTCTCGGCGCGGCCCGCCTTGCCGACGACGAGTTCGACTTCCGGCATCGAGCGGAGCAACGCGTCGCGCGCCTTGAGATCGTCGCCGACGCCGGTCACGGAGGCACGCGGGGCCGTCACGGGCATATCCATGATACTGCCTTCGTCGAGCGGCGGCATGAACTCGCGTCCGATACCTCGAGCGGCGTAGAAGCCGCAGGCGAGCAGCAGGACGAAGAGCCAAACGACGAGCCTGGGCCGGTGCATGAGCGCCGAAAGGACCGGGCGGTACATCTGGACGACGCTACGGATGAGCCAATTGTTTTCCTCGCGCGAGAGGCGTCCGCGGATCAGCAGCGGGATCAGCGCCGGGACCAACGTGATCGAGATGATCGCGGTGCCGATGAGTGCGAAGGTTTTCGTGAACGCGAGCGGATGGAACAATTTGCCTTCCTGGCCCGTAAGCGCGAAAACGGGCAGGAACGAGATAACCATGATGACGACCGAAAAGAAGATTGGTCGCCCGACTTGGCGGCAGGCGGCCACGACGATCTCGGTCGTGTCGCCGTGGATGCGTTCGTCGCCGAAATGGGCCGTCAAACGGTGCGTGGCGTTTTCGAGCATGACGATGGACTGGTCGACCAGGATACCAATCGAAATCGCAATCCCGGACAGCGACATGATGTTCGACGAGATGCCGAAGACGTGCATGAGGATGAACGCGACGAGCACCGACAACGGCAGCGTGATGACGACGATGAAGACGCTGCGGACATGGAGCAGGATGATCAGGATCGCGATGGCCGCAATCAGCATTTCGTGGCTGAGTATCCGCGTAACGGATTCGATAGCGCCTTCGATGAGCCGCGTGCGGTCGTAGAACGGCACGATGCGGACGCCTGCGGGAAGCCCCTTCTGCAACTCGCGGATCTTGGCCTTCACGTTGCGGATGACTTGGAGCGGGTTTTCGCCGTAGCGCATCATGACGACGCCGCCGGTGACTTCGCGCCCGTCCTTTTCGAGAATGCTGCGGCGGAATTCGCTGCCGAGCTGGACCGTAGCAATGTCGCCGACGAGTATGGGCACGCCGTCGCGTTCCGTGACGACCGTCTTGCGAATGTCGTCGACCGAGCGAATCCAGCCGACGCCGCGGATGATGTACTCGGCGTTACCCTTTTGGACGACGCGTCCGCCAACGGCGCTGTTGCCGCGCGCAAGGCTCTGATAGATTTGGCCCAGCGAGACGTTGTAGGCGCGCAGGCGGTCAGGCGTGACGTCGACCTGATACTCCTTCGGGAATCCGCCGACGCTGCTGACCTGCGCGACGCCGGGCACCGAGTTCAACTGATACCGCACGTACCAGTCCTCGATGCCGCGCAACGTGCCGAGGTCCTGCTTGTCGCCCTCGACCGTGTACCAGAAGATCTGGCCGAGCGCGGTGGCATCCGGCGCGAGATAAGGCACGACGTCCTTCGGCAGAAAAGTACTCGCCAGCGCCAAACGTTCGAGTACGCGCGCCCTCGCAAAATAGAAATCCACCGAATCGTCGAAGATGATGTTGATCATCGAGAAATTGAACTCGGACGACGACCGGACGGCCTTGACGCCGGCCAACCCCTGTAAATTGACCGAAAGCGGATATGTGATCTGGTCCTCGATTTCCTTCGGGCTGCGCCCCATCCAATCCGTGAAGACGATGACCTGATTCTCGGAAAGGTCCGGAATGGCATCCACAGGCGTTTGGCTCACGACCCAGATACCGACCGCCGCCAGCCCCACAAAGGCGAGGATCACCACGAACTTGTTCCGGCACGAGAACGCTATAATGCCTTCGATCAACCCGTCGGATCCTTTCGTCTCAAACGACTACGCCATAGTGCATTACTTGATAATACACTATAGGCCCCGGTTTTCTTCCAGGCTAGTGCGCCTGGCGTAGCCTATCCTTGTTATCGAGGCAGGGAATCCCAATCCGGCAATGACGCCGTGTGCTCACCTATGTCAACTGCCGAATTTCTCCTTCGTCAGCCAGCGCCACCAGGTGCATGCGAGGGCGATAGTTAGCAGCAGGATGATTGCGCCGCCAATCGCCGCGACGCATATGACGAGGACGGTCAGCGCGAGCGCGGGGAAGGTCACGAAGACCGGCAGCACGAGAATCTTCTGTTGTTCGAGCACGGCCTGGACCAGCGACAGGACCATCCCCGACGTCGTTCCGGCAAAATACCCCCAGCCATGTCTCGGAGACCCTCTTCATTTTTCCCAACTCGCGGACATGGCATCCAGCGAGTCGAATTCCAGGACATCCTCGCCTCTGCGGCTTTTATCGAGAGTGGACGCGGTAAGCTCGTTTGGAATCGCGACCGGAAAGGGCAGTCCGCCACGAAGGGATATCTGCCGGTAGAAGATACGGATTGCCTCGGTGGGGGTAAGGCCGAGTTTGCGGAGGACGCCTTCCGCTTTTTGTTTGGTTTCCGGTTCGATGCGCGCATGTACGACGGCTGTTTTCATGAATCGATTGTAGCGCATCCGCAACGCATCGACAAGCTGCCATTCACAGGCGCAACCGGCTTTCGCATATCAAGGCGGAAAGGGCAAACCGCCACGGGGCAACGTTATCTGTTACGGTAGACGTCTTTGCGGTGGCCCACCTTTACGACGAGAACCGTCAGGATTTCATCTCGAATGTCGTAAATGACTCGGTAATCGCCCACGCGGACGCGCCAGCGGTCTGCCGTCCCTGCGAGTTTCTTCGCGCCCGGAGGATGTTGGGCCTCCGCGAGCATGTCAATGGCGCGCTTGATGCGCTTACGCATGCGCAGGTCCAGATTCGACAGAAACCGCAGAGCCGCCGGCGTAATTTCAATGCGGTAGATCATGAAGTCACGTCAAACGGAGTTGTTTCTTGGCTTCATCCCAAGCAATAGGCTTCTCGCCGTTCGCCTGCATCTCGGCAAGCACTTTCTCCGCCTCTTCGTAATCCAACCGGTCCTCGATCCGTTCCAGGAGCGCCAGGTCCTCCATGGAAACCAAAGCGGCAACGTCTTTCCTGTTTCGACGTAACACGATACGTTCGCCCACGAGTGCGACGCGGTCGATGGCGGTGGCAACGTCGTCGCGAAGTTGGCTGGCGGTCAAGTGTGTCATTGCGTGAATCTCCATGGCGATGGCGCGAAACCTTCCGTGCCTCAATCGGATCATACCATATTCGTCGGTCTCTGCTACCCCACGCCCTCTTCGGTATTCTCCTTCGGCAGCCAGCGCCACCAGGTGAATGCGAGCGCGATAGTCAGCAGTAGGATGATTGCGCCGCCAATCGCCGCGACGCCGAATTGGTGCGTGATCAGGTACATAGGGGCGATGTAGAGCGTACCCAGCCATGGCACGGCCAGCGCAAGCGATATCAGGTCGCGCGAGAAGACTCCTTCGCGTTGGAACGCGGGGTCTTCGCGTTTGACGCGTGCCGCGATGGGTCCCCATGCACCGGCGGGCTGGATGAGCCGGTAGAAGCGCGACAGCACGTCTGGTTCCGTCGGCGCGGTCAGGAGCGTCGCCGCGACGCATATGACTAGGACGGTCAGCGCCAGCGCGGGGAAGGTCACGAAGATGGGCAGCACGAGAATCTTCTGTTGTTCGAGCACGGCCTGGACCAGCGACAGGACCATCCCCGACATCGTTCCGGCAAAATACCCCCAGCCGTTCAAGCGCCACCAGTACCATCGCAACACGTTCGGCAACAATACGCCCGCGCCGAGCGTGGCCATGATCCACGTGAACAGCGCGTTGATGCTCCCTGCGAATTGCGCGATACCGAGGCCCACCAAAATCAGCGCCAGCGACGCGCCATAGCTCGCGCGAATCAATTCTTTGTCGGACGCCTTTGGGCGCAGGTAATTCTGGTAGATGTCGCGCACGAGGTACGATGCGCCGCCGTTGACCATCGCGCTGAATGCGCCCATGAACGCCGACACGAGCGCCGCGAGTGCAAAGCCGACAAGCCCCGGCGGTAGGCTGTGTGCGATGACGACGGGCATGACCTTCTCGGGGTCGCGCTGGACGAGCGCCAGAAGATCTTTGTCGCCCGCGATACCCGCGAGGCCGAGTATCGCGACGCCCATCGCCATCGGGAACCGTACGGTGTGGAACACGCCCCACAGCATGCCCATCAGCGATGCTTCCCGCGGGTTGCGCACCGCGAGGAACTTCTGGAAATCGAAGAGTTGTTCCGGGCCGCTGAAACACAGGAGCATGCCCTTTGCGACGTAAGTCAAGACGACCGCGCCGAAAAGGTAGTACATCGAATCGGTCCCGACGTGGAACGGCGAACCGGGCGGCACAACGCGCTCGAGTTTCCACACCGGCCACGGCGAATACCAGTCGGCGGGCGGCTGTATCGCGAGGCCGCGCCCGTACGCCCGATAGCCGAGGTAGGCGATAAGGAGCGCGCCCGCGCTGAGGATGATCGTCTGGAAAAACTCGACGATCGTCAGCCCGCGAAATCCGCCGAGCACGACGTACAGTCCCGTGACGCCAATGATCAGGGTTGCGCATTGATGGTTGGTGAACGGCAGAAATTCGGAACCGAACTTGCCCATGCCGACCGCCGTGTAACCGAGAAACGCGGACAACGTCAGGATCGCATACAGCGTGTACGACAGGCGCGAAAGTTCGCCGCCGCGTCCTTTGCCGAAACGCAGGATCATCCATTCCGCGCCGGTCATGACGCCGCTGCGGCGAATCCATTTACCCATGTAGGCCATGTAGAACGCGGCGATCACGAAGCCCCACAACCACTGAATCCACATGCCGCGAAATCCGCACATGACGAAGATCGACACGATCCACATCGTGCCCGTCACATCGAAATACGACGACGACCCGGACATCGCCAGCATCCACCACGGCATCGTCCGTCCGCCGAGGAAATAGGATTCCATGCCTTTCGCGGCGCGGCGCTTGACGACGAAACCAACGCCGATCACGAATGCCAGATACGCAACCAGAATGACGATATCGAGCGAGGTCAGTTTCATGCCATATCTCCGTGCGCGAGGGCCGTGTCGAACATGGCCACGATGTTTTCCGGCGGGACGCCCGCGAGGACATTGTGGACTTGTTGAAAGACGAATCCGCCGCCGGGTTTGAGCGTGCGGAGTTGTTGCGCAGTGTGGCGGCGAACTTCGTCAGGCATGCCATACAAGAGGACATGCTGCGTGTCACAGCCGCCGCCCCAGAACGTCATTTGGCCTCCGAAATCGGCCTTCAAACTCTCGGCGCTCATCCCTGCGCACGAGATTTGGACCGGGTTGATCGCGTCGAGTCCCGCGTCGATCAAGTCAGGCAACAACTCGCGGACGCCGCCGCAACAGTGCAACATGATTTTCACGTCGGCGAGTTCCTTTGTGCGCGTCCAGAGCGTCTTGTGTCGTGGCTTGAAATACTCGCGATACATCGCCGGCGAGATCTGTGGCCCCGACTGCATGCCGAGGTCGTCGCCGAACAGGATGACGTCGATCGAGCCGCCGACCGCGCCGAGGAAGCGTTCGAGGTTCGCGAGATGGAGTTCGACGAGCCGGTCGAGAAATGCGTGGACCTGTTCGGGATCTTCCGCGAGCAACATCAGAAAACGGTCGTTGCGCCACAGGAACTGGCCTATTTCGAGCAGGTTGCCGCCGAACAGGCCGATGATGGCCTTGTCGGTTTTCGCGCGCAGTTGCCTCGCGCCGTCCTCGAGCCGTTTCGCGCCGTCGGGTCCAGCCACGAGCGGTCCGGGCGGCGATGCGATGGCGCACCACATCGACTCACGCATCGCGCCGGAGATATCGTCGAGGTCGGCATGTTCGAGATACGGGTAATACGTCTGCTCGAAATACAGCGCGCCCGGCGGCATCGCGGCGATGACGCGGCCCGTCGTCGAGCGGATGACCCAACGATCCCCGTCGCGTTCCGGCAGCGCCCACGCGGGCATCTGGCACGGCGTGCCGTCCGGTAACACCCACTCACGCCAATCATCGTCATCGAGCGCGAACCCACGGCCCAACTCGATGGTATCCACGCCGAAGCGGTCCAACACATCGTCGTCCACGATGGCCAGTTGCTGGACCGGGTCGTATACGCGAATGGTTTTCGCGGGCAGGCCAAGATGCGCCCGTAACCGCGCATACGCGATAGCCGCGATTCCGCTCGAGCGATGCCCGGAAAAATCGACGGGCACGCGGTCCGCCTCCCGATGATTCAATGCCGCCATAACACGTTCACGCGACGTCATACACGATACCTCCCATGGAATGCCCGATCACAGAACGGCTAAGAATAAGCCAAGCGGCGTCTCCCTGCAAGCGCCGAGCGGTACCTTGTTCGTTTCATTGGGATGGCGTAAGATCGTCGAATATTGAGACTACGCCAAACGGCTTGGAATGCAATGGACCGAAAAACAGCTATTCGCGAATATAAAGAAGGCCGGCGGCCGATGGGCGTGTACCGGGTACTGAACACGGTCACAGGAAAGTCGCTTGTCGCCTCGAGTACCAACCTCCCAGCGATTTTCAATCGTCACCGTGCACAACTCCGTTTGGGTTTGCATCCCGATCGGGGACTACAGAAGGACTGGAACGAACTCGGTTCAGAAGCCTTCGAGTTCGAGGTTCTCGACACCCTCGCGCCGCCTGACGAACCTGGCTACGATCCGTCCGGCGACCTTAGCGTCCTCGAGCAATTGTGGATCGCGAAGCTCTCGTTAGTTGCGGATCAAGCGTACAGCACCAAGCCTAAGCGGGCCTCCTGAACCACGGCTGGAACGGCTCGGAGAAAACATTGCATTGGGGTCGGCCCAACCGCAAACACGCCTGTTTGCTTGAGCCGAACGGGTGCCCCGCGATAGAATCGCGATGTTCGTGCGCGTTTCACGGAACAGGAGGAAGTCCAATGAGTTTCATTGCCGACCGTATGGATTGCATCGATGCCAGTGGCATCCGCAAGGTATTCGCGCTGGCCGCGAAGATGAAGAACCCCATCAACCTCAGTATCGGCCAGCCCGATTACGACGTCGACGAACCCGTCAAGGAAATTGCGATCCAGGCGATACGCGCCGGGTTCAACACCTACACGCAGACGTGGGGAATCCAGGAGTTGCGCGACGAGGCGTCGGCCTATTACGAGCGCCGGTTCGGCACGCCGCTGCACAATGTGATGGTCACGTGCGGTGTTTCGGGCGGACTCTTTCTGGGACTGATGGCGACGGTCAATCCGGGCGACGAAGTCCTGTGCGGTGACCCGTACTTCGTCATGTACAAGCATCTCGTGACGTTGCTCGGCGGCGTGTGCAAGCCCATCGACACCTATCCCGATTTCAAACTCAAGGCCGAAGCCGTCGAGGCGGCCATCACGGAAAAGACGAAAATCCTCGTCGTCAACAGTCCCGCGAACCCCACCGGCGTGACGCTTTCCAAGGACGAACTCGAGGCGCTGGCGGCCGTGGCCAAGCGGCATAACCTGCTTGTGTTTGCGGACGAGATTTACGAACAACTGCAATACGACGGTGATCCGTGTACCATCGCAGGCATGTACGACAACGTGCTGCTCATGAACGGTTTTTCGAAGATGGCCGGCATGCCGGGCTGGCGAGTCGGATTCGCGGCGGGGCCGGAAGATCTCATCCAAGAGATGAACACGCTGCAACAGTACTCGTTCGTGTGTGCGCCCTCGTTCGCGCAAAAGGCCGCCGTCCATGCGTTGCGCATGGACCCATCCGTACACGCGAACGCGTACCGCCGCAAGCGCGATATCATCTACAACGGTCTCAAGGACCGTTTCAACATCGTCAAGCCGACGGGCGCGTTCTACATGTTCCCCGAAGCGCCGGGCGGCGACGGCGACGCGTTTGTCGCCAAGGCCATCGAGAACAATATCCTTGTCATCCCTGGCAGCGTCTTCAGCGAACGCAAGACCCATTTCCGCATCAGTTTCGCCGCCCCCGACGAAACCCTCGAACGTGGCGTCGAAGCATTGAACCGGCTCGCGCAATAACCGGCGATCCCGCGTCTTCGATTTCTTTACTCACTCATGCAGGCGGCCGTTCGTCGAAAGCCGCTATCGTTGCGGCACAATCCAGAATCTCGTTGCGCAACGCGTTTACAGCGTCGTCGTTATTGGTCGCATCGAGGGCGGCGCGTCCGACTCCCAGCAGCACTTCCTTGTAGCTCTTGTCCATCCAATCCGCGAGCGTCGCGTCGATGGCATGGCGGATTTTGGACTGCACGGCTTCGGGCAGCGGTTTTTCTTTCGAGGCGAGACGCTGCTTGAGCGCCGTGAGGATGCGCGTGTCTTCGATGCCCTCGCGAACGGCTTCCCAACGCCGGCTCGTAACGGGGCCGTCCTTGCCGGGGTAGACGATCATATAATCGATCTGCATGCGTTGCCAGGCGTCCGGTCCGCGATTGTAGCACCAGAACCCGATACCCGTCGCGCCGTGCCGGAACGCGAACAGGGCGGCCATGCGATACTCGCCTACGATGTTGATATTGCGCAGATCCGTACCGATGGGCCGCGCGTACGGATAGCCGCAATTGTACGACCACAGTTGATTGCCCGGCGCGCGTTCGATGTCCATCTCCGGCGTCTTCTCGGCCAGTTGGCCCAAGCCCGGCGACCAAATGTTTACATACGGCGCCATGGCCTGCATCATCGGCAGTTCGCCGCCGCCGTCCACGTAAATCGCAATGTCCGGGCGGACCGATTTCGCTACTTTGCCAAACTCGACGACTTGGTTTACCCCATTCCAGCCCGCACCGCCCGGTTCGTCGAAAGGATAGAGCGCGACGTGTTCCGGGCCGAATCCGAACTCGGCGAGATGCGCGAGATGTCCTTCGAGGAAGGCCTTGAACTCCGGCACATACGCCGGCTCACCAAACTTCGCGCGAAGCGCCGGAATGCCGTTGAGCAGCAGCATGACGTCCGCGTCTCGTAACCGTTCGATGAGCGGGTCGAATTTAGAGAAGTCGATATCCTTGAACGCTCCCTGTTCGTCGAAACGAGGTTTGCCCCACGCCATCGGGAAGACGTTGTTGCCGTGCTCGAGCAAGTCCGCCGCTTGCGGCCCGTCCGCGTCGGCCCACGTACACAGACGCATGGAACCGTACGACGCCATCTCGAACGGCAACACGTCGATGGCCGTCTCGACGACTGTTTCGGGCGCGCGTACGTCTGCCGCCGCCCCGGTATCATCGAGCACGCCTGCGCCGTTGATCGCCTCGAGCCGCGTCTTGAACGCCACCGTGCCGGGCTTAGCGGACGCGAGATCAATGTCGAGCCACAACTCGCGCGTCTCGAGCGACGGAATCCTTACGACGGACGCGTTGTTCAACAGCGGCAGCGCGTCCCACGACTCTTGCCCGATACCCGTCGGCACGGCCAGCGCTTCGTGCGGTGTTATCGTTACCCCCGGCACGCTGTCGACCAGAACACGGACGACAAGCTCGCGGTCGGTCACGTTGAACAACTTCACGGACACAGGTTCGTGTTCGCCTGGCACGGCGCGCCGCGATATCTTGAGCGGGTTATCGGCGCGTTCCGGCACAAGCGCGTCGACCGCCCGGCTGTCCCAGACGGGGGCCTCGAACGCAAGCAAGCTCGACGACGCTCCCAGCGCGGACGCTGCACGCACCGCCGACGCCACATGCTGCAAACGTTTCGCCCGCTGGTTCAATCGCGACGCCGTGGCGATGACTTCTTCCTCGCGTTGCGGTCCGCCGCCAATCGAGGCCTGTTCGAGTGCGAACGCCGACTGAGCGTCCGCATCGAGCAACGTCTTCTCGCGAACGAGCGCACGTGCCGTTCCGGGCAGCAAAGCAGCGAGATCTTTCGCAGCCGCGCCCAAGGCGTCCGAAGCGCGCGCCGCCAACGCACGGTCGTTGTCGAATGGCACGATGAAGACCTCGCGGTCGCCCGACGCCAAGGATTTCCCTTCGGGGTTCGTCAGCGTCCACGAAAAACGGTACGCGCCCGGTATCGCGGACGATACCGTCATAGGCAGAATGCCGCTGTTTCCGACGATCTTCGTAACGGCGCTTACCCTAGCGCCATCGGGGCGCACGCACGTCGCGGTCGCGGTCCAGATCGCCGCCTCAGCCGCAGGCCGCTTGATCCGAAACAGAATATCCTCGCCCGACAGGATGCGGTCGTGCGAAAGGTTCGCGGGCGTCATGGCGGTCGCGTCGGTGGCGGCGAGTCCCATCCACGCGCCCTGTTTCATCTCGTTACCTCGGTACGCCGTCCATTGCATAACCGCGTTCGTGGGTGCGGGCGTCTTGAAACAATACATTTTGCCCGATTCCCCGCCCGCAATGACCATCGATAGACGATCTTTCGCTGCCACGAATGTACCGAAGGCCGGCGTGACGTTGATCGTCCGATTGTCGAACTGATGGTCGAAGCGCGTCTCGCCCCGGTCGTTCAATACCATCAGATGCCCGCTCTGCGTCGAGAGTACGAATTCGATACGCCCGTCGCCGTCGATATCGAGCAACGCGCCCGCCGCGAGCGTCCGCCCCTGCATGTCGATTTCCCACGACGCCGCACCGTCCTCGTCGAAGCGATGGACGACGCCGAGTTGCGTGATCGCAAAGATGTCGGCACGCCCATCCCGGTCGATATCGCCCACCGAGATGCTCGACGCCACCGTGCCGCGCGTCGCACGCCGCCACAGTTCGCGGCCCGACGCGTCGTAGCAATACAAGCGCCCGTCGTTCGATGCCGCCAGGATCCGGCGCATGCCATCCGACGCTGCGAAGATCACCGGCGCGGACGTCGCCCACGTCTGCGAAGCGGCGCCAATGGTTTTACGCCACAGCTCCGAACCGTCCGCTTTAAGCACGAACAACAAGCCCGCGTTCGTACACACAACGACTTCGGCTTTTCCATCCGCGTCGATATCCGCCACGGCGGGACTGACCGGCATACCCTTGAGCACCGTCTTCCAAACGCGCTCGCCCGACTCCTCGCGAAATGCCCACACCACGCCCGTTTCGTCCGTCTGGACGACTTCCGGTACGCCGTCCCCGTCGAGGTCCGCCACGACGCTCGACGACCACGACGACGGCCCATCGAGTTGCGCGTGCCAACGTTCCTTGCCCATCCCATCCAAGCACGACATCCAGCCCGAAGAGTCGGCGGCAAAGATCAGCGCCGACGCACCCGCGCGCGCGTACACGGCAGGATACGTCATGAAGCGTCCCTTCGTCCGCCACCGCCACAACTCGACGCCCATGCCATCGAGCGCGACCAGTTCCTCGCGCCCCGCAACGACGATTTCATCCAGTCCGTCGCCATTGATGTCCGCTACCGACGCCTGGCTCTCCAAGAACGTCTTCGTATCCACCGTCCAAAGGAGCGGTAGTAGCAGCGGAGTTTCCGCGACAGCCATCACGGCGCTCAATAGACCGATCGCAATCAACAAACCAAAACGCCAACCCGATTGCCAAATGAATCCCATCGTCTCTCTCCCATATCGATTCCGCCAAACAGCGAAAGAATACCATATTGGCGGTGCTTGTGTTGAGCGACTTTGCATTGACAACGGGGCCGCGTTCAGAGTGAATGCGGTATGGAAACCAGGCGTGGGCGTACTTCCCGCGTAATGCGCTCGCTGAGTTTGTCCGCAGCCAAGTCGAGGTCGTATTCCGCCTGAAGACCCATCCAGAACCGAGGCGTGGTGTTGAAGTAGCGCGCCAAACGCAGGGCAGTGTCGGCGCTGACGGCACGTTTGCGCAAGACGATTTCATTGATCCGCCGTGCCGGCACTCCGATATCCAGCGCCAAACGGTTTTGGCTGAGGGCCAACGGTTTTAGAAATTCTTCCGACAGCACTTCGCCGGGATGAACCGGATTTAGTTTTGACTTGGCCATGATTTGATTCCTTCGACCTTGGCAATCCGGCTTCGGTTGAAGGAATCACCTTGGATTACAATCACGGGCCGACGAAAACCCGGCGTGGAACCCGTGGGCTTGGGCAAGTCCGCCCACCAGATATCCCCCTGGCCAACCTTCACCACGCTACGTGTTCCAGCGTGCGGAGTCCCGCCTCAGCAACGAACCGGTCCATCGGTCCGCCTGCTTCCGCGCAGACCTGGTTTATCGCTTCGGTCACGGCATCCGGTGCATGTCGCGCAAGGTATTTGGCAATCGCTTGGCTATAGAGATCGCTACGCGACCGCTTGGCGCGGCGCGCATACCGTTCCGCTTCCTGAAAGACTGGGTCGGGAATCGAAATCGCCATCTTCATACCCATATTATAACCGATTCGGACCCTCCGCGCCAACTCTCTCGTTCGCCGCTACGCCCCGCCGCATTTGCGAAATTCGGCGGCAAAGAGGGCGTGTACACACATGAAAATGAAGGAAAGACTATTTACACCCCGGACCCACCCCCGTTCCGCCCGAGGTGTTGCTGGCGATGGCCGCGCCGATGACGCTTTGACCGGACCGAATGCGTCGTGCGATACTCGATGAAATGATGTGTGAACCCAGCCGCCAACGGAACTTGGTATGCGGGAGAGGATAGTGGATATTGCCCATTCCGTCCACGGCGTGAGCGTCCGGCTGACCCACGAACGCTGGTATCATATCGTGGAGAACCATGACGACCTGGCGGGCCGTTTCCATGACGTGCTGGATGCAATAGAAAGCCCAGCGTTCGTTGTTCGTGGAAATGAGGGCACGTTGAAGGCGGCCCGGAATATGGCAAGAAAGAAATGGCTTGTTGTAGTCTATCGGGAGGTGACGCGAAACGATGGATTCGTGATTACCGCCTATACGCTTGACGGCAGGCCGAAAGGAGACATCGTATGGCCGAGACGGTAGCGCAAGGACGGGAGCGGGCCGTGGACATGTGCTCCGCGTTGGTGCGCGACATGTTGGCGTTGCCTGTGCGGAACGTGTGGATGGATTACGACGATGAGGCGGATGTCTTGTACATTAGTTTCCGCAAACCACAGCGTGCGACAAAGACGGTGGAGGTGGATGAAGACATTCTGGTTCGCCAAGAGGGGCGAACCGTCGTGGGGGTGACCATCATGAATGCCAGCACGCATCGTGGCGGCTTTCGCGCCCAGTGTCATTTGGGACAGGCTACGAAATAGGCAATGTCTGCCTGCACCAACTGCCGTTTCTAGGATAAACGCAGATTGCCGCTTGCTTGCCTTACGGGAGAAGCAAGAACGAAGCGCAACAACTATGCGTGGTGTTGGCGATTGGCCCGGCGGACGTTGACGATGATCGCGCTTGCGATGATGCCTGCCATGCTCGCGCACAGTAGGCCCGCCGTCCGCAGGACGTTTTTCACCTGCCTGCTTTCGTGGCGGCCCGTCTTGCACCAGCGCGCGAAGTGCTCGCAGTTGTTGATGAGAACCCGGTACTCGGACTCACCGAGTCGGCTTTCGGCCCGCATTATGACGCAGTCGGGGGAATCCGCTTCGTCGTAGAATACCGTTTCGACCTGCCCGCCCCGCGCGAACTCGGCCAGCGGCGTGCGCTGTACCGCAGCGTTGCGTTTCTGGTCGAAAAGCTCTCCCGAATAATGAATGACCGCACCGTCATCACAGTCGATTCCGTGATGCCAGTATCCCAAGCGGCGGACACGAACATGGTCGCCACGTGACATATATTCCAACTATCTCCTCGAACGTCGCGCCCCCGCATTGCGCGTCGTATAACTCAAGTCCAACGCAATCAACCGTTTAATCGAGCCGGGCGGGAATCCGGCGTTGGCGCTCCTAAAAAGCGCCGGGATCTCCGCGTTCGGAGATCCCGTATCGGTTATTCTGTCGATATGTATCTACAAAAGGTCTGAACGCACGTCCAACGGCGTCCATTCCTGCTGAAAGTCATTCCCATCCGCACTTCATACCGCACCTAAGGGATCATACCGCACTTCTACGCAAAAAGCAATACGCTTTTGACCTTAGAAAAGGCGATAGGAATACAGAATACAGAATTCTGAATTCCGACTGCCTTTTTTGGGTTTACATTTTCGTTCCTGGACGGTATAGTGTTCGATACGTGTGGGCTTACGGACAGCAAGGCGCCTGCTACGGAAGGGAGTATGCGATCATGAAACACGTGCGCATTTTGTCTAAGGCCGCCGAAGGCGACTTGGGCACGGGTATGCCGACCACGACGGATTTCCTGCTTTCGGTATTCTCGGTGCTCGCTTCGATGGTCAACGTTCTACTGCAAGGAAAAGACCTTCCGCCAGTCACGACATCGTAGAATTGTAGATTGCGGATTCGCGGCGGCACGAGTTCTTCCTGTCAATCTATAGAGGCTTTAGGCTTTAGGCTGTAGGCTGTGCCTACAGCCTACAGCCTGCAGCCTAAAGCCTAAAGCCTAAAGCCTAAAGCCTAAGAGGCTCTATAATCTACAATTCAAGTCTACCGAATCACGAATTCATCGACGCAAAGCCAGGCGGGCTTACCTGCCGACGCCAGACCTTCGGGGATTGTTGTCACGTTCTTGGCGCGGACTTTCACGTATCGCGCGTTCGCGGCTTCGGGCAAGTCCACCGCGAATGTTTTAACAGCCGGTCCTTCTGTGGTCGGTGGAATGTCGTTGGCGACCGTTCCCACGGCGCGATAGTTCGTGCCGTCCTCGGAAATCGAATACTCGACCGTGCTGGGATAGAAGACGCTCTTTGCGGTAGTTTGAAGATACTGCGTCTCGAGATGCTTGACGGGGATTGCCGCACCCAAATCCACCGTTGCCTCGAGGTCCGTGCTTTCGTAACCTTGCCACGCGGGATGCGTCAGATCCGGCTTGCCGATCCGTCCGTCCGTTAAAGCGTTCGGGCCGCCACCGCTGAACGGCGTCGCGTAGGACGTCGCCGAGGTTACGGCCTTGCCGACGGCGAGGTGCTCGGACTTTTCATCGGACGGTATCTCGGTCGCGCCGCCCATCATGGCGCGAATCGTGGCATCGGCGATGCCGGCCACTTGCGTGTTCGCGGCGAGATCCCATAGCGACGTTTTCAGTTCGCGCAATGACAGCGCGCTCACGATCCAAGCTTGCGACCAGCCGGATTCGATGGACCACACGCCCCAACCGGTGTCACCGTCGCTCGCCCAATATTCCCAACGCTTGAAGTCGAAGCCGCGATACCAGCCGCCATCGAGTTCAACATGGCTCTCGCTGCGAATCTGGATGCGGCAGAGAAAATCCGCAAGTTTCTTTTCAGCGTCCCCATACTTGCTTTCTCCCGCCGCCACAGCCTCGTGCAATCCCATCAACGCGAAGTTGCATGTGTAGAGCAGGTCGCAGGCCGGGTCGTCGCTCGATTGGACAATCGGCGATTCGCGCATTCCGTACTCGTCATGCGATTGCGGCGGGGTCGTCAAACCTTGCGCGGTTTCGCCGAGCACTTCTCGCATCGCCCCACACGGGGCTTGGTTCGCAACGAGGTCATCGGCGATGCGGCACAACCATTCGCGATGCGGCGGCACGTCTTCGACGCGCACAAGCCACGCCAGCGGCAACAACATGCGCGCGCGTTCCTCCTGAAGACCCATAGTCCAGCGCCACTTGGCTGGATAGCCCTCCATCGTCACGCGAATGGCCTGCTTCGCACGATCGAGAAACGGCGCGTAGCCCGTCTGCTTGTAACCCCACAGGTACGCCGCCCACAAGTACGCCTGATAATGCGGACTCACCTCAACCGTCGGCGTGTTGAAATAATGCAGCCAGCCAGCCCGTTGCAGTTGCTCCTCTTCGATACGATTCTCCCGGAACCCCTGCGACCCCGTCGTGCGCAGATTCGCCAGCAGACACCGCAAGATGGGTTCGTTCCATCGGTCGTCCTTAACCAGCGCAGCCGTCGTGATCGTGCCAAGCAGACTCCGCGCGTTGTCATCGCCGTAGTACACGCCCAAGCCGTTCGTCGTGTTCCATCCCACCAATCCGTAGGAAGGACTCTTCACATCGCCACGTGGCCCCTTGGCCAATTCCGAACCGCTGTAGACGAAGTCGATCAGATTTGCCGCCGTCTCACGGCTGATCGCGGCACTGTTCACCGTCGCGTCGAAGGCCATGGCCATCGCCGCCTCGCCCATGCAGTCCGCACGCAAGACATAGCGGACCGGCTGGAATCCCTCCGGATCGATTCGCGAAGAGAAACCTTCCAGCAAACCCAAGGCGCCGTCGCCAACTTGCCATGCCGCATCCGGACGCGGACCGATACTATCGGGCGCATTGCGCGCGGCGTCGGCTTTCGCCTGCCACGCAGGATGCACAAGCAACTTCGCATTGAAATACCACTGCGTGCCTCGCCGCACCGCTTGGCGTCCCCCGTCGGTCGGCAGCGTCTCTTCCCGCTGGAACGACGGCCCCACGCTCAGCGTCCATAACGGCACCACGACTTTACGCTGCGCCAACCATTCCAGACTCGACCCCCACATCGTGCGCCACGCATCCGTCGGCGCGTAACGGCCTTTCACGAACTGGCTCAGTTTCGTTGTCGCCAGCAACGCATCGCCGATAGGGAACTTGTAGAGGATCGGGAACGCCTTGGCGCCCGGCTGAGTCGGCTCGGTAAAAGGCGGCATCGGGTAGGCAATCGTGTCGAAACCCGCCACGCGCGACGCAACCAGGTGCGAATACCGGATATTGGTCGGCGTGATAAAATAATCGTGCAACGAAAAGACGCGGCCCATCGAAAGATTGGGTCCAAAAAAATCCGACTCTACGACGATCCGCTCGCTTCGCACCAGGCGCGGCGCTTGGATGATATATCCCAGAAGACTCTCGGGGTACTCGATATACAGCCTCACATTCTTGCGCCCGGCAAGATCGATCATGTCCTCGGAGACATCCGTCTGCACCTCAGGGTACTCGTCCGCCAAGATCAGCACACCCGATTCATTGGGTGCATAACGAAGTGCCTCGATCGGCGTATCGAACCGCATCCACGTCCCGCCCCGCGACGACAGCAAGTCATACAAGTCGTTGTCGGGCTGGCACGAGAAGACGAGCCGCATCCGCGCCGGCTCCTGCCCATGGGCGATGCCGCACGCCAACACCAGCGCGCACGCAAGGATGAAGGATAAAGGATGAATCGAGGCGCGAAAGCCTTGCGCCTCTTTGATGAAGGCAAGTCTCAAATCCGCAATCCGCTTCATAAAATATTTCCTTCCTGTTCGCCCGGCCGCCTACACGCCGGTCCAAATCCGTTTTGGTCAATTATATCAGCGCGGATACGCCGGAAGTCAACGGGTCTAAGGAAGAAGGATGAAATGCTTTCTGCGCAATGGAAGAGGCTTACGGATGGAAGAGGAACGAAGCTGTTGTTTGTTCATCCTTCATCCTTCATCCTTCATCCTTCGTCTTGAACCACTCCACGAACCGCCCCACGCCTTCATCCATCGAGAAGCGCGGCGCATAGCCTAGCAACGCGCGCGCATGCTCGATATCGGCGTACGTGATCGACACGTCGCCCGCCTGTAACGGACGCGGCTCGATAATCGCCTGCTTGCCACAATGCCGCGCAACCAAATCGATCAAATCGCGCAGACTCGTCGTGTGCTGCTCGCCCAAATTGAAAATCTCATAACGGAACGGCCTATCCACGCACCGAACCAAACCGTCGATGATATCGTCGATATACGTATAGTCGCGTTGCGTCGAACCGTCTCCGAACATCGGCACCGGCTTTCCGTCCAGAATCAGGCGTGTGAACTTGTAGATCGCCATGTCTGGCCGTTGACGCGGACCATACACGGTGAAAAAACGCAACATCGTCACATTCAGTCCATACAAATGGCTGTATACATGCGCCTGAAGCTCATTCATCCGCTTCGTCGCCGCATACGGGCTTACGGGCCGCATCACCGGATCCGTTTCGCGAAACGGCACATCCGTCGAACCGCCATACACCGACGAACTCGACGCGAACACCAAATGCGACGGCTCGAAATCCCGGCACGCATCCAGAACGTGTTGGCCCCCGATCACGTTGACCCGGTGGTACAAATTCGGGTCTTCCACCGACGGACGCACGCCCGCACGCGCCGCCAAATGAACCACAACCTCTGGCGTCTCCTTGGCAAACACCTCGCGCAGCAGCGCTTCGTTGCAGATATCGATTTCATACAACGTGTACCGTTCGTTCCTCGACGCTTCCGAGATGTTGGCCCGCTTCACCCGAGGATCGTAATAATCGTTAAACTCGTCCACCGCGACCACCCTGTCGCCCCGCGCCAACAGCCGCTCCGCCAAATGTGAACCAATGAATCCAGCCGCACCCGTTATCAATACCCGTTTCATGCCGTCACTCCAACACCCGTGCCGTTTTCCGTTCGATACCTGCGCGCCGATGTTTAGGAAACGAGATTCCTTGAATCATCGATTCCAGTGTTGCTTCAAATACGACAAGTAAAACAAGGCGTTCTCGACAGGTACATTGCTTGGAATATGGTTGCCGACGGCGCACATGAAGCCTTTGCAATCGCGTGCGAGGCGCAACGTGGCATCGACTTCCGCCTGGATTTCCGATTGCGTGCCGAACGTCAGGGTCCGGCAATCCACGTAACTGCTGCCAATCATATGCGTCTTGCCGTAATCCTCGGCGACTCGTTCGAGCGACGTCAGCGGCTCGAAAATAAACCCGTCCGCGCCCGCGTCCGCCAAGTCGTCCACGAACATCGTGAAATTGCCGTCCGAACAGAACAGAACCTTCTTGCCTGCCTCTTTGAGCACGTTCCACAGTTGCCGGTAGCGCGGGAAGATCGCCCGCCGGTAGAACGCCGGGTCCATGAACGCTCCTTCGGTCCAGACCATGTCGTCGTGCGAGATGAACGCCTCGATCGAAGTCTTTGCCCACGCCTCGTAATGGTGCAGACTCAGACGGAATATCGAATCGAGCACGCGTTCGAATCCGTCCCGATCGGCTGCGGCCGTAAGCAGCATGTCCCAGCCGAACGCCTCGATCGCCCCAGAGACGATCGTCTTATAGTAGCCGCCCGTGACGACCTGGTTCGGACGCGCGCGTTGGAAGTCGCGATACTCCTGTTCGTAGTACGCGATTAGATCGTCCATGTCCGGCAGACCGTACTCCTGGACCGCGTCAAATTCCAGGACGTCGGCGGCGTCGCGGAACGGGCACGGTTTCGGCTCACGTTTGTCGACGCCGTTTTCGAGAAATTCCGCGTGGCCCATATCCGTCACGCGCCCACGCGCGCTCCACGGATTCGGGCCGTCGTTCGTGCTCCAGATGAAATCCATATCCAGCGCGTCTTCGAGACAGCCCTCGCCGTCCGGCAGCAGCGCGCGCCTGAGCGCGTCGTTCGAGCAGTATTCCGTATGCGCAATACGCGACGTGGGCCGTAGGAAGATTGTGTCGATGCCGATCGCGTAGCTCATCCGTCAGACCTGCAGCAACGCGTCGCGCAGCAGTCCGACCATTCGTTCGCGTTGCATATCGAGGGCCTTCCGGCCGCGTTCCGGGCTGGCATGAACGCGCGGGTCGTCGCCGCCGATACCCAGCGGCGGCACGGCCGGATCGGGATTGAGTTGTTCCATCCTGACCAAGTCCGGACGAAGCGCCATGACCAGCGACGTCTCGTTGGCGGCGGCGTGATCCGTTTGAATGCCCAAACCGTCGCTCTCGTCCTCGCGCCAGCACGCGAAAACCTTGATGCCGTATCGCGCCTCCCACGCGACCTTGCGCCCAAGCCACGCTTGGACCGACGGGCCATGACCGTGGCCGACGAGTATGCGGAAACCGGCGCGTACCAATTGCGCGACGATGTGGTCCAGCATCCCTTCGTAAAATTCGTGGTCGACCCAGTATGCGCTGCCCTCGAGTCGGCGCGGG
>CAIYET010000279.1 GCA_903925285.1 Candidatus Hydrogenedentota bacterium | reverse complement strand
ATCGGATCGAGTTTCTGCGGTTCGAAGCGGATAGCCCCATGCACGAGGCGGTTAAGACGGGGTGCCACGCCGCGTTTATTGTGCCAAATCTGGACGAGGCGTTGAAGGGGCAGAATGTGATTATCCCGCCGTTCGACGCTACGGAAACGTTGCGTTGCGCGTTTGTCATGGATGGCGATGCGGTACTCGAATTGATGCAGCGGCGTTAACGCTTCGAGTAGGGTGGGTGAAGCGTAGCGTAACCCACCGCATCCAACGAGAGTCATAATGGTGGGTTTCGCTTTGCTGCACCCACCCTACGCAGGTGAAGAGGGATAACGAATATGGCTATGAAGAAGTTCATCAACGATCCAAATAATCTCGTGAACGAATTACTCGAAGGATTTGCCCTCGCCAATCGGCGTACGGTCGCGTTGGCGGGCAACAACCTTGTCGTGCGCGCGCATCCGAAGCCGAAGGACCGCGTTGCTCTTGTGACGCTGGGCGGCAGCGGCCACGAGCCGGCCCTGAGCGGATTCGTCGGCGAAGGCATGCTCGATATCAGCGTGCCGGGCGAGATCTTCGCTGCGCCGGGTCCGCCGCGCGTCCTCGAAGCGATGCGGATGGCCAGCCGCGACGCGGGCGTGTTGTTCGTCGTGCTCAACCACGCAGGCGACGTCATGTCTGCGAATATCGCGATGGAGATGATCGAGGGCGAAGGGATCAAGGTCAAGCAGATCCTGACTCACGAGGATATCTCCTCCGGGCCGCGCGACAAACCCGACGAGCGCCGTGGGCTTGTGGGCGCACTTCTCGTCGTCAAGGTGGCGGGGGCCGCCGCCGAGCAGGGGCGCTCGCTCGACGATTGTCTCGCGATTGCCGAGCGCATGGAACGCAACATGGCAACGTTGGCCGTGGCCGTGGGCGGCGCGACGCATCCGTCCACGGGCGACGCGATTGCCGAGATCCCCGACGGTGTCATGATCGTCGGCATGGGCCAGCACGGCGAAGCGGGCGGAGGCACGCAGAATCTGAAAACCGCCGACGAGACGGCCGAGATCATGCTCGATGCCCTGTTGGGCGACCTTAAGGTCAAGTCCGGCGAAGAGGTTCTCGTCTTATTGAACGGCGTCGGCGCGACGACATTGATGGAGTTGTACCTCGTGTTGCGCCGCGTCGAGCAGTTGCTCGAAGCGAAGGGCATCAAGATGGCGCGCGGCATCGCGGGCGAGTTTCTTACCGTGCAGGAAATGGCGGGCTTCCAGATGTGCGTTGCGCGCATGGACGCGGAATTGCTGGCGCTGTGGGACGCTCCCTGCTGCTCGCCCGCGCTGACGTTTAAGTAGGAACCGAGGATGGTGCAGGCGATCGATTACAACGGCGTATCGCGGATGTTGAAGGCCGCCGCCGGGGAAGTCCGCGCGAATCACGAGCAGTTGTCCAAACTCGACTCGGTGGGCGGCGACGGCGATCATGGTACCACGATGGTCCGCGCGATGGCTTTGATCGACAAGACCGTCGACGGCACGTCCGGATGCGATATAAAAACGCTCTTGCGCGACCTTGGTTGGGCGATCATGGGCGTTGACGGCGGCGCGATTGGTCCGTTGCTGGGCCTGTTCTTTGCGGGCATGGCCAACGCGGCCGACGGCGAGTCTGCGGACGCGGCTCGACTTGCCGCGATGTTCGAGTCGGGCTTGGCGAACCTGCGCAAGCAAACCAAGGCGCAGCCCGGCGACAAAACGATGATCGACGCGCTCGTCCCTGCGGTCGAAGCGGCTTGCGCGAATGCGGCGACGGGCGACGTGATAGCTTTGCTGAGCGCGGCGGCGCAGGCCGCCGAAACCGGCGCGGCGGCGACTACGGATATGATCGCCAAGTTCGGCAGGGCGCGCAACATAAAGGAAAAAAGTATTGGCACAGCGGATCCGGGCGCGACGTCCGTGGCCCTGATCTTCAACGGTTTCTTGAAAGGAGCACAACAACATGCCTGACAATGACAAGAGTTCGGACGACAAGAAAGACTATGGTATCGGCGTTCCCATGAAACAGCATGGGTTCTTCCTGAAAGGCTCGGCGCACCTCGGCTGGGGCGTGAAGAATCGGCTGGCGCAGATCTTCAATCCCAAGAGCGGACGGACGGTCATGTTGGCCTTCGACCACGGCTATATCATGGGGCCGACAACGGGCCTCGAACGGATCGACCTCGTGGTCCCGCCGCTGATTAAGCACATTGACTGCCTGATGTGTACGCGCGGCGCGTTGCGCACCTGTATCGATCCCACCGTACACAAACCGGTGGTTTTGCGCAGCAGCACGGGCGCAACGGTCCTTCGGGACTTGAGCAACGAGGTCATCGGCGTCACGCTGGCGGAAGCGTGCGCGATGAACGCCGCTGCCGTGACGACGCAGGTCTGCATCGGCGCCGATTACGAAAAGGAAACGCTCGCGAATATTTCGTACCTGATCAACGAAGGCGCGAAGTACGGCATGCCGGTGCTCGGCGTGACGGCGGTGGGCAAGGAAATGGCCCGCGACGCGCGCTATTTTAGCTTGGCCTGCCGCGTGATCGCCGAACTGGGCGCGCACTTCGTGAAGACCTACTATTGCGAACCGGGCTTTGATGAAGTCGTTGCGTCGTGTCCAATCCCGATTGTTATCGCCGGCGGAAAGAAGCTGCCCGAACTCGATGCGCTCAAGATGGCCTGGAAGGCGATCGACCAAGGCGCGTGCGGCGTCGACATGGGCCGCAACATCTTCGCAGCGGACGATCCCATCGCCATGGCGCAGGCCGTCGGCGCGGTCGTCCACAAACATGAATCGCCGGAAAAGGCGTTCGACATGTACAACACGCTGAAAAACAAAAAGAGCGAGAAGTAAAAAAGGAGTCGCGAACATGGATATCAGCAGACGCAATATGATGGCCGGTGTGGCGGCGGGCGCGGCCATCGCGGTGGTTGGCGCGGGACAGGTCGCCGCTGCGCTCAAGAAGTATAAGAACGAGGACTTCTACAAGGATGGAAAGTTCGACGCCGAGGCCGCAAAGCTGGCCTATTACGAGATGATGACGGCGTTCAACTATCCGATCGTCGACCGGTTGCGCACGGCGGATTTCTGGGCGCTCGATTTCGGTGTCGGCAAGTTTACCGAAGTCGGCATGGCGGGTATTTTCTGGGTGAACAACAAGAAGGACAACTATTTTGGGCACGAAATTTATCTGTTGCCCGGCCAGATGATTCCCGAACACAAACACGTCAAGACGGCGGATGCGGGGCCGAAGATGGAAGCGTGGCAGCCGCGTCACGGTTACATTCACGTCTACGGCGAAGGCGAACCAACGGCGGGTGTCGAAGAGCGCATTTCGCCGTCGCATAAGGAATGCTGCAAGGCAAAGACCGAGAAGAAACTGTTGCCGGGCGAAGTCGGCGAGTTGGCCGGCGCAGAACAGTGGCATTGGATGAAGGCCGGACCGGAAGGCGCCATCGTGACCGAGTACGCGACGTATCACGACGGCACAGGGCTGCGTTTCAGCCATCCGCAAGCCAAACTTGGATAGTAATGAGAAGGAGTTAGGAGGAAAGGATGAAGGATGAAGGATGAAGGATGAACCAAGGAATTCAGGAGTCAGGAGTCAGAACGCCGCGCGCAAGGCTTCCGCGTCGGCTTTAGAATGGCGCTGCCGCCTCCGTTCATTCTGACTCCTGAATTCTGAATTCCTCCGCTGATTCATCCTTCATCCTTCATCCTTGTATCGTGGAGGTAGTTCATGAGGCGTTCTTACCCGCTGGTCTTATTGCCGTTTTGTTTGGCCGCGTGCGTTTCTATTTGGAATGCGCCGGGCCGGGGACAGGACGATCAACCCGACGTCGCGAAGCTCTATGCGCGCGAGGGGACGTGGTCCGAAACGATGGCCGACACGCACGCCCGATTCTGGGAATGGCGCAAGGCCGAAATGGAACGCATGCGTATCGAGTGCGGTACGTGGCGCTATACCGCGCCGATATCGGCTACAGGATTGGCGGATACGTTCTTCCCGGAACAGGGCGTCGATTTGCAGGCCGCCGGGCCTGACGGCAAACCGTTGTGGAACGAGCAGTCCGCGTGGCCTGACGGATTTGTCCACTCGTTGCGCGCCGAGAACGCGATCACGAGCTATCTGTACCGCACGTTGACGGCGGCCGCGCCCATCGACGTTACGCTTTCGATCGGAAACAGCGACGGTATGGAAGTCTGGCTCAACGGCGCGAAGGTGCATTCGCAAGACGTCGAGCGCGCCGCCGAGCCGAACCAAGTCATGATCCCCGCCGCGCTCGTGGCAGGCGAAAACCGGTTGCTGCTGAAGTTCTTCAACAAACGCGAGACGTGCATGTTCTGTTTCTCGATTGGCAAGGATCTTGGGCCGGAGTTGTGGAGCCGCGTACGCGCCGACTTTCCTCTCGAAGCGCGGTGGATGGAACAGGATTTCCCACGCGGGCGTTGCGGCGAGTGGTTCAATACCGCTGAGACGCTCGGGTTGGACACGACAATCATGAATCGCGCCATGGCCAAACTCGGCGAAGGGTCGGCGCGTCCACAGAGGGACTTCGAGAAGTTTGCGAAAGACAGCGAGAAGGATATCCGTGGGCGTTTGAATGCCTATGCGCTGGCACGCCGCGCCGTGTCCGCGTTGAGCACGCTCGGGCGCTTCAATCCCGACGCGCTCGATCGGGCGATCAACGATCTTGGCCCGGCATTTCCGCAATATCCCGCGAAAGAGTTCCGCGACAAAGTCGCGCAGGCCAGCGCGCGGATCGCGGAAATACGATTGCTGGTCGCCGAGAACCCCGACGCGGGGATTAAGAAAATCGACGAGTTGGCGGCGCTGCAACACGAAATTCTGATCGCGAATCCGCTCTTGGATTTCGACAAGCTGCTGCTCGTCAAGCGCGGCGAAGGCAACCTCGGCCTGCCACAGAACTGGCAAGGCAACTGCGCCATGTCGACGCACGGTTACGATAACGAAATCGCGACGCTCGACTACAAGGACGCCGCGCAACCGGTTGCGTTGTTCCATCCGCAGGACGGCGCGTTCGTCGGCGATGTGGACCTGCATTTCGACGCGGGCAAGATGCTGTTCAGCATGCCGGGCACGCATGGCCGCTGGCAGATCTGGGAAATGGGTATCGACGCCAATAACCTGCGTCAGGTTACGCTGGGCGAAGAGCCGGACGTCGACAATTACGACGCGTGCTATCTGCCGAACGACCAAATCATCTTCGGTTCGACGCGGTGTTTCCAGGGGATCCCATGCGTCGGCGGCGGGAACACGGTCGCCAATCTTTGTCGCATGGATGCTGCGGGCCAAGGCGCGCGGATGCTGTGCTTCGACCAGGATCACGACTGGTGTCCGACGGTTCTGAACGGCGGACAGATCATGTTTACGCGCTGGGAGTACTCGGATACGCCGCATTATTTCAGCCGGTTGCTGTTCCACATGAATCCGGACGGCACGGGTCAGATGGAGCATTACAAGAGCAATTCATACTGGCCGAATTCGACTTTCTACGCGCGTCCCATTCCCAACGAGCCGACCAAGATTGTGGCGGTCGTATCGGGCCATCACGGTGTGCCGCGGATGGGCGAGTTGATTATTTTCGATCCGGCCCAGGGGCGGTTCGAGGCGGACGGCGTCGTCCAGCGCATTCCGGGTTACGGCAAGAAGGTCGAGCCGACCATTGCGGACACATTGGTTGACGGTTCGTGGCCGAAATTCTTGCACCCGTATCCGCTGAGCGACAAGTATTTTCTCGTGTCATGCAAGCCGACGGCGGACGCCTCGTGGGGCATTTATCTCGTCGACGTGTTCGATAATATGACGCTCGTCGCGGAGACGCCGGGCTACGCGTTGTTCGAGCCGGTCCCGTTGCGCAAAACCGTGCGGCCGCCGGTCATCCAGGACAAGGTCAAGCTCGACCGCCGGGACGGGCAGGTCTATCTGGCGAACATCTACGCAGGCAACGGACTCAAGGGCGTACCGCGCGGTACGGTGAAAAACCTGCGCGTGTATGCGGTCCATTACTGCTATCCGCAAATGGGCGGGCACATCAACATCGGTGTCGAAGGCCCGTGGGACGTGCACCAAATCCTCGGCACGGTACCGGTCGAAGAAGACGGCTCGGCGTTCTTTCGCGTGCCTGCGAACATGCCCATCGCCGTGCAGCCGCTCGACGAACACGGGCGCGCGCTCCAACTCATGCGCAGTTGGTTTACCGCCATGCCCGGCGAAACCCTATCCTGCATCGGTTGCCACGAAAAACAGAATATGACGCCGCCGTCCTCGGCAAACTATGCTGCGCGACGCGCCCCGTCCGAGATTGCGCCGTGGCGTGGACCCGCGCGCGGGTTCAGCTTCAAACGCGACGTGCAACCCGTGCTCGATCAACGGTGCGTGGGCTGCCACAATGGCGAGGATCGCCCGGATGGGAGCAAGCTACCCGATTTCACGCGCAAGGACAAGAACGGCTGGAGCAACTTCACGCCGTCGTACCTCGCGCTGCACCCGTATGTACGGCGGCCCGGTCCTGAAAGCGACTATCATCTCCAGGAACCGACTGAGTTTAGCGCCAGTACGAGCGAACTGATTCAACTGCTCGAGAAGGGCCATCACGGCGTGCAACTCGACGGCGAGGCGTTCGACCGGCTCTTCACGTGGATCGATTTGAACGTGCCGGACCACGGTACGTGGGGCGAGCATCACGCGATCGCGCAGGACTTCCGTCAGCGGCGCATCGACATGAAAACCAAGTACGCCAATCGGCCTGAAGACCCGGAAGCGATTCCAGACCTGCCACCGCAATCGACGGCGTTCATCGAACCCGCTCCGGAGCCGGAGCCGCCTGCGCAGGTTGTAACGGCCCCCGGCTGGCCTTTCGCCGCGGATGACGCCGCGAAGCGGCAAAAGGAGGCAGGCCCGGAGACGCGCCGCGTCGTTGATCTGGGCGGCGGCATCAAGATGGAATTCGCGCTCGTGCCGACGGGCGAATTCGCGATGGGCGGCGCGGGCGCTGCGGACGAATGGCCAAAGACGGCCGTCGCGATCGACAAGCCGTTCTGGCTGGGCGTCACCGAAATTACGAATCGCCAATACGCGTGCTTCGACCCGGCTCACCGTAGCGGTTATCAGGATCAACATTCCAAAGACCACACAACGCCCGGCTACTCGGCGGAAGGCCCCGACGACCCCGCGATCCGTATCACGTGGAAAGAAGCGTTGGCTTTTTGTGGCTGGCTGGGCGCTAAATGTGGCGGCGCATCTTCGTTGCCGACCGAGGCGCAGTGGGAATGGGCCTGTCGCGCGGGCGCGGATACGCCGTTCAGCTACGGCGATATGGACGCGGATTTCTCGCCGTTTGCGAATCTTGCGGACGCGTCGATTGCGTTGCTCGCGGTATCGGGCATCAATCCTCAGCCGATTTCGAATCCGAGTCCAAAGGATGACTTTGTTCCGAAGGATGGACGGTTCAACGATGGCGCGAAACTCGGCGCGGCGGTTGGCCGTTACAAACCGAACGCGTGGGGTCTGTTCGACATGCACGGCAATGTCGCCGAATGGACGCTCACGACATACAAGCCGTATCCGTACAACGTTGCGGACGGCCGCGACGACGGCCAGCCTCAAGGCAAGAAGGTCGTGCGCGGCGGTTCGTGGCGCGACCGGCCCAAACGCGCGACTGCGTCGTACCGCTTGGCCTATGAACCGTGGCAACCCGTGTACAATGTCGGTTTCCGGGTAGCGATACCGGCGCAATGACGGATGGGAACATGGAATTTCCTTCGATGAGTTGGGTTTTGAACACAAGGAGTTTGCACGTGAGACATAGGATTGGTTGGACGTTGGCGCTGATGACCTTGGCGATCGCGAGAACGACAACGGCAAATGCGGAGGATTACCTGTCGCCCGTGGCGTTGGCCGTAAGTCCGAGCGGGAGCCTTTTGTACGTGGCCGAATCCGGCGCGCAACGCCTTGCCGTCGTCGATATCGCGACCCGCGCGGTGGTCCGCGAGATTGCGCTGAGCGTTGCGCCGTCCGGCGTGGCCGTATCGGCGGCTGACGGCCGCATCTACGTGACCGGCGGCGAATCGCCCGGAAAAGTTGTCGTTGTGGACGCGCAAACCAACGCCGAAATAGACGCGTTGCCCGCAGGCCATACGCCTATGGCGCCGCAACTCAGCCCGGACGGCAAGACGCTGTATGTCTGCAACCGGTTCAACAACGACGTCTCCGTCATCGACCTCGCGACGAAGACCGAATCGGCCCGGATCCCTGTCTTGCGCGAACCCGTCGCGGCAGCGCTGACACCGGACGGCAAAGTCCTCGTGGTCGGCAATCAGCTCCCGAACGGTCCGTCCAACGGCGACTATACGGCGGCGTCGATTTCGATCATCGACACGGCGTCGAAACAAGTTGCGAAAAATATTCAACTGCCGAACGGCTCTTCGGGGCTGCGCGGGATCGGCCTATCGCCCGACGGCAAGTTCGCTTATGCGACGCACATCCTCGGCCGCTATCAAATGCCGACCACGCAACTCGAGCGCGGCTGGATGAACACGAACGCGCTGAGCATCGTGAATGTCCCGGAGCAGAAACTGCTCAATACCGTTTTGCTCGACGACGTCGATCTCGGCGCGGCCAATCCGTGGGGCGTGGCATGCAGCGCCGACGGCCGCTTCATCTGCGTCGCGCACGCGGGCACCCACGAGATCAGCGTGATCGACGCGGCGAAACTCCATGAACGTCTCGACAAAGTGGCGTCCGGCGCGCCCGTGACCGAAGTTTCGCAGAAGCCCGAAGATGTTCCGAACGACCTGTCGTTCCTGGTCGGGATACGGCAACGCGTTCACCTGCCGGGCAACGGCCCGCGCGGGATCGCGTGCGTGGGCAACAGCGTATTCGCGGCTCAATACTTCACGGACAACCTCGGCGTCGTGGACCTGAGTCCGGACGCGCGCCTCAAGACCCAGGCGATCGCGTTGGGTCCCGAAAAGGAAATGTCCGCCGTGCGCAAAGGCGAGATGTTCTTCAACGACGCGGCCTTGTGTTTCCAGCATTGGCAGAGTTGCGAGAGTTGCCACCCGGACGCGCGCTCCGACGCGTTGAATTGGGATCTGCTCAACGACGGCATGGGCAATCCGAAAAACAGCAAGAGCATGTTGTTCAGCCACCGGACGCCGCCCTCGATGAGCTTGGGCATACGCGACAATGCCGAAACGGCGGTCCGCGCCGGCATCAAATTTATCCAATTCGCCGTACGTCCCGAAGAAGACGCCAAGGCCATCGACGAATATCTCAAGGCGCTCACGCCGGTGGCGTCGCCCTACGCCGGCGAAGCGGCCCAGCGCGGCAAGGCCGTCTTCGAGCAAGCAGGCTGCATGCAATGCCACATCGAGCCGCTGGGAACCGACCTGCATTCGTACGAGGTCGGTACCGCCACCGAAATGGATAAGAAACCGTTTGATACTCCGTCGGTTAACGAGGTCTGGCGCACCGCGCCGTATCTGCATGACGGACGCGCGACGACGATCATGGATGTGCTGACCACGTTCAACAAAGACGACAAACACGGGAAGACCTCGAATCTCTCGCAGGACCAACTGACGGATCTCGCCGCATTCGTGTTGTCCTATTGACGCCGGATGAACAAGGAATTCAGGAGTCAGGAGTCAGAATTCAGAATGGCGCTACCGCCTCCGTTCATTCTGACTCCTGAATTCTGAATTCCCCGGCCCAACATTGACGCAGTTTCGGAGTACGCATGGAAGCTCTAACAACACGCATTGAAACGCTATGTCGAAATGACCTCCACATCGTTACGTTACATCGTCCCACGCATCGCGAGTTCTTCGTGACCGCCAAGGGGCGCCCATTCTCGGAACTGGCCGCATGGTTGCGCGCCGAAGACGCGCGCGTGCTGTCCATGGAAATCCTCGGCATTTCGTACCGCGATGCCGATATCCGCCGCGCGTTCGACGACGCGTTTGGTCCGCCTTCCTGGCCCCTGCTGTGGTCCGACGACGGCTGCGACACCTCCACGGTATTGGGCGGCATTCAGGTGTGGGCCGTGGCCGGTCTTCCGGTGAAACCGCTGCAACACAACGGCATTGTGCTAGGCATGCTGTTCGAAGACGACGACGCGCGGTATTGTCGTTTGTCCGGTTTAGCCCCTGCGGATCCCGCCGATTCGCTGGCGAGCCAGGCCACGCAGGTATTCCAGACGTTGAATGAAGCCCTATCCGTCGCCGATATGGATTTTTCGCACGTTATCCGCACGTGGTTTTACAACCGGAACATCGTGTCGTGGTACAACGAGTTCAACGGCGTCCGCGACCATTTCTTCCGCGAAATGCGCGTGTTCGACAGGCTCGTGCCGGCCAGCACGGGCGTGGGGGGGCACAACATCGTCGGCGCGGCGCTCATGGCCGGCGCGCTGGCCATACAAACGAAGACGGACGCCGTTCGAGCATTCGCAGTGCCGTCGCCACTTCAATGCCCAGCGCTCGAATACGGTTCGAGTTTCAGCCGCGCCGTCGAGCTTGCGTATCCCGACCACCGGCGTTTGTTCATCTCCGGCACGGCCAGCATCTGTCCCGACGGAAAGACCGTCCACCTCGGTGATGTCGACGGGCAAGTCGAGCGAACCATGGACGTCGTCGAAGCGATCCTCGATTCGCGCGGCATGACGTGGGCCGATACCACCCGCGCAATCGCCTATTTCAAATTCGCAGCCGACGCCCCAGCCTTCACGCGCTACGCCGAACGCTACAATCTCTCGAAATTCCCCGTCCTCACGATGCCAAACGACATCTGCCGAGACGATCTCCTCTTCGAACTCGAACTCGATGCCGTGACGACATCGAGAGAAGCAGGTTGAAACTACGTCTGACAACCGCGTATGATTCCTTCTTCGTTAAGAGCACTGACTGATAGTCGTATCGGCTGCTGGATCGGGCTTGACGCACGCATGCGAATTCTGACCGTTCAACGACAAGCGAATCTCACTGTATTCTGTTCAAGCGCGTGCATCATGACCATCGAACTGGTCGCAGGCAGGCTGATTGCACGCCACGTGGGCCAATCGCTCTACACGTGGACCGCCATCATCGGAATCATGCTCGCGGGTATCTCGTTCGGAAACTACTTCGGTGGACTATTGGCCGATCGCACCCGGGGACGCGGGGCATTGCCATGGCTGTTTGCCGTCGCGGCGGCAGCGACGCTGGGTATACTGCCACTGAATGCATGGGCGGGCCAGATCGAACCGTGGGCCGCGTCATGGCCCGCGCGCATCTTTGCCCATACCTCCATCACCTTTCTCCTGCCCGCTGTGGTGCTGGGCATGATCAGTCCTGTTGTAGCCCGCCGCGCGCTTGATGCCGACGCGCCCGCTGGCAAAACGCTCGGAGCCGTGTATGCCTGGGGCATGGCCGGCAGCATCGTCGGCACATTTCTCACCGGATACGGCCTCGTCGCATGGCTGGGGGCACGCGCCATCCTGACTACGGCCGCCGGGGGTCTTGCATCGATCAGTCTTGCCTACGCGCTGCTGGATCGGCATCCATCGAGCTTGCAATCGCCAGGCGAAGAATCAACGCCTCCCCAAGCCGAATCCGCCGACGGCATGGGGTGGGTCGGGTTTGTTGCCCTTGTCCTGTTAGCCAACGCCTGCGTCATGAGTGTCGAACTCGTAGCGGGCCGCATGGTGTCGCGCCAATTCGGACAATCACTCTACAGTTGGACAACCGTCATCGGCGTGATCCTGGCGGGAATGTCCGCAGGCGGCCTGTTGGGGGGCTTTCTGGCCGACCGTTTGCCCGTCAGACGCCTGGCGACCGGACTACTGGTTGGGGCGTCGGCCTTGTGCATTGCCGCTGTGCCCTTGAATCGCTTGTTGACGCAGACCGAATCGCTCAAATGGTTCTCCTGGCCGGTACAGATCGGATTACATACCGCCGGCGCCTTCTTTCTCCCCGCCTTGCTCCTGGGAGCGGCTAACCCGGCTATCATTCGCGATGCGTTGCGCCGAGGCTATGGGGCCGGACGCACCGTTGGCTTGCTGTATGCCTGCGGCGTGGCCGGAAGCCTGGCCGGAACCTTCCTCTCCGGATACTGGCTCATTGCCTGGTTGGGCAGCGACCGGCTACTGATGAGTTGTGCACTACTCCTGGGCTTCGCCGCACTTGTGCTGGCAAACCGTAGCCCGGTCGCATGGACTTGGGCTGTCGCGGGAACGCTGGTCGTGGCGCTGGCGCTTCTGCCAACGCCGTTCGCCTCGGTGCTGGCCCAACGCCTGCTCCTGCGCGAGTCCGTTGCGCCAACGACCGTCTATGCACGCGAAAGCCAATACTCGTACATTGCCATCGAGGCGGATGCCAAGCAACCCAACGTTCGCCAGATGTACCTCGACAAGCTCGTCCACAGCGAGGTAGACCTGCGCAACCCCAAGGATCTCCACTACGAATACGAGTGGGTCTATTCCGCCATCATCGACCTCTACTATCCCAATGCCCAGCCGATCAAGGCCATGATCATTGGCGGTGGCGGCTATGCGTATCCGCACTATCTCGAAGTCGCCCGGCCCGGCAGTTTCATCGAAGTCTCCGAAATTGACCCCGCCGTAACCGAGGCCGCACACGCCGCATTCGGACTACCACGCAATACATCAATGCTCATCTGCACTATGGATGCCCGCAACCGCGTTGCTGACCTGATTCGACAGCGCCGTGAACGAAGCGGGGACGCCACCGTGTTCGACTGCATCTTCGGCGACTCCATCAACGACTACACGGTGCCTTACCATCTGACCACGATCGAGTTCGTGCGCCAGGCGGCCGACCTACTCGCCCCCGACGGTATCTACCTGCTCAACATGATTGACATGTTCGATTCGAGCCGATTTTTTGGCGCGGTGGTCAACACATGCAGGCAAGTCTTTCCCAATGTCTATGCTTTCAACACGGGAAGACCCCACAGCGTTCGCGACACGTTCGTCGTAGTCAGCTCGCGCCGCCCACTCGACCTCAAGGACATCCCGGAACGAATCCGCGCCACCTATTCCGACTATCGCGGGAAACAACTGTCAAAGGAGGATCTCGATCAAGTCGTGGCGCGGACCGGCGCCGTTACGCTCACCGACGACTATGCCCCCGTCGAGAACCTGCTGCTGCCGGTGGTCAAGACAAGACAACGCGACCATGGCGAGTTGTTCTTGGACGAGGCACGAAGATTACTCGCACAGGGACAATTCGAGAAGGCGGCGGCGGAGTGCCGTGCGGCGCTGAAGGTCCACCCCAAGTGGTCCGATGCCAACGATGTCCTGGGCGATGCATTGAGCAAGAAAGGTGATACCGGCGCGGCCATCGCTGCATGGCTCGATTCCATTCATGGGACATTGCCCACCCCGGAAACCTGCCTCAAAGTGGCTGGCACATTGATCAACGAGAAGAAGTTTGCCGAGGCCGTCGAACCGCTCAATCGCGCTTGCGCCCTGGCCCCGACTCGTCCGGATGCCTACGAACGGCTCGGCACAACCCTGTTGCGACTCAATCAAACGGATGCCGCCCTCGTTGCGCTCGAAAAAGCCATCCAACTCGACACGAACCGCCCACAAGCCCACTATAACCTTGGCTTGGCCTTGGCGGCCAAGAACCGCCTGCCCGAAGCCATTGCCCAATGGCGCGAAACCACGATCCTCGCCGCCAGCCACGGTGACGCCTGGTACAACCTCGCCCTTGCGTTCTATATGACCAAAGATTACGAAGATACATGGAAAGCCGTTGAACAATGCAAGGCGCTCGGAACCCCTCTCGACGAAGGTTTCATGACCAAATTGCGCCAGGATTCGGGGCGCGAAAAGTAGAATTCCTATTTCAAATTCGCAGCCGACGCCCCAGCCTTCACGCGCTATGCCGAACGCCACAATCTTTCGAGGTTGCCCGTCGTCACGATGCCCAACGATATCTGCCGCGAAAACCTCCTCTTCGAACTCGAACTCGATGCCGTCACAACGTCGTAACAGTCGTGACGGCCCTCAGTAGACCCGGACTACTTCCACGAAGCACGTCCCATCCGGTCCCGGTTCCGAGTAGTCCACCGCAGATCCGTTGAAGGGAATCTTTCCCACGGAGATGCTCTCGGCGGGATTGTTGAAAGCCCCGTCGTGCTCGAAGTTCCAGACGGACTGGAAGTCCGTTCCGTTGACGCTCGTTTCCACGACGCCGCGAGTCCGAAGCCAGCGCGCGCGGACCCAGATCCATTGCAGGGGATCCTGTTTGCCGAAGCAACGCTGGTCGCCGGAAATATCCGCCTGCAACTGGCCGTCGCTACGCAATCCGACGCGCAGGTACGTGCCGCTTTTCCACTGCACGCACACCGCCGGACCCCACGACATGCCGCCATCCGTGTCCTGTTTCATCCGTGCGACGAAACCCGACGGGGCCACGCCGAACGCGTGCGTGAGAAACGCATACGTGCTCGCCTTTCCCGTTATGGCAAGAGCGCCTTCGCGGATCGAAAACGGATCCTTGTTCAACGGCGAAACGCTCGGCATCCATTTCGCCAAACTGTCGCCCTTCTCATCGAGCAGCGCTCGATTCCATCTCGGCGGTTCGCGCAACGCGCGGAGTTCTTCGGCGCGCGCTGTGACACGCTCGCCGATCCGGCCCTGCCGCTCGTCGCAACCCCTGTCAACCCGCTCGCGCAACGCCGGGGTTAGGCGTGCCGCGTAATTGTTGTGTACGACATCCATGATTGGTGCGTCGGCCAGCCACGAAGCGATCGTGTGCATGCGGCAATTGACGCCCAAGATCCGCTCCACGAGTTCGGCAGTCGGCTTCGGGCCATTGTTGCACAAGACGCCAACGCTATTACTGCTGTTGTAGCACGAGACAAAATACCGTAAATAATCGTCTTTCCCGTAAGCCGTGTCGCACCCTTCGCCGCGAAGGATGAAATCCACGTACGCGTCCGCCTGTGGAAGAAAGCACATGCCGTCGCCGAGCGCGAACGTCGAATGCCATTCGAGGATCCCCGAGTCGCCCACGAGCGCACGTGTGCGTCGCGCGAGCGCATACAGCGCGGGCGCGTTTTCGGTGTACTGTCCGTCGAAATAAAGCCCGTCCGGCTTATAGTTCGCGATGACCTTGCCAATCTCGGTCATGAACGGATCGATGTTGACGCCGTACGGCCAGCCGGCCGGGAATCCCGTGACGCTGAAGTTGTCGAAGCTATTCATGACTTTCGATTCGAGCGGCGTATCCTTCAGGAAGTAATACGGGCTTGTGTACACGATGAACCGCATGCCGTGGCCGTGGATTGTGTTTCGCACGCGCTCGAACTCCGCCGCGCCCATACGTGGTTCGAACGCCAGGTTCCAGTCCTTCCACAACATCACTTCCGATTGCAGCAGGACGATATTGCCTTCCTTCGCCCATGCGATGAGATCCGAATCCGGCGGATAGGCGTTCACGTTCGACCAGTGCCAGACGACGTTGTCCTTGAACGACCGTTCCCAGTTATACGGCTTCGGCGGGCATATCCCGATCCACAACACCGCGTCCGCCGACAACACGTACCGCGTCGTGGCCTCCTCGTACGGATGTAGCGCCCCGCCAAAATCCTTGTCCGAACAGAACAGGCCGAAACCGCCCCATTCATCGAGTATGACGGCATTCCCCTTATATATCGCGACGAATCCCGGTTCGATAGCGCGTGTGATTTCCAGCGAGATCGGCTCGTGCGCGTGCAACATGAAAAGCGAGTCTCCGTTCGTGCGAAGGTCCAGCTTCGGCGAATCGAACGCGGCAAACGCGAATCCCGGCCCCGAGTGGGTCAACGCGGGCGGCGTAGCGACACCCTGAATTCGAATACGCAGCACTTCGCGCTCATGGCCGATTCGCTGGCGGAAAACGCCTTGCCCAGATGCGTCCAACACGAAATCCGCGCCAGTCGTCGTCACGTGCAGGGCAGTCTTCGACACCTCCGCGTTCTCGACCGTCATGCCCCATTGCGCGTCGGGAAACACGGCGGGACTCATCAATTCCTGAAAGGTCGGCGCCCCGGCATGTGCCGGACATGCCAGGGCAAGCATGCAGAGAAACAGAAATGGCATCCAAATCATTTGCGAAAAGGTGGTCATGAGGGCTTCCTTCCATTCATAGACGCGCCAACAAAACCCAATCCGTCGCGACTCCAATGTCATTATCCCGCGATACATCGCTGAGGCGCAAGGCCTCCTCTTTGGGAGTCAGAAGTCAGAAGTCAGAAGTCAGAATGTGACATTCTGACTCCTGACTCCTGACTCCTGAATTCTGAATTCCTTTATGGGTGAACTGCTGTATACTGAATTCATGAGGAGAGATACGCACAGACCTCAACCGGAACGTCGGGAGCAAACGCATGACACGTAGCGAGCAAAGACTGCTTGTGGAATTGTCGGATGCCGTGAGGCATTCCACAATAAAGCGCTTGATGCTCGTTCCGGAAGGTGCAGAAAACTGGCGGCCCACTGTGCGGCTCATGAGTTTTGCAGACTTGGCCCAGCATCTTATCGACGCGGACGATTGGTTATTCAAGAAACTCGAAGTACACGAACTTCAACCGATGCAAGGACAACCGGGGTTAGCACGTGTCGGTTGCCATGATGAATACCTGCAACTGGTTGCGCGATTGAATCGGGCGGGGGAGGCACGAAGCGCTTTGATTGAGTCCCTTCCCTGCGACATGTGGAATCACGAGATCCCCGACGAACGTTTTGGCGGCAAGGTGAGCGTGTGGTGGATTCTTCTGCGGGGCAACCTGGACCACGAGATTCATACACGGGGCCAGATTGCATTGTACTTGACGTTGTACTCAGACATTGCGATACAAAGGTAGTCATGAAAGCGACGACGTGGGACGAACGGTGACACGACGAGCAAATCAGGTGAGCGCCCAACAGGCGAATCGACCATGACGCATAGTTAGCTATGACGCGCGTCAAACAGCACTGTAAGGAGGGATAACGCGCCATGAGTTCCAGCACCATTCAATACAGCGAGACACGTGACCTGCCAATCGAGAACATCTTGGCTCTCTACCGCGCCAACGCTTGGTCGTCCGCGGAGAAACCAGCGCTCTTGCACAAGGCGCTGCTGGCGTCTCATTCGCTGGTTACGGCTTGGGAGGGCGACCAGCTTGTAGGACTGGGCAACGCCATCTCGGATGGTTACCTTGTCGTTTACTACCCACACATGCTTGTACTTCCAGAGTATCAGGGGCGCGGCATTGGGACGCGTTTAATGCAGATGCTCATGGCACGTTACGAAGGTTTTCACCAGCACATGCTCGTCGCTGACGGACGGGCGGTAGAATTCTACCGCAAGTGCGGATTCGAGCGCGCAGGCAAGACCGAACCCATGTGGATTTATGCAGCCCATGACCACTGACCAGAACATCCCGCCTAACAAGTGCGCTTCGGCGTTCGCCAAATAGGAGATCAATATGAACGAGATATTTATCGTTGAAGAATCCGTGGAAGTCTTGCCGGATTACAGTCGGATTCCGATATCGTTCGAGGTGCGTTCCGTGTTTGAGATTCAACTTGTTGATCGGGGCCTCGGTGGGTTAGCGTTGTCCGAACGGACGGTCGATTGCCCATGGGTCAAGAACTACGACGATTTCGGAGAGAATCCCGCAAGCTGGGCCGCACGCTGGGACCTCTCGAAGTGGGGTATTATGTCGGCCCATGTAGACGCCTCCCGCGTCGGGGCCTGCGTGATTGCCTACGACACGCCGGGCGTCTACAGTCTGGGAGGACGGAAAGACATGGCCGTCCTCTGGGACATCCGAATACATCCCGATTTTCGCGGGAAAGGCATTGGATCGCGACTACTCGACGCCGCGGCGGCGTGGGCCGCGCGACGAAGCTGTCGTATACTCAAGGTTGAAACGCAGAACATTAACGTGCTCGCGTGTCGCTTCTACGCCAAGCAAGGGTTCACGCTCGGCTCCGTCACCCGGTTTGCGTACGCCGAATTGCCGGACGAGGTGGAACTGGTCTGGTACAAGGAACTATAAGGATGGGCGAACAACGACTTGGTCCGAACACCATACGCCGCGCCGCATAACGCGGGAGTCATTTCGATGAAAGAACAGATTGAAACAATCCTGCGCGAAGCGGGAAAGATACTGGCAGACCGATTCCAGCAGGGTGACGATGTTTCTGAAAAGGAACGCTTTCACCTTGTTACGAACTCAGACAGGGAGGTTGAGAGATTCCTTGTCGATAGATTGCGTTCGCTCTTTCCCGCCGATGGATTTGTTGGGGAAGAAGGAGGCGAAAGCCCCGGAGATTCAGGGGCAAGATGGCTTGTGGATCCGCTTGATGGAACGACGGATTTCGTGATGGGCAAACCGTACTTCGCCGTCTCTCTTGCGCGGGAAGAACAAGGCCAGATCGTCGCCGGATATGTCTACAACCCAATTTCGAATGAGCTATATTCATCCACACAAGACGCCAGGGCATCCTATCTCAATGGGAAGCCAATATCGGTGTCACGGACATCCGATCTCCGTGAAGCATTGGTCGTCTTTGGGTTCAGCGCGAGGATGGAGCGTATTCGCCGGTACTATGAAGAATGGCAATGGATCTTCGAGGGTTGCCGCAAAGGGGTCGGTTGGACTACACCGGCACTCACGCTCTGCAACGTGGCAAGAGGACGAATAGATGCCTTCATCGATTTCGGGGCCAGTTCCGTCGGGCATGCAGCGGCGTCTCTCATCCTAAGAAATGCCGGGGGAGTGGTACTGAGCTATGATCTTGCGGAGTATAATCATTGCACGGAAGGGGTCATCGGTTGCACGCCGGGTCTCCTTGAGGAAATCATGAGGAAAAAGACGAGATAGTCAGCGCATGCACGTGACCGGCGGAAGCCGCCGGCACGCACCGCTGAGCTTTGTCGTTCGCTACAATGGAGTCGCGAAAGATGCTCAAAGAACTGAAGAAATCAGACCTGATGGAAATGCTGGCAATACCGGAAAGCCGGATACCCGAAGCGCTGATACTTTGGGGTACGCGCAATTTGAAATCGCGGTACGCTACGGTGCTGCCCCGATTTGAAAACGTTCTGGAGGTGGGATCGCCCAACGGGATTATCGAGGACGTTTTGATCGGGGAAGTTGAGGGGACCACGATTGGCTATGCTTCCGTCTACGGAGCGCCGATGGCCTCTGAAATCACACACATCTTCGGCGTTTTGGGCACGCGGCGTGTCATTCAGATCGGCACCTGTGGAGGGCTGACGGACGATCTCATGGCTGGCGACTTTTTTGTAGCGGAAAGCGCATACTGTGGCGAAGGCGCGGCCCAATACTACAAGAGCGACGGCAAAGAGGTCTTTGCAACCCTGGGATTCGACGAGATTTTATGCGGCAGCCGCTTTGCCGCATCGGCCAAGAAAGGACGCATCTACACGACCTCGGCGCTCTTTGCGGAAGGTGAGGAAGACATTGAACGATGGGCTGCAGAAGGATTTTCGGCGGTCGATATGGAGACGGCGACGACATTTGCAGTAGCCGAACACTTCGGGATGGAGAGGGGCAGCATTCTGGTGTGCTTCGACAACCCACGCCGTAAGGAGCACATCCTGATGGCCGATGACGAAAAGACGGAACGGCGGCAGGCCGCGCAGAAGCGCATGGTTGAGATAGCTTTGGCTGTTGCGCGGTGTCATGCCGTGAAATGCGGCGAATAGGTCGATCCAGACCCCCGCTAGAGCGCCTGATCTGCAACGTCAAAGCAGAAAGAGGAAAGATGGCGATTGCCCGGAAATTCGGAGACAAGGTCTACATGTGGAACGTGCCCGACCTTTTGGCACGAGCGGTAAACCTGCCCGTGCACGAGACATCCGTCGACCGCTTCAATCTCGATGTCGATGCGTGGTTTGGCGAAGCGGGCAAGCCAACGATCCGCCATGTCCTGCACCACATGCGAGTCATCCGAGACGCTAATCTCGAAGAACCTATTCTGCTCTCATCCGAAGGCCACGTGTTTGACGGCTTGCACCGAATATCCAAGTGTGTGATCGAAGGGGTGGCCATCATCAAGTACAGGCAATTCGAGGTAAACCCTGAGCCATTTAAGGTCGTGGATTTCAAGGAATTCAGCCGACAGAAGCCGCTGATCGCGGAGACCTTGGTCTGGATGGAAAGAAACCAACTCTAACAGTGCGTTTGAGCGTACGCGCGCAACTGGGATAAACGATAGTGATGCACCCGGAACGGGAAACGAGGTGAGAATGGACTTCCGTTACATAACGCCAGAAGTAGTAATGAGGGGACGTTTTGCCGCTGGGTCTGGGCCAGCTTGGAAGACCGCGATCCTCTGTTTTCGAGACTTCACACGATCGTTGCGAATGGTCCGGCAATCTGGCGCAGAGCCACTCGGACGCCCTCTGCTGTGGGGATTGGATCGTACACCCAATGAGGAGTTCGTGTATGAGATTCCCTTGGCAGACAAATCCGTTGGCCTGGTTACGCGTTGTATTTGGGGAGGACCGCAAGCGGCAATTCTGGTCGAGGAATTGGCTTACCTGGGCGTAAGAAATATCATCAGTTGGAGTTGT
>CAIYET010000278.1 GCA_903925285.1 Candidatus Hydrogenedentota bacterium | reverse complement strand
TGGAGTCTCTTTTCGTCATCCACCTCCACTGAAACGCGGGAGTCAATTTATTCACAAGCTCTCAGTGAATCGAGCGGAGTCGCTACAACCAATGGCGGCGCGGAAGCCTTGCGCGCGCCGGGGTGACAGGCGCGTCCAAACAATAGTATGATCGGCCATGTTGGCATTGGGCGCGAACGAAGGAGAGATGGATGAAACGGTTTTTTGTTGGCGGATGTTTGACGGTAGTTGCCGTGTTGGCGTGTGGATCGAGCGTTGCGGCGGATTGGCCGCAATACGGCGGACCGAACCGCGACAATGTGTCGTTGGAGAAGGGTCTCGCGCGGACTTGGCCCGAAGCCGGGCCTAAAGTTCTGTGGACTGTCGCAATGGGACCAGGATACGCGTCGCCGTCGGTGGCGGGCGGGAAAGTGTATGTTCTCGACCGGCCCGATGATGCGCACGATATCCTACGGTGCCTCGACCTGCAAGACGGTAAAGAACTCTGGAATGTCGTGTATGCCGCGCCGGGCAGCGTCAGCCATAACGGTTCGAGGACCGCGCCGACCATCGACGACAAGTATGTGTTTTCCGTGGGTCTGATGGGCCATCTGTATTGCGTGGACCTCGCGACGCATCTGCCTGTATGGAACAAGAACATCTGTTCGGACTTCAAAGTGGACGAACCGGGCTGGGGCGTCGCGCAGGCGCCGAGCCTGTTCAAAGACCTCGTAATCGTCGCACCGCAAGCGCCCGACGCCTTCGTCGTCGGATACAAACGCGACACGGGCGAGTTGGTGTGGAAATCGCCGAAGTTGGGATTGGTCGGCTACTCGACACCGGTCATCGCGAAGCTGGGCGGTGTGGACCAAGCCGTGATGGTCGGCGCGTGCAATAAATTGGGGACCGTCAAAGGTCTGGTAGCCGGAATATCGCTCGAAAACGGCGCGATCCTCTGGCAGTATGAAGGCTGGCAATGCAAGATCCCGATTCCGTATCCGACGCCCCTTTCGGACGACCGCGTCTTCATCACGGGCGGATACAACGCAGGCTCGGCGATGATCGAGGTCAAGCAGCAGGACGGCAAGTTTGCGGTCAAGGAATTGTTCAAGACCGACGCCTGTGCCAGCCAGATCCAGCAGCCGCTCCTCCTCGGCGATTACTTCTACATGAACAGCAACTCGAATGAACGCGAAGATGGGATGATGTGCTTTACGCTCGACGGCCAAGTAAAGTGGAAGACGCATGACGTCGAGTCCGCGCCGACTTTCGAGCGCGGTCCCTTGCTGTTCGCGGACGGCATGATCTTCAATCTCGACGGCAAGAAGGGCGTTCTGTACCTGATCGAACCTTCGCCCGAAGGGTACAAAGAATTGGCCCATGCCCCGTTGCTCGGCGGCAAGGAAATCTGGGCCCCCATGGCTCTGTCGGACGGCAAGCTCCTGGTCCGCAGCCAATCGGAGATGAAGTGTCTCGACGTCAAGAATCCATAAAACGAAGGCAAGGATGAAGGATGAAGGATGAAGGATGAACCTATCATCTCGGTGAGGATAGATGACAGAGAAGTGAGAAACGAGACGCTCACTTCTCTGTGCGCCCCCCTCACCTCTTCATGTGGTCTTTCATCCTTCATCCTTCATCCTTCATCCTTATCATGAGCCAGCTTGTGCGCCGCAATATCGCCGCCGGAACGACCTTCCTTGCGTCGTGCGCTTTGGCGGCGTGCGTGCTCTCGATATGGCTCGCGCAGGGTCCGTCCATCGCTCCGGCCCTACGCGTGCCAGGTACGGACGGCAGCCCGCCGGGCGCGAGAAACGAGGACAAGCCGGTCGACCTCCATGGCGTGTTCCAGCAGTTCACCGGCACGCCTGCAATTCTCACCGGCGCATGGCCATGTTTCCGCGGCGTTGGTTTCGACAACATTGCCAACGACAGCGTCCCGCTGGCGGAGTCGTGGGGCGATAGCGGACCGCATATTCTCTGGAAAGTCGAGCTTGGCGAAGGTTATGCCGGGCCTGCGATTTTCGGCGGGCGCGTCTATCTGATCGATTACGACGAAAAGGCCAAGATGGACGCGATCCGTTGTTTCTCGTTGGCGGACGGCCTCGAGATCTGGCGGCACTCGTACGCGGTCGTTGTGAAAAAGAATCACGGCATGTCGCGGACCGTCCCCGCCGTCAACGACAAGTATTTGGTCACGATCGGACCGCGTTGCCACGTTGTCTGCCTCGATCCGGTCACGGGCGCGTTCCGCTGGGGCATCGACCTTCAGCGCGAATACGGGACTGAGGAACCGCTGTGGTACACGGGACAATGCCCGTTGATCGACGGTCAACAGGTCATTCTGGCGCCGGGTGGACCGGACGCGTTGATCATGGCCGTCGATGCCGAAACGGGGAAGCCGGTCTGGAAGACGCCCAATCCGCACGGGTGGAAAATGTCGCATGCATCCGTGATGCCGATGACCATCGCGGGAAAAAAGATGTACGTGTACGCCGCAGTCGGCGGCGTGAGCGGCGTTGTGGCCGAGTCGGGCGCGATACTGTGGCAATTGCCGTGGAACGCGAAAGTCGTCGCGCCGTCGCCGGTTTCGCTGGGCGATGGGCGGATTTTTCTGACGGCCGGCTACGGCGAAGGCAGCATGATGATCCGAATCAAGGAAGAAAACGGGACGTTTGCCGCCGAAGTCGTATTCAAGCACGGACCCAAGGACGGCCTGGCATGCGAACAGCAGACGCCCATTTACCATGACGGGCTGCTCTATGGCATTATGCCCAAGGACGCGGGCGCGTTGCGCGCGCAGTTCGCGTGCTACAACCCCGACGGAACCCTGGCATGGTCGAGCGGCCAGTCGAACCGTTTTGGATTGGGGCCGTTTCTCCTGGCGGATGGAAAGTTCTACGTGCTCGATGACGACGGTACGCTGACGGTACTGCGGTCGAGCCGCACGGGATACGAGCCGCTTGCGCGGGCGCGTGTACTCGACGGGCATGACGCATGGGGGCCGATCGCGTTGGCGGGCGGACGCATGCTGTTGCGCGATGCGACGCATATGGTGTGCATCGCGGCGGGCAAGAAGGAATTGTGACATGGAAACCGACCGGAAACGATTGATCCCAGGTTGGCTATGGGCCGTACTCGCGGTAGGCGTCTTGGGCGCCGTGATTGCCTTGGCCGTTGCGGACAAGCGCCGCGAACCCGGCGCGTCGCTCAAGTTCGACGTCGCGCCGTTCGCGAAAGTCGATCCTACGAAGATCCGGTTCTGTCAATTCGGCCGTTTCCCCGTCGGCGTCGTCAAACCCACCGCGCTGGCGTCGGGCCATGACGGGCGCATGTTCGTGGCCGGCGAAAACGCCGTCGTCGTGCTCGACGCGAATGGGAAGGAACTGGCCCGTTATGCCGTGAAAGGCACGCCGGAATGCATGGCCGAAGCGCCCGACGGACAACTTTTCCTCGGCATGCAACGTCACATCGAAGTCCTTGATCCGAAAGGCGCGCCCACCGCGACATGGCCCGAGTTGAGCGGCTCGGCGTGGCTCACGTCGCTCGCCGTCGACGAGAAGAATGTTTATGCCGCAGACGCGGGAAACCGCGTCGTCCTGCGCTTCGATTATGCGGGCAAGCTGTTGGGCACGATCGGCGAGCGCAAGCCCGACGACGCCGCGTCTGGGTTCGTAGTCCCGAGTCCATATTTCGACGTCCTGATCGACCCGTCCGGCGCGCTGTGGGCGGTCAACCCCGGCAAACACGGTTTCGAGAATTACCGGCCCGACGGCGAGTTGATCAGTTCATGGTACAAGCCTGGCATGAGACTCGATGAGCTATGCGGGTGCTGCAATCCGATCCACGCCGCGTTTCGCAGCGACGCCTCAGTCGTGACCGTCGAGAAGGGCCTCAACCGCATCAAAGTGTACACGCCCGACGCCAAGTTGATTGGCGTTGTCGCGACAGCCGAAATGCTCGGCGCTCCGGCGGACGGGGCCACCTCGTGCCAAATCGAAGCGCCGGTGAAAGATATCGCCGTCGATCGGACTGACCGGATATGGGTACTGCACGGTCCGTGGCAGGCCGTCCTCGTGTTCGAGCAGGAAAAGGGCAACACATAGAAGGGTTTCGGAATGATACCTTTGGAAAGGCGCATTTTCATGGCGCCATATAGGTAGAGAAAAGGAGTGCTGGTTATGAAACACGCACCGCCGAAGTTCAAGAGCCTGCCCAAAATGGCCTTCATCGACGTATGCCGCTTGACATAGGATGACGCTCGGACTACCCTTAGAAAGCATCCGGCGGCCGGAAGGTCCATTATGTTCGCATTGTGGTTCCAATGCGGTCACCAAGCTTCTAAGCCGGTTCAAGGAAGACACGCGACGGCGTTCTACAGTGCAACGAATGCCGTGGCCGGATTATAGTCACGGTGGGAACGGTGAGTTCTTATGAGCGACGCTGAGCAGGTAATAATCGATCTAGCCGAACGCTTTCAACACCTGAGTAGTGCTCCTATCGTGGAAGCGGTGGTTGAGGTACGCGTACCGGATGTTAAAGAACTAACCGAAGACACGGTTAGAACGGAATTGCAGGCTAATCTCAGTGATTATGTATTCTTTGGTTCTGCGAAAGGATTCAAGCGAGAAGTAAAGCTCGAAGATCCCGCCAAGAGTACACTAGAGGATTTTGGGTGGGCAGGGACTAGATTCCGTTCTGCCGATGAGAAACACATTGTTAAGGTCAGCCGTACCGGCCTTGCCTTTAGCCGCTTGCAGCCCTACCAGAATTGGGGCCAACTGACTAAAGAGTTCCTGCGTCTTTGGGGGATTTTCAGAATCGTAGCCAATCCTGAGAAAATTGTCCGCATAGGGCTTCGATTCGTCAATCGAATTGAGCTACCCCCTTCTGAGACACGTTTCGAAGATTACATCCAACCCTGTCCGTTGCCCCCACGCGGATTGAGCCTTCCACACTCTCACTTCCTTTACCAAGATAGACTGGTCGTTCCAGACTATCCGTATGAAATAAACATTATCCATACGATACAGCCATCGCAGGTAGAAGGTTCTGTTGCTTTAAGACTTGGACTCGTTCTCGACATTGATGTGTTTTCCCAAGTTGAGTTCCCAGTGGACCAGAATGTCCTGGAGCAAAGATTACTGGAGATGCGGTGGTTGAAAAACAAAGTCTTCTTTGGCAGCATAACCGACAAGGCACTGGAGATTCTTCGATGATTGCTGGACTGGCTTTGGCATGTACTGAGGCCTTTACGAGTAGCAGTAGTGAACTGGCCGCCGGATTGCAGAAGGAAACAAGAGACATCGAGCGCAGGCTTCGGCAGTCCTTTCGCATTGGGATGGGCAGCGTCATTTTGAGTTTAGAAAAAGCTATGCAACAGTTTGGCCAGCCAAACTGGGATGGATATAATGCTCTCCCGGTTTCTGAAGAGACTCACTGGGCAGCCGAGAGGTTTCTCCGTCAGCTACCTCTTAATGTGCCTCTACCTACCGTCGGGGCGGAACCAGATGGCGATCTGACTCTTGAATGGTATCGGGGGCCTTATCGCACGCTTTCGGTTAGTATCAATGCGCATGGCGCCATTCATTTTTCGGCTCTCTTAGGGCAAACTGAATCATGTGGGACCATAGAATTTTCCGATGATGTTTCCCCGGACATCTTACAGTTGATCCGGCGGGTTTATGCTGCATGAGCGTCTCCGAAGTCTCTGCCGACGAACTGCTGGCTAGATTCATCCTGGTTCCCAACTGGGTACGCGCCGACAATACGATCAAGCCGGATGCATTCATCCCGCCAAGAGACCTTACTCTTTCTGTCATTCGACATATCGGGCTTTCGCAAGAGGAGATTTGGAACGCTGGAAATGCAGTGGCCAATCAGGCTGCAAGAACTTCCCCACCGACACTCGTTGGAAGAGCTGACCTCACTGTGTCTGAAGTGAAGGGGAAAGGTCTAAATGCTGTGGCGTTCCCTTTGCCCGAGTACCCAACGCACGCCCACATTATTGGCTGGCCCCCGCTCAAACCGGATCAAAAGATTCTTGCACAAAAACTGGCTGCAGTTGCAGAGTTTAGCAGAGTTCCTGACGCCAGTGGTTAGTCTCGTGAAAGGCAATGTTATTCAAGAGTCAAAGCCTGCTTTGTCAATGGTATAATTTAGAAAGGATTTACCCCTCATGCTGAATGAACAAACCGTATTGGACGCGTTGCGCGTAATCATCGACCCGGATTTGGGGCGCGATATCGTCTCGCTCGGATTCATCAAGGATCTCGCAATTCGGGATGGATGCGTTTCGTTCACGGTCGAACTGACGACGCCCGCGTGTCCCGTGCGCGAACGCTTCAAGACCCAATGCGAAGAGGTGGTTGGCGCGCTGCCGGGCGTGCGGTCGGTCGAGGTAACCATGAGCGCGCGCCAGGCCCAACGTCCGCAGGGAGCGCAGCCGAGTTCGCTCGATTCTGTCAACACGATCATCGCCGTATCGGCATGCAAAGGCGGTGTGGGAAAGAGCACCGTCGCGGTATTGCTGGCACGCGCATTGCAAAGCCAGGGGCTGGCCGTCGGACTGTTGGACGCGGACCTGTACGGTCCGTCGTTGCCGACGTTGCTCAACCTGCATCAACCGGAAGTCTTCATGCAGTCTGGACGCCTCATGCCGGTCGAGGCACAAGGACTGTTGACGATGTCGTTCGGATACCTAATCGGCGACGCGCCGGCGGTCATGCGCGGCCCGATGGTTTCGGGCTATGTCGACCAGATCCTGACGCAGACCGATTGGGGACGCCTCGATTGTCTCGTGATCGACATGCCGCCCGGTACCGGCGACATCCAACTGACGATCACGCAACGCGCCAAGATCGACGGCGCTGTGATCGTCACGACGCCGCAAGCCCTGTCGCTCGCCGATGTGGCCAAAGGCATCCTCATGTTCGAACAGGTCGATGTGCCCGTGCTCGGTCTGGTCGAGAACATGAGCCATTTTGTCTGCGACGGATGCGGCAAGGAACATTTCATTTTCGGTTCGAGTTCCGACATGCTGCAACGACGTTTCGGATTGCCGACGCTCGCGCGTATTCCGATCACGCCCGGCATCTCGTCCGTGGACGCGGCCGTGCCCGAACCGATTCGCGAACTGGCCGACAATTTGCATCGAGAACTGGGCAAGCGCCGCGCGGCCGATATTCCGAAGCCCGTGGTGATCGCTATTCCGGGCCATCTTCAAGTCCGCTGGCCCGACGGTTCCGAGAGCATACTGCCCAACGCGAAAGTCCGCGCCTCATGCACCTGCGCGCGTTGCGTCGACGAATACTCCGGCGAAGCGATTCTCGATCCCGCGACCATTCCGGACGACATCGAGGCGGAATCGATCCAACCCCTTGGCCACTACGCTGTGTCGATCGCATGGAGCGACGGCCACGGGTCCGGCATCTTTTCATGGGACCACCTTCGCGACATGGCAACTAAAAGGGAAGGATGAAGGACGAATATCGAGAGGCGTTGCGGGATTACGTGCGTGCCGAACTTGAACGGCAGCGATGTGCTAAGATCAAGCTATGATGAGGCGTTTTCTTGCGATTGGATGTACGGTGCTCGCGTTGCTGACGCCGGGCTGCGCCAAGCCGGTGCAGTTGCTGAAGCCTGCGAATGGGTATAACGTCGTGGTCGTGGTCGTCGACGCGTTGCGTGCGGACCATCTGGGGGCATACGGCTACGCGCGAAAGACAAGCCCGTTCCTCGATTCTCTGGCCGGGCAGGGCCTTGTTTTTGAGCACGCCTCGTCGCACTCGACATTCACGCGCGAATCGGTTTCGTCCATTTTATCGGGAGTGCCGCCCTCGGAAAACCCGGTGGGCGCGGGCTGGTTTGCCAAGCCCGATCCGGCTCGCAAGAACATCGCGGAGTTGTTCGCGGACGCGGGCTACCGTACTGGATTCTTCTCGGACCACCCCGTCTTCGAGGAACCGGTCTTCGCGAATGGCTTCAGCGAATACGAACGGTTGTCGACGCCTTGGGGCGGCAGCGGTTCAGGGGCGAATTTGTCGAAGCGGGCGCTCGAGTTTACGTCGAAGCAGGTCGGCAAACCATTCATGATGTACATGCATTATCTCGATCCGCACGAACCGTACGACCCGCCCGATGCGTTCTATCTTCGCTTTGCCAAGCAACTGTATCCGAATCCGCTCAACGTGATGCGGGACGTGCGCCCGATCTGTCACGAACTCATCAAGCAGGGATTTGGTCCGGGCGAGCCGCGCTTCGATGACTTGATGTTGCGTTACGACGCGGAGATCGCGGAAACAGACGCGGCCGTCGAGGCGTTGTTTCGCGGAATGGCCGAACAGGGCGTGCTCGATAAGACCATCGTAATCGTCACTGCGGACCACGGCGAGGAATTCCTCGAACACGGGTTCGTCGAGCATGCGTGGACGGTGTACGAGGAAGTTCTTCACGTGCCGATGATCCTGTGGCGGCCTGGCGTAGTTCCTGCGGGCCGGATTGCGGATCGCGTGAAACTCGTGGACCTTTTGCCGACGTTGACGCGCGCGATGGGCGTGCGTTGCGATCGGACGGACCTTGGTGGCGAGGCGTGGTTCGCCGAACACAACGGTGCGTGGACCTTCGTGCCGCCGTCGAAACCGATTATCGCCGAGATGCTGCTTGAAACGCGCAGCAATGTCCGGGCCGTCATCCACGACGGTTTCAAGTACATCGCGTCGCCGAAATGGCTCACGCCGGAGGGTTGCGCCGAGGCGGCCACGCGGCAGCAACCATGGATTGCGCAAGTTCGCGCTGGGACGTTCAAGAAGACCGACCCGTTCGGTCCGGCCGTCCACGAGGCGTTATACGACTTGCGCGCCGACCCGGGCGAGAAGCAGGATATCATGGCGAAGAGGCCGGAAAAGGCGCGGCAGTTGAAATCCATACTCGATGGGTATGTGGCCAAGTGCGCGAAGCTGCCGCACAGGTCTGAGCCGCCCGGGGCGACCAAGCTCTCGCCTGAGATGAAGCAGGAGATGGAAGATCTGGGGTACTTCTGACGACGCTGGTCTGACGCCGTCGAGGAGGGAACGATATATGGCACGTGAAACGAACCATCGGCGAATCGAACGGCGCGAGTGGCTATTCCCCGTGCTGGTTGCGATGTCGATCATCGTAGCTGGCTCGATTCCGTATGCGTACGGATATCTGCATGCCCAACCGGGCACGCGCTTCATGGGATTTGTGGGGCGCGGCGCGCTGCATTCGCATGGTTACAACATGTTCATCCGCCAGTCGCAAGAAGGCCTCAATCTCTTCGAGAACAAGCTGACGCCGGAACCGTTGCCGCGCACGTATTTCCATCCCGAATACTGGCTCGTGGGAAAAGCGGCGCGTTGGACCGGCCTCTCGCTCGAAGCGATATTCCATGTACACCGCGCTGTGGCTGCAATCGCGATGATTCTCGCCGCCTACTTCCTCGCCGCACAATGTCTCGATGCGGTGTTCCAGCGGAGGCTCGCGATGAGTCTTATCGTCTTCGGCACGGGACTCGGATGGATCGCGTGGATTTACGCTTGTACCGGTTTGCCGCCCATGTCCCAAGGCCACTTGTTGCCGCCGCTGCGGATTTGCGACACGGACGGCGTGACTGTTTTCGGCTACCTGATCAACAAGCCGCATTTCACGCTGGCCGGGGCGCTGATTGGGCTGGCGTTCGGGTGCGCCCTTGCGGGGGAACGTGAACGACGGACGAGTCTGTTTGTTTGGAGCGGGTTGTTTGCGCTGGCCAACGTCATGCTGCGCGCGTATGCGATCTTCGAGATCGCGCTTGTCTACGCCGTGTTTCCGCTGCTGCTCAATCTGCGCGACAGGCGGTGGGACTGGGTGCGGATCGGGCGGTATTACCTGGCCGGATCGTTTCTTGGCGTGGCCGCGATATACTACGCCTATCTCAGCCTCGGCCACGTGCTCGGTGCGGGCAGCTACGAACTGGCGCCGTGCCGCTTTCTCGAATATGCAATCTGGTACGGCATCCCATTTCTGCTCGCGGCGATTTTTATCGTTGGTCCGGGACATGTCCGCGCGCTACGCCCCGAATTGCTCCTGCCGGTCCTGTGGTGGTTCTTCGCGTTTCTGGTGGCCCAGGCCTATCCGTTGGTCAAGGCCGGCGAGGAATCCGCGTTCTATTCGTTTACGTGGGTGTCGGCGATCCTCGTCGCGGCAGGCCCGCTGGAGATGAAGTGGCTGTCGCGGCGCACGGCGATCGCCGTGGCGATTGCATTCGTCGCCGCATGCTCGATTTCCAACGCCATCGTGTACGTGCGCTTCTTCACGTTGCTCGACACGCGCCCCAGCGAGTATTACCTCGACAACGATGTCTACGCCTCAATGAAATGGCTCGAGCAGCATACCGGCCGCGACGACCTCGTCTTGTCGGGACCGACGACCTGCCCCATCGTCGGCGCTCTCGCCGGAAACAAGGTTTTTACCGGCCACGACTACCTCACGTCGAATCGGCAGCAGAAGGATGGCGACGTTGTGCGTTTCTTCGGCGACCGTTACGACGTCGCGTTCAAGCGCCAATTGCTCGCGCGATATCGCGTGCGATACGTGTTCGTGGGACCGTTGGAACGCAGTCTCGGCGGTTTCGACGCGGCGGCACTTCCGGAACTCAAGCCCGTCTTCGAAAAGCCCAATGCGACCGTCTATCGCATAGAATAGCGTCTATCGTTTGGATCAAATGTGAATAGGAGACATCCAACAGATGGAGAATCCCGTCCTTGCAACCGATACGTGTCGGCGTTGCCTGGCCAGACTACAGGCGTTTCTTCCGGTTTTCATGCCGGAGTATCCAGCGCTTGCCGCACTACGTGAGAAAGCATGCATTATGCTTCATGGCTCGACCACCTTGGGTGTGGACGACGGCACATCCGATCCGGATGTATGGTTTGCAGTACCAGACAACGATTACGAGGTGTTGCGCGCGAACGCGGGCGTCACGTTTTTCACGTTCAAGATCGAGGATTTCCGACAGTCGAGGCCACATGAACAACGCGGGTGGCCGGAACGAGGCGGCTGTCGTTCATCGGCACATCGAGACGTGCGTAGCATCGGATATCATGAGATAAAAGTCGTGGACAGTTCTTTTGCGCCTGCTGGAAATGGGCTTTTCCGAGGGCTGGAATATATAGATCCAGAGGGGCTGGAATCGCGGGATATCCGGGCGCTCCTGGCCTGCGATGCGGAGCACCTGGACAAGGGCAATCGCCGTTTGGCGTTTATGGCATTGGATGGGGGTGGGATCCGAACGCGCGAAGCGCGCGGTGTTCGCATGTGCAAGGAGTATCCCCGCTTCGTGATGGAACGACACGCGTGAAAAGAATCGCTATTAACGCCGCGCTGATTACACTCTCAGTGACCTTGGCGCTGGCCCTGGCAGAACTCGCGGTCCGCGCGTTCTACCCCCGGTTCGCCAACTACAATCTAGAGATGTGGCGCTACTTCGCCACGCTTAAGGAGCCTTTGCCCGACAAGGACCTTCCTTTCGTCAATTTCCCCAACAAAGAAGGGACTTTCTACGGCGTCCGCGTCAAGATCAATTCTCAAGGATTCCGTTGCAACGAGTTCAGCCCAGAGAAGACCGCCGGCAAGAAACGCATCGTTGTGTTGGGCGATTCATTGGTGTTCGGTTGGGGCGTGGCTCAGAAAGACACGATCCCCCAAGTGCTCGAAAACAAACTAAACAGCGGCGCCGAGCGGTATGAGGTGCTGAATATGGGCGTTGGAAATTACAACAGCACCATGGAAGTCGAGTTTTTCAAGAAAAAGGGGCTTGCCCTCCGTCCCGATATGGTTATCCTCGTTTACTTCGTCAACGACGTCGAACCCATACCCCGGTTATCCAAGTTGGGTTACCAAATCAAAAGTCGCTCCTATCTGCTGGCCATTCTCTTTGACCGCTACGTGAAGCTCCGGTCCCGGCTCAACACGAACTACCGCTGGTGCAACTATTACCTATCGCTCTACAACCCTGGCGCGCCCGCTCTGGCCGACAACCGCGCGGCCCTCAAGGAACTGGCGGGCCTGTGCCGCGAAAACCACATTCCATTGCTGATCGCGAGCTATCCTGAACTGCACCAACTCGATGATTACCCTTTGTCGGTTGCGACTGACTATATCAGAGGCCTGACGGCGGAAGTCGGGGTTCCCTTTGTGGACCTGCGCCCCCGTCTTGCTGCCGAAGACCCCAAATCGCTGTGGGTGAGCGTGGAAGACACCCATGGCAATGCAAAAGCCTGCCGTATTGTAGCCGAGGAAATCCTTGATGCGATGACTGCCAACTAATTAGGCGCAGCAGCACTTTCGGAACTCAAGCCCGTCTTGGAAAAGCCCAATGCGTTTGTCTATCGCGTCGCGCGCGCGCTATAGGACGCTATTCATGCGGTCGATCAACCAATCGATGATTTCATGTCCGGCGATCAGGGGTAGTTTCGTCAACGCGCTCGGAGGACCGCCTGTCTTGTAGGATTGAACGCCGATGTCGACGCCCATCGCGTTCAGTTGCGTTGCGAACCGGCGTGCGACCTCGATGTCGTGGAAGCGGATCCCCGCCATGTGACGGCGGCCGTCTATGCTTGCGATCCGGTCCGCGTGTTTGACGGCGAGTTCGTCCAGCCGTTCCCGGTAGTAATCCCCGACGCTCCGGATGACGTCCGCGTTGGCTTCGATCCAGCGCATCGTGACGAGATACGCGAGCGACGCGAGTTCTTCCTGGCCGTTCGTGACGAGCGCGCCGAATTGCGGCAGCGAGTCGTATGCGGCGGAGAACAAAACGCGCGACGCGGCATATTCGCCGCCCGGAAAGCCTTTGCCGATCACGGCGAAATCGGGCCGGAGCTTGTATTCGCGATACAGGAAATACAGCGGACTCCATGCGCCAGTCTGGATTTCGTCGACCGCGACCGGCACGTCGTGCGCACGGCACAGACGGTACAACCGCCGCGCGAAACGCTCTGAAAGCGCAACTCCGCCATAGTTCATTAACACGAGTTCATGGAAGAAGCCGGCAAGTTTGTAGCGCCCGCAGTCGTAGCGCGCGAACAGCGCATCGAGGCCCTTCATGTCGTTGGGCGCGACGGCGCGCACGAGCAGTACGTCGTGGCGTTCGAATCGTTCGCGCAGGCCGGGCCACATCCCGCGCAGAAGTTGCGTGGCGATTGTCGTACCGTGGTAGTTGGCTGTCGCTCCACCGTTGTCGTCGCCGATTACGCCGAATACCGGAATGCGATCCGCATGCACCGGTTTGGGCGAATCCGCCTGCGGCGCCTCGAAGCGGGCCAGCATCATTTTGAAAACGGTTTCTGCGGCGAGGCTGCCGGTTTCAAGGTTCAGCACGCGATCGAGCACGCGTGGCAGCGCTGCCGCACGGACCAATTGCTCTTCGAGCAGCCGCGTCAAATGGCCGCGCGTGTTGTTGTGCGTGGCGTTGGGAATGCCGAGATTTCGTGCGCATTCGATGAGCGCGTATCCCGGAAACCCATGGCCCAGCGACACGTGATAATGCTCGCTTTTCGCCGTGAAGAAAAGCCGTCCATTTTCGCCGACGCGGTAGTACCCTCGGCCGCTCAACGGCGCCTGTTCGCGATGGGCGTTGGCCGCGAACGCCGCCGATGTGGCGCCGCTCGCCGACGCGTGCAATCCACGTGTGCAGCGCGTGCCGATACGCGGGATCAGCGCGACGAGTTGCTCGTGCAGCGCGCGCGGGAAAAAATCGACGCGTCGCTTGGCTTCGGCCAACAACTCGCGGCGCGATTCGCATGTCGAGCAGGAGGCGCGGCGGTCTTGCGCCTCCGACAGCGCCGCGCGCGCCGCGCACACCGCCTCGGCATAATCGCGCCCGGCGAGGTCCGCCAGACTCGCGCGCACGGGTGTGAAGGGGTTTTTCATGACGCCGTCCGTATCCAGTTGCGCAACGTTTCGAGGTCTCGGCGTGCGCCGTCGAAGGTGTCCTTCGCGCCACCCAGTTCGATGCTGAAATAGTTGACTGTGCCGACCGCCATGAAGCGCCGGATGAGTTCCGCGTTCGCAATAAACCCCGCGCCGAGCGCCGCGCCCGACACGTCGGCAATCTCCGGCGTCGCGCTCTTGACCCAGTCCTTGAAATGGGCGTGTACCGTGTGTGGCGCGAGTTTGGCGAAGTTGTCCAGCGGGTCTTCGCCTGCGAAATAGAAGTTGCCGGTATCGAAGACAAAACCGGCGCCGGGCGCGGCATCGAGCACGGCGAGGCAGTCCTGCGCCGCGCATTGCAGCGTCGGCGCGACACCGAAATCTTCGATGGCCAGCGCGACTCCCTTGGCTTGGGCGGCGGGCAGGCAGGCCCGCAAACCCTCGGCGATGCGCGTGCGGCCTTCTTCGGGCGTTTGGCCTTCCGACAAGTGACTGCCGGCCGACAGTACGAGCGGACAGGTCAATTCGGACGCAAGGTCGATGGCACGTTGCAGGGCGGACACGGCTTTCGCGTGTCGTTGCGGGTCGGCGGTCGCGAGATTCGAGATGGCGTCGATACAACTGGCTTTGAGACGGTGGTGCGCGAAATACTCCGCATAGGTCTTCATCCGCACCGGATCCATGACGCGGGACGCGGTAATTTCGACGCCGTCGTAACCCATCTCTTCCAGTTTCGCGAGCATCGTCGCGTCGTCGAGGTCCGTCTCGGCGAACAGATGATCGAACACCATCGTCATAATACTGATGCGAGGCACGCGATTCTCCTTAAAGGATGAAGGATGAAAAAGGGGGTTTGGGGTCCGCCAAACCCAAAACCCCTACAGTTCGTTCGAGGCTGTGTGTTTTTTTCATCCTTTATCCTTCTCTTCTACCGTTACCGAGCGCTGCCTTCGAGCATCACGACGGGAATGCCCTTCAGGTATTTCTCGAAGAAAGCGTTCATGATGTATTGGCAATGTTCGTTCGTGCGCAACATGAGGTCCATCGTGTGCGGCATGCCATAGAGACAGTCGTACCAGTATGGCAATCCGAGGGCCTTGAGTTTCTCGGCGAGCGCATCGGATTGCGTTACGGGCACGAGATCGTCGATATTGCCTTGGAAGATGAGGATCGGGGGCGCGTTTGAGGTGACGTGTTCGAGGGGCGAGGCGAGCGCGTACAGTTCGGGAGCTTGTTCGTACGATTTTCCTATGGCGCGGGTGAGAATCGGGTGGACGCGGGCGGTCGGGACCGTGCAATCGGTCGGGCCATAGAGGTCTACGACGGCGGCGACTTTACTGCTGACGCCGGGCCAGCCGCCTTGGCCTTCCAACTCCGGCTTGTCCGGTGTGAGGCCGAGCATCAGCGAGAGGTGGCCGCCCGCGGAACCACCGATGGCGGCGATCTTTTCGGGGTCGATGTTGTACTCGGCGGCATGCGAACGCAGGAACCGCACGGCGCACTTCGCGTCTTCGATGCACGCGGGGAACCGGGCCTCTTGAACGAATCGGTACCCGATGCTCGCGACGACGTACCCGCGTTGCGCGAACCGGACCGCATAATAGGCGTAGTCTTTTTTGTTGCCGGCCGCCCAACCACCGCCATGAATAAAGATGAGGCACGGCACGGGATGGTCCAGCTTCTCCGGCGAATACATGTCGAGCAGAAGCTTCCGACCGCCCAATGGCCCCGGAATAATTCCGGATCTACTTGCGGTCGTTTCGACCGTTGCCGTGTTTGCGGTCGCGTCTTGCGGCGTGGCGTGTTGCGTCGGCGAAGACGGTACGCTTCCGTATTCGACATCGTTCTTCACGACGACGCCCGGCGGAATGGAGACGTTATGGAAGTCAATCATGTCGACCAGTCCCAGTTCCCACAACAGACCGGCCGCGTAAAACGTCGGAAATCCAGGCTGGGCGGGCGGCGCGCCCGTCGGGACGCGCAACAAGTCAAAGCGTATTGGCTGCGGACTGTTCTTGAAAAAGAAGAAATAGAGGCCCGCCAACAAAAGCGCCAGGAACGACCACCACGTGACGCGTCCAACAACTTGCAAGACCTTTCGCATATTGCTACTCCTCCGTTAATTCGATACGATGTCGCCTGCCTCATTATAGGCGCATCATGGCCGCGCCTCAATGCCGGCTGAGTTAACGTAGCGGCGAGAAATGGGAATGGCGCGAATTGGCGGGATGGTTGGCCGACTGTCTTTTATCCCTTTACGTATCCGACCAGTTTTGGGAGGGTTTCCCCTGCGGGGCCTTTGAGGAAGGCGTGGGTGACGGAGGCGGTGAAATCGGTCTCTTCGATATTGGCTTCGATGATGAAGGCGCCGTTTTGCCGGGCAAGGACGGGGAGGCGCGCGGCGGGGTAGACTTGCGCGGAGGTTCCGACGACGATCAAGCAGTTGCAGGTCTCGGCGAGACGCGCCGATTCGACGAGGGCCTGGCTGGGGATTGCTTCGCCGAACATGACGACGTCCGGTTTCATGAGTGTGCCACAAAAGCAATAGGGTGGCGAATTGGTTTGTTGCGACAGATCCAGCGGGTCGCGGTGGCGGCAGCGCGGGCAAACGAGCCAATGGGCGTTTCCGTGATATTCGATGACGTTGTTGCTGCCGGCCACTTCGTGCAGGTTGTCGATATTCTGTGTGATGAGCGCTTCGAGTTTGCCCATCGCTTCGAGTTCGGCCAGGGCGTAATGCGCTGGATTGGGCTGGCTGCCGCCCAATGTCGCGGCCAGTTCGAGCCAGAATTTCCAGACCTTGTCGGGATCGGCGTTGTACGCGTCGATAGTGGCGTACTCGTCGGGCGGATATTTCGTCCAGATGCCGTCGTTGCCGCGGAATGTGGGAATGCCGCTCTCGGCGGATATGCCCGCGCCGGTCACGGCGATGGTCAATCCGGAACTCTTGAGGGCCTCGGCGGCCAGGCGGAAAGGATCCATTATCGGAGGGCCTCCAAACGCTCCATGCCGTGCATGTACGGACGCAACACGGGTGGGACGACGACTGTGCCGTCCGCTTGCTGATAGTTTTCGAGTACCGCGACAACGGTTCGCCCGACGGCAAGTCCGGAGCCGTTGAGCGTGTGAACGAACTCGGGCTTCTTGTCGCGGCGGAACCGGATGTTCGCGCGGCGCGCCTGGAAGTCCGTGAAGTTCGAGCAGGAACTGATCTCGCGGTAGTTGTTCTGGCCGGGCAGCCAGACCTCGATGTCGTAGGTCTTGGCGGCGGAGAAGCCGAGGTCGCCGGTGCAAAGCGTGACGACGCGATAGGCGAGTCCGAGCTTTTGCAGGATCGCCTCGGCGTTGTTGGTCAGGCTTTCGAGTTCGTCCCACGACTGTTCGGGCGTCGCAAACTTGACCAGTTCGACCTTGTTGAACTGATGCTGGCGGATCATGCCGCGCGTGTCTTTGCCGTACGAACCGGCCTCGCTTCGAAAGCACGGCGTGTATGCGCAGTACTTGACGGGCAGGCGTTCCATATCGAGTATATCGTCGCGGTGGATATTCGTGACGGGCACCTCGGCCGTCGGGATCAGCCACAGGTCGGTCCCTTCGAGATGAAACAGGTCGGCTGCGAACTTCGGGAGTTGGCCCGTGCCGCGCATCGACTCGCTGTTGACCGCGAACGGCGGCAGGATTTCCGTATAGCCGTTCTCGCGCGTATGCGTGTCGAGCATCAAATTGATGAGCGCGCGTTCGAGCAATGCCCCCGGTCCCTTCGACAGCGAGAACCGCGCGCCGGACAGTTTCGCGGCGCAATCGAAATTGAAAATCCCCAAGCCTTCGCCGATGTCGACGTGATCTTTGGGCACGAAATCGAACGAGGGCTTCTCGCCCCAATGCCGCTCGATGCGGTTGGCGGATTCGTCCGTGCCGACCGGCACGGTTTCGTCCGGGAAATTTGGGATCAGCAGCAATTGCGCCTCGAGGTCGGAGTCGGCCTGCCGTGCCTGTTCGTCGAGCTGCTTGACGCGCTCGCTGACCGCCTTCATCGTTGCGATGACCTCCGACGCGTCCTGCCGTGCTTTCTTCAACCGCGCGATTTCCTCGGACGCGCGATTCTGCTCGGCGCGCAACTGCTCGAAGTCGTACAGCAATTGGCGGCGGCGTAGATCGAGTTCGAGGATCGGTTCGAGATCGAGCGGATTGTTCCGCCGTTTCAGGGCTTGGCGCACCATGTCGGGCGTCTCGCGCAAGAGCTTCAGGTCAAGCATGACTACCTTCCTATTCTAGTAGGAGTTAGGAGTTAGAAGTTAGGAGTTAGAATGACTCCTAATTCCTAATTCCTACTTCCTAACTTCTACCGCCTTCCGCGGACTATGTCCATGATGCGGTCGAAATCGTCCAGCGAATAATACTCGATTTCGATCGCGCCCCGATTTTTTTTCTTCGTACGAATCGTCACCTTCGTGCCCATGATACGCTGGAATTCTTCTTCGATGTCGGCGATATTCGGGTCCTTGTTCGCGACGGTCCTCTTTGGCTTCGGTTCCGGCGGCGCGGACAGTCGTTCCGCTTCACGCACCGAGAGGCCCATCGTGATTACCTTTCGCGCGACGGCGCGTTGTGCCTCGGCCGTTGGCAACGCCAGCAACGCCCGCGCGTGTCCCATCGACAAATTGCCGTCGACCACATGTTCCTGCAGGTCCGCTGGAAGATTCAAGAGCCGCAGGATATTCGTAACCGTGACGCGCTTCTTGCCGACCTCGTCGGCCAGTTGCTCTTGCGTCCAATGGAACTGGGTGATCAGCGCCTGATACGCCTGCCCCAACTCGATGGGATTCAGATCCTCGCGCTGGATGTTTTCGATCAGCCCCAGCTTGAGCATATCGGTGTCGGATACATCGCGCCGGATCGCGGGGATCTTGTCGAGCCCGGCCATGATGCTCGCGCGGACGCGCCGCTCGCCACTCACGAGTTCGTAGCCGTCCTCGCCCTTGCGCACGATGACCGGCTCCTGGACGCCGTCGCGTTTGATCGACGCCGCCAACTCTTCGAGCGCCTCCTCGCGAAACGCCTTGCGCGGCTGCCTCGGATTGGGCCGGAGCGATTGCGGATCGAGTTGCAGCACACGGTCGCCGTCCGCCGGCCCATCATCCGGTTTCACCGAAATCAGCGCGGAAAGTCCCCGTCCAAGACCCCTCTTCTTTATATCAGCCACGTGCGGCCACCTCCGTTGCCAGCGCGATGTAAGCCCGCGCGCCCGGCGACCTGACATCGTACAGAATAACCGGTTGACCGAAGCTCGGCGCCTCGCTCAACGTCACATTGCGCGGAATGACCGTCTCATAGACCTTCTGGCCGAGATGCGCGCGAACATCCGCGACCACCTGATTCGATAGATTCGTATGCTGGAACATCGTCAACAGGACGCCCTGCAACTTCAGTTGCGGGTTCAGGCTGTCGCGGACCAGTACGATCGTATGCAGCAACTCGCTCAGTCCCTCGAGCGCGTAGTACTCGCACTGCAACGTGATCAACACGCCGTCCGACGCCACAAGCCCATTCAACGTCAGCAAACCCAGCGACGGCGGACAATCGATGAAGACATATTCATACGCGTCGCGAACCCCTTCGATTTGCCGACGCAAACGGAACTCGCGCTCGGTCGCATTCACCAATTCAAGCTCCGCGCCCACCAGATCCTTCGTCGACGGCGCAACGCTCAGGTGCTCCATCGGCCCCGGCACGACGATCTCGTGCAATGCAACACCATCCACCAGTGCGTTATAGACCGTCCGCTCCAACGCCGCCCGGTCGATGCCGAGGCCGCTTGATGCATTCCCCTGCGGATCCAGATCGATCAACAGAGTCGGGCGTCCAGCCGCCGCCATGCATGCGGCAAGATTGACGGCGGTCGTCGTTTTACCGACCCCGCCCTTCTGATTGGCAACGACAATAACGCGTCCCATACTTGTGTGCTAACCCCATCGCGGCCCTATCGCCAAGACCAACTATGATACGGCCCGAATCCAGTCAAGTCAATCAGGCGGTTTGCCTCATAATAAATACGGCTCTTCCAGAGTTAGCGCATTAAACCAAAAAAAAGCAGTTGGAGTCCATGGACCTTCATCGAAAGTGTGGACGAAATGGACATAGTGGACGAGAATAGGATTCACCTAGCGCGCCGCGCGCAAGGCTTCCGCGCCGGTGGTGAGGTGATATGGACGGTTCGTTCGTGTTCTCAGGGAGAGGTCTTGGATGGTGCGCGGCGATTGGGTTTCGCGTTTTCTTCTGACTTGGGTGCGGGCGGCGTTGCGGCGGAACCTTGAACGGTTATGAGGTTACGGATCGCATCGAGCCTTCGTGCGCCGATTCCGGGGACGTTCGTGACGTCTTCGACCGATGCGAAGGGCGTGCGTTCGCGATAGGCTATGATTTCGGCGGCGTATTTCGGGCCGATGCCCGGGAGGGTGTCCAGTTCTTCGGCGGTGGCGGTATTGAGATCGAGCAGGCCGCTCTTCGGGATGTCGGCGGCCTTTGGATTGGCGTCGGATTCTTTGACAGCGGCGCGCGGGACCGTTTCAACGGGTATGGGCCGCGCGACGGAGCCGGTCCCGTTCCATCCGGAAACTGTGTATTGTGGTGGGTTGATTTGCGCGGCCGTCGCGCCACCTCGCACGCTCAATCGAGCGCCGTCCCGCTCCGAGGATGCGCGTGCGGGAACGGCCAGGGTCGAGCCGTCGATCAGCCGCGCGGCGAAATTGAGGTCGGTCACATCCGCCTCGTCGCTCGCGCCGCCTGCGGCCGTGAGAGCGTCCTGTACCCGCGCATCGTAACGCACGCGGACAAGGCCGGGCTTATTGACGGCCCCCACCACGGAAACGGCAATTTGTGCGATGGGTTCGGGCGGGACTATTGGCGGAGGTTCGGGATGGGGCGCGGAAGGTACAGGCGCTTCGACGGGAATCGTGGTAACGGCCGGTTCGACCGCGGTTGGTGCAGCAGGCAAAATCGTCGGAGCTGCGGACTTGGCGGCGGATTTATGTTTATAGTAGTAGAGTGACGCACCGCCGATGATCACGGATGCCGCGATTGCCAGCAGCAGCAATTGTTCCGTTCGCGTCAGTACTCGGCCCAACATTGCGCCTGTTCCCCTTGCTTGTAGTCGAAACCCCTTATATCACAGCCCCATCGCTGCCGCAAGAGGACGGATATCCCCGCCGTACCACTGATCGGACGCGCTGTTGGAAAACGTGCAATTGGCCACTGTCGCCTCTTTTCATTCTAACTCCTAACTCCTAACTCCTGTGCGCGGCGTTCCATTGCGAGGACCACTCGACGGCTTTCTTGATTCCCTCGTTCAACGGGGTCTGCGGGTTGTATCCCAGCAACGCGCGGGCCTTGCCGATATTGGCCACGTAATGCGTGACTTCGCCGACTCGCGAGTCTTCCACGTTCAGATTGGGTTTCACGCCCAATGCGTCGGCGATGTAATGGGCCATCGTAATCAATGTCGCGCCCTGCCCATAGGCGAGATTGATCGTGTGGCTCGCGTCGCGTCCCGTTACCAGCAATTCGATGCCTTTGCGGATACCGTCCACGCAGTCGTCGACGTACGTGAAATCCAGCGTCTTATCCTTGCCGAAGATCGTGACCTGCTCGCCTTGGGCGATGCGTTGGATGAACAACGGGATCACGCGTTCCATGCGTTCGATGTCGTTGTCGTAGCGGCCATACACGTTGCTGAAACGGAATACGAGGTAGCGAAGGGCGTAGCACTGCGCGTATGAGTAGACCAGGGCTTCGCCGGCGATCTTGCTGGCGGAATAGGGACTCTCGGTGAACGCGAAATCGGCATGCGACTCCTCGGTGATATAGCGGTGGATGTCGCCGTAGACCTCGCGCGAACTGCTGAAGACGATCGGGATGTTGTTTGCACGGCAGAATTCGAGCACGTTGAACGTCATCGTGATGTTCTCGAGCGCGCGGTCGGGTTGCTGGACCAATTCGTGCACCTTTGCATGCGCGGCGAGATGGATCACGACATCCAAGTTTTCCGGGTAGCTCGCTTGGCCGATGCCGCTCGTGAAATTCCGGTATGGCGTACTCAAGTCTTGCAATAGTGTCGGGATCTCGTTCGTCCACGTGTTGGACCGCACGTCGACCCCAAAAACGAAATGCCCTTCCTTGAGAAGACGCAGGCCAAGATTGGTGCCAATCTGCCCGCTTGAACCCGTAATGAGAACTCGCATGTGAAACGCTCCTTCCTAATCACGGCTAGGGTAGCGCAAGCGGGTTCCGTTAGTCCAGCGGTTGCCTCAAACCGAGCCGACGGCTCGAACGTTTCGTATGTTGTATACGACCGGCGGTACGGGATCGTCGGCGCCATCGAGGGGCGCGTGCGGCTTCTCATTGTCCGTTTGCCGCGTGGGTTGGTCGCGATAGGGGCCGGTCCGAAACGACAGGCGTTCGACGGACCGCACGGCTTCGGCCAATGGCGCATCGGCTAAGACGTTTTTCCCGTCGATTGACACGCTGAAATGGCCGAAGGGCGTGGCGTCAATGGCGACAACAATCTTGTACCATGCGTCGGGCGCGTACGTTTGCAGATTCACCCACGCGCTATCGACGAATGCCTTGATCCGGCCGTCCGAGTCGAAACGTAGTCGCACGGGCTGGTTGCCGTAACGGTCGAGGACTTCGATATCGAGCATGCCTTTGTCGGCTTGTTTGGCGAGGACCGTGGCGTCGATTTCGGCCTTCGATCCCTCCTGGAAGACGCGGACGGCTTTGGCGTAGTCGTACGGGTCTTCGTCGCGCAGTTCGAGGCTCTTCTCGGTGGCGGACGGGAAATCGACGACGCGTACCTGCGCCCATTGCGGCGAGTAGATGTTCCAATCGGCAATGTGGCCGCCGGTTTCCATCTTGCTGAAATCGTCCGCGATGGGGCCTTCGACGCGGTATCGGACGGGCGTCGGAATTCGGCTTACCCACATGTCTTCCTTGTTAACGCTGTAGGTAATCCACATGGCATTGTCGGGCGGAATGCCATTGCCCTCCTCGATGCCGCGAATGTACTGCGGCCCGAAATCCTTCCAGCGTCCGAAGAAGCGGCGCGGCGGCACTTCGCCATGCACGACGAGCAGATCGTCGAAGACGATGCCGTCGTCGCCTGTCACGAGGGCCAACGGATATCGATGCTCGCTATATGTCGTCGGGACGTATACCAGGGCGTAGCGTCCGTCCGCCGTACGTTGTCCCCAGAATTTTGCGCCGTCCATCGTAAACGTCTGCGCCTTCACGGGCGTCGAGAACGTCTGGCCCTCGTCCGCCGACAACGCGCACATGGACCACTTCCACAGTGCGATGACCTTCCCGTCTTGGCGATGGTAGAAGCTCAGCGCTTCGAGGTCGCCCTTCACCGGGTAGAAACCCTCGGGGCCGGGATCCTCGTCGCGGCATTGCAGCATCATGAGACGGTCCGTAAGGAACGTTTTGCATGCTTCGACAAAACCGTTATCGGTCGAGCGCGTGTAGAACGGATAGCTCGTGTTCTTCTCGTTCCACTTGCCGTGGCTCGCGTAGCGAATAAAGTGGATCGGACCGAACGTGCCGTCCTTGTAGACCTCGCGCACGACGCGTCCGATACCGCCTGGTCCGAATGGATCTTCGGCGTGGCCGTAGAAACCCAACACGAGGAGCCGCCCGTTTGGCGCGACGTAGAATCCCATGCGCTGGTGCATCATGTAACCGTGGTAGCCCTTGGGCACGCGCACGCCGCGCGGCGCCGCATATGCCGGGAACGCAACCACGGGCGGCGTCCAATTGCGACCGTCGCGCGACGTGACAAGTAACGTGTGCCCCGGCGCGATGTGTTCATCCACGGGGTTGCTCAGGTACTCTTGATAGAACATGTCGTTCCAATAGGCGAGCACGGGCGCGTGATTATACGTCCAGCCGAAACCGTCCGCGCGTTGCGGATGCGTACGGTTCGCGCGGACCGTCTGGTAATTCGCCACGCCGAGGGTCGGACGCAACCGCCCGTCATGCGGGGCCGGGTCTATACTCACGCCGCCGATGTACCGTACCGGTTCATGCCCGCTCCCCGTTTGCGCCGAACTCGGAAATTGGAGCAAAAGTAGCAAGCACAGCAAACATGTCGCCGCAAAGAAAAGCACCGGTTCCGTCATGACTATTTTCTCTCCCATCCAGTCAACGCGAGCACGCAATTCGTGCGTCACGAACGTGTATATCATTATACAGGAGTCGGGAGTTAGAATCTGTAGGCTGGCTGTAGGCGCGCACTTCCAACAGCCTACAGCCTAGCTTCCTACGGTCTCTGGATAAACTGTTGACTCCGGGCGTGGAAACTGGCATGATTGTAACACGGTAAAAAGCTCTTTAACCTGTGAGCTGGGAGGCGTTTCACATTCGGCCTGCTGGATGGGCGGTATGTGTGGCGGCGAATCTGGCAACAAGGAGTGGATTTCATGGTAGGCTTCCGGAATGGTGTATTGAAACCGCGTGGGGGCGCCCTGTCGCTGACGATGCTGCTGGCGATGCTGTGTGTCGCGTTGACAGGATGTCCGTGGTTCAACAACGTGGACATCGAACTCCGGGTGAGTCCGACGCAATTGGACTTCGGGACGCAGACGACGCCCCTGTCGCTCACGGTGGGCATCAATGCCACGAGTCGGCATATGGCGCCGCTGGTCGTGACGCCGGTGCAGCCTTGGATTGTGATCGGGGCCTGTCAAGATACGAGCGCTGGATGCGTACTCGAGAATGAATCGGGCAAACTGACCATTCCGGTAACATTGAAGCCCTCTCTCATGACGCTGGGGGGCAACGCCGGCACGATCCTTGTCCAGTCGGAAGGCGCCGCGACGGTGGAGGTCTCCGTAGTCGCCAACGTGCAGATTTCCGCAGACTTCACCGTGCCTTCGGAGGCCCTTTTCGCGGGCGACCCCATTCTCTTTACCGATGCGTCCGCGTCGGGCTTGACGTCGATATCGAGTTGGTACTGGGAGTTCGGCGATGGGATAACCGGCGTCCAACGCAATCCGGTGCACACCTTCGCCCAGTCGGGTCTGTACAAGGTTACGCTGACGATCGCGAGCGGTACGAGCGGCTCTTCGAGCATCACGCATGAAGTGTTGGTGCGCGGAAAGGTGGCGCCGAAGGCCGCTTTCGTCAAGGGCTTGAATGAAATCCAACAGGTCGTCGTGTCGGGTGCGATCGACGGTTCGTTCACCTTGACGTTCCACAACCAGACCACCGCGCCCATCGACTACCATGCAGACGGGGCCGCCGTGCAGAAGGCGCTCGAAGCGTTGGCGGCCATCGGCCTCGGCGGCATTTCCGCGATTGGCGTGCCGGGCGGGCCTTACCACCTCACGTTCCAGGGGAGCCTCGCACAGAAAGATGTCGAGCCGTTGACAGGCGATGTGTCGAAGCTTACGCCGCAGGAAGCTCGATCCAATGAAAATGAGCGATTCAAGACGATCCCCGTGGCGGAGATCACCGTTATCACGCTGTTAGACGGTCTGGCGAATGTGCCGACGCCACAGGCCGGGTCGACGATGCAATTCGTCGACACCTCCGTGAAGGGTACGATGCCGATCACTTCATGGCGCTGGCACATCGAAGGCCAAGGACAGATGTTCAACGGCGCGCAGCCCGCGTTGGCCTACACCTTCGCTCAGCCCGGCGATTATCAGATCTCGCTGACCGTGATTACCGCGCATGGCCAAGACACATTCACCGAGTCGCTCGTGGTGGCTCCGCCGCCGCTCGTAGCCGCTTTTTCCCCCGACAAACCCCGCGCATTGACCGTCGCGAACGTTACATTTACCGACGAGTCCACGCAAGGCAACATCCCCATTACGCAATGGCGGTGGAACTTCGGCGACGGGCGGACCTCGACAGAACGAAATCCGGTGCATATGTACACGACTCCAGGCCGGTATCCCGTCGAACTCGAAGTGACGGGACTGCTAGGCGCCCAGGCGAAGACGCAGCAGGACATCAACGTGTTCGCGAGCCGTCCGATCGACGATTACATACGCTCCGTCGACGATAGCTATTCCTTCATCGAGGAGACCACGCCCATAACCCCCGAAGGCATAGGCGTTACCATTCACTCCTTCGCGATGTCTTCGCAGAGATGGCGGACGTCCGTGGGCGAAGGCGAGGGCGAGGGCGAGAACGAAGGCGAGGTTGACCGATCGTTGTGGCAGCACTGTATGACGATTATAAAGCCTGTCGGTACGATGAACCGCACCGGGCTTTTGCTCATCGACGGGGGCAGTAATCGCGACGACTGCTCACCCAGTTCCGAGTTGATCGCCTTCGCGAAGGAATCAAACGCGGTCGTTGCGGTGATCAAGCAAGTGCCCAACGAACCGCTGATCTTTACGAACGATCCCGACCCCGACAACCGGTATGCAACCACCGGGCGTACGGAAGATCAGATCATCGCACTTTCCTACTACAAATATCTCAAGACAATGGATGCGACATGGCCGGCACTGTTGCCCATGACCAAGAGCGCTGTCCGCGCCATGGACACAATCCAAGACCTCCTGCGCGACCCGTTGCACCCCGATCTGCCGCTGGTGAAACGGTTCGTCGTCACCGGCGGATCGAAACGCGGCTGGACTACCTGGCTGACCGCCGCTGCCGACTCGCGCGTGACGGCCATCGCGCCCGTCGTCATCGACGTGCTGAACATGACCGTGCAAATGGAGCATCACCGCGCCGTATACGGTGGATTCTCCACGGCCATTCAAGCCTATGTCGACCTCCATGTCTTCGAACACAATAATTCCCCCGAAGGGCAATCCCTGCTCAAAATTGTCGATCCGTTCCAATACCGCGACCGCCTCATCATGCCCAAACTACTTATCAACTCGACGGGCGACGAGTTCTTCGTGCCTGACAGCGCCCAGTTCTATTTCAAACAACTCGCCGGCGAAAACTATCTGACGTACGCTCCAAACACCGACCATTACACGTCCTCGACCGCTGCGCCAGCCCTTCTCGCACCGTGGTTTCAGTCCATCGCAAATGGGGACAACAACCGCCCGTCGTTTTCCTGGGAGGCGTCAGACGACAATACCCACATCGACCTCGAGACGCAGACCGCACCGGACAAGGTGCTGATGTGGACGGCCGTGTCGTCGAACCGCGACTTCCGGTGGTCCTATACCCCAAATCCGCCCGCGTGGACTTCAATCGAGTTGACGCCAATCGGACTGACCGAAACCGGACGCATCCGGTACGTGGCGCAGCCCGCCCGATCGCAGACCGCGTGGACCGGCTTCTTCATACAGTTGACCTACAACAGCCCCTATGAATTGAACGAGACACCCGCGCCTTTCCAAATGTGTACGGAACTGCGCGTGGCGCCGCCCATGACCCCGGTTCCGCCCATAGCCAACTTGTCTTGGGACGACAGCACCAAGCCGGTCGTAGGCAAGGCGATCCAGTTTACCGACCTGACTGCTGAAGGAACCTCGCCTGTTAGTTCCTGGACATGGGATTTCGGCGACGAAACTCCAAAGAGCCGCATGAAAGACCCACAGCACGTGTACTTGGAGACAGGCAAGTACGATGTCACGCTCGAAGTGATTACCCTCGACGGCATGAGTTCCGCGACCAAGTCCATCACCATTGGGGAAGCGCCGACTATCACTGCGCAGCCGCAGTCGTTGACGGTTAATGTCGGGCAACTGGCCACGTTTAGCGTGACCGCCGTCGGCACGGCGCCGTTGAGCTATCAATGGAGCAAGGGCGCCAACGCAATTGTGAGTGCGACATTGGCAACGTTCAGCATCGCAAAAGCCCAATTGTCCGACAAGGGTTTGTATTCGTGCGTCGCATCGAACGCATTCAGCAGCGCGACCTCGAATGCGGCGTTGCTGACTGTGCAACAGGCTTCCGAGGGCGAGGGCGAAGGCGAGGGCGAGGGCGACCTGACGTCTCCTTCGGTGGTGTTAACTACGACAGCAGGGAACCCGACGAACATATCTCCCATTCCGATAAAGGCGACATTCAGTGAGGCGGTGACGGGGTTCGAGTTGGGCGACGTGAGCGTGAGCAACGGCACGCCCGGCAACTTCCTGGCCAGCGACGAGTTCCACTACCAGTTCAACGTAATGCCGATCGCTCAGGGGATAGTGACGGTGGACATAGCAGCGAACAAGGCGCAAGATCCGGCAGGGAACCCGAACACAGCGGCGCCGCAGTTGAGGCTGACCTACAATGGCCAAGCCGGACCTGCGGTGGAGTTGACTACAACCGTTGAGGAGCCGATGATTGGCGATCCGACGATTGTGTCTCGCATTCCAGTGACGGCGAAATTCAGCGCGTTGGTGAGAGAGTTCGAAGAAAGCGACGTGATCGTGGGCAACGGCAGGATAGCCAAAGACACCTTCCTGGCCGTCGACGCGTCCCAATACCAGTTCGACGTAACACCGATTGGCCAGGGGATAGTGACGGTGGACGTGCCAGCGAACGTGGCTCAGGATCCGGCTGGGAACCCGAACAAGGCGGCGGCCCAGTTGCGCCGGACGTACGACTTTGGGACGGCCCTCGACCGCTACATCGCCGCGCCCGACCCCGACCCGGCATACAAATACGAGCCACGGCCCACATCGACGACGAAAACCGACGGCTGCACCATCTATGTCGTCTCGTTGCGCTCGCAGGAATGGCGCGACACTTCCGAAATTCTGTCGCCGCGGTGGCCCGATGACCTGGGCGTGCTACATGCGTATTGGAATCACTGGATGACCATCGTCGTTCCGGACATTGTTCGCAGCAAAACGTCACTCTTGGTCATTACCGGCGGTTCGTATGATCCATCCCAGCCTCCAGACGTGGCGAATATCAGTTCCTCCGACCCGTATTTATCGAGTTTAACCCTCATTTCCAGAACGACCGGTTCGGTTGTCACTCTGCTGGACGACGTCCCCAATGAACCGATTACGTTTACGGACACCCCATACCGAAGCCGTAGCGAGGACGCTATCATCGCGTACACTTATGACAAGTTCGAGAAGACCGACGCCGGCAATCCCAACACCACTTGGCCACTGTTGTTGCCGATGGTCAAGAGTGCGTTCCGAGCCATGGACACGGTGCAGGACTTTTGCGCGCGCCCGGAGCTGTTCGCTTCCCCCATTAGCATTGACGACTTCGTTGTGACGGGCGCATCCAAACGCGGCTGGACGACATGGTTGACGGCCGTCGCGGACGCCCACCTGTCCGCAGACCTCAGCCGCGTGCCGCATCAGCGCGTAAAGGCCATCGTCCCGATGGTCATCGACGTTCTGAATATGGGACTCCAGATGCAACACCAGAAGTTCGCCTACGCCAGTTCCTACGGCCTGCGTAACGATCCATTCCAACTCGAGTCGCCGCCATTTATCTGGAAGGGTTATTCGAGCGCCGTCGCCAATTACGTGGAATTCGACATCTTCGACAGTTTCAACTCGCGCGAAGGCCAAGCCCTGCTGGATATCGTGGATCCCTATCGATATCGCCACCGCTTGACGAAGCCGAAGCTAATCGTGAATTCGACGGGCGACGAGTTCTTCTTGCCGGATTCTTCGCAGTTTTACTACCACAACATCCCCGGGAAAAACCTCTTGCACTACCTCCCCAACTCGCACCATGGACTCGACCAGTTCGACCCCCTGTATCCCACGAACAGCCTGGGGTGGAAAGAGGCGGTAGACAGCGCGATGACGTTCTACTACGCCATGCTGACCGACCCCAGCCCGCCGTTAGCCGCCGACTTGCCCAATATCGATTGGACCCTCGAAGCGGACGGCAATATTCGCGTGGCAACCGATTTGACGCCATTCGAGGTCAACATGTGGCAAGCAAGCACCACGAATGGGGCCGTGACCATCACCCCTCCCATCGACCTGCACTATCCCAACGCCCGCGATTTCCGCTTGCCAATCACAGGGCCGATTTGGACTTCGACCCCGCTTCAAAGCATCGACCACGGCATATACCGCGCACGGCCCGCCGACCCGCCGCTCGGGCAATGGACCGGATTTTTCGTGCAGCTCAAGTACCGCAGTCCGATTCCGGAATCGCCATACATTTTCACGACGCAGATACGCGTGCTGCCGGATACGTATTTCAGCCCGACGCTATATCTACAGCACGGCAGCCGCACGCTGGTCGGCCAAGGGCCGCATGCCGTACCGTTGCTGGTGTTATCTGGTACGCCATATGAGATGGGAAGGCGCTACGGAGAACTTATGGTGACGGAAATCCAAGCCTTCCTGCAGGCGTTCCTCGCCAGCGCCCAGGACCAAGACCCGGCCAAGTTCTCGACCGCGAACCTCGACGCCGCCTGGAACCAGGCCGCACCCTACATAGAACCCCGTGTTGTCGAGGAGATGAACGGCATGGCCGACGGGCTTGCGCTGGCCGGTGCTGGGCATAACGTCGATGTCGTGCTGTTGCGCCGCGTTCATATGATCCAATCGCTTCGAAACTACTCATGCAGTTCCGTGGCCGTATGGAAGGAGGCCACGACCACCGGCGACATGTTGCAGGTCCGCGATCTCGATTGTCCCCTCGGCGAACTCGGCTGGCCCCGCAACAACCCGCTGTTGCAGGAGTATCCCTGCATCGTCGTGTATATTCCGCAAAACGGCTCGCCGCACGTGAACGTGACGTCGGCCGGCATGATCGGCGTCCACACGGGATTCAATCTCGCGGGCGTTTCGCTGGCCGAAATAGGCATTCCGGCGCTCGATCCCGAATTGCGCGGCGAACCATTTATGTCGTTCTTCCGCACGATCCTCTACGATGCAAAGAACCTGGACTCGGCCACCGACATTATCAAGACGGCAAGACGAATCAGGAATTCCGACTACCTCATCGCCGACGGGCGCTGGCAGCGCGCCGCCGCCAAGATCCACGCCAACGCGGCCCTAACGCCGCCAGCCGATTTCGTTGTCGTCAACGACAACGATCCGACTTCGGCCGAAGAGAACTCCCTGAATGGACAAATAGACAAGTTCGTCGTGTTCAACGCACAAAAAAAGCGCGAGGACATTTCCGGACAAGTCCATCAGGATGTGGCATGGAGTCTCATCGACGCAAACTACGGGAAGATCGACATTCCTGTAATGCAGCAGATTGCCAGGGCCATCGCCAAGAGGGATCTCATCGGTTCCGACGATCCCGACAATCCCAAGGTGCTCAACGTGCTCAATGTCGTGTATGATTCGAGTACACTCGAGTTGTGGTTCGCATACGCAGAAGGCAAGAACGATGCCAGTACACGAGAGTTCCAGTACCTGAACCTGAACGACTACCTGCGCCAAGGCTCTTCAAAGTAACACTGTAATGAAATGAAGGCGTCGCTCCGAACGAGCGGCGCCTTCTTTGAAGTACGCATGCAACCGTAGCCCCTGCGTTGATGCGCAAGAGGGCTGTTCTTGCCCGTTCTCGATGAAGGAGGAGGATGCCCGTGTACATAGCGCCGCAGATCGAGTCCGGCGTCGGGGTCGCCGGCAAACTGAGGGACTTGCCAGGAACCGTCCTCGTGACGACCATGGAGATTCCGTGGGGGCTGTTCCGCGCGCACGTGAACTGGACGCCTTCACGGGTTTATTTCGTCGAGAATATGGACCTTGCCACGCTCGAACGAGCAGATCGCGAGCTTCCCCCGTGCGATGTCGTCGTGGGAATCGGCGGCGGCTCCTGTTGCGACACCGCGAAATACCTCGCATGGAAACGCGGTTGCCGCATGGTTCTCGTGCCGACGATCATCTCCGTGGACGCCCCGCTGACAAACATGGTGGCGGTCCGCATCGACAAAACCGTGAAGTATGTCGGCGACATCTTTCCACGCGAACTGCTCGTCGATTACGATCTAATCCGTCAAGCCCCCGCCGAACTCAACCGCGCCGGCGCGGCCGACATCGCCAGCATTCACACCGCGCTATACGATTGGGATCTCGCCCATCGCCTGCGCGGGGAGGCGTATGACCCGCAAGCAGCCCAACTGGCCGTCGAGTGCCTCGCGGAACTCGACCGAAACGCCGCCGACGTGCACGACGTGACGCCCCGCGGCATCGACACGATCATGGACCTCTATCGCCGCGAGGTCGAGTTCTGCGCACGGATCGGCTCGAGCAGGCCCGAAGAAGGTTCCGAACATCTCATCGCTTATAACATCGAACATATCACGCGCCGCCATTTCGTGCACGGCGATCTGGTCGCCCTGGGCATCTTTCTCATGACGCGCCTCCAGCAAAACGGCCACGAATGGGCCGTCGGCCTCATGGACCGTCTCGGTCTCCGATATCGCGTGCCGGACGTCGCCCGCGAAGAAGTCCGGCAATGCCTCGCGACGCTCAAGGCATTCGTCGACAAACAAAACATGTTTTTCAGCGTCGTGGATGAAGTCCCGATTACCGACGTCTTCATCGACGACGCCCTCGACGCATTGTACGGAAACCCCTAACGACCCAGAGAAGAGAACCCGATGTCCAGGCATACTTGGCTCAAGACGCGCCTGATGCTCAAAGACAATCGGGGCATCCTGAGCGTCCTGTTCGCTTGGTTTATGCTGGGTTTTCTCGTATACCGATTCGTGCACGGATTGAGCCTGTGGGACGCGTTGCGCGCCAGCCTTTTCTGCAAGACCGTCGAGGGCGACTTCGCCAACGCCTACAACACGTGGACCCAAGGCATCATCTTCGGTGTAACGTTCAGCCTACTGTTCCAGAACATCATCGCGAAATACAACCCCGAAAGGAGTTGCCGCATGTTGGCCAAGGAAATGCACGGACATATCGTCGTCGTCGGATACAGCAACCTCGGCCACCGGCTGGTACAGTATTTCCGAAAAGAAAACATGCCCTACTGCGTGATCGAACGCGACCGCGACAAAGTCGACGACCTCCTGCGCGAAGGCGAAGCCGTCGTCGTCGACAACGCATGCCAACTCGACGCCATCGAAGACGCCAACGTTGCCGAGGCCAAAGTCGTCATCGTCGCATCCAACAATCTCGAGACCGCCCTGCTGGTCACCAAACGCGTGCGGGACCGCAACAAGACATGCCGCATCATCGCGCGTTGTTTTCAGGACGAGTTCGTCGAGATCCTCGAATCGCTCGGCGCGACCGAAGTCATCTCCAGTTCCAAAAACGCCTTCGAAAACATCGTCATCCGAATGCGCGATTCATAACGCCCTCGGATTGTCAGCGTGGAACTAGCCAGACTTCCGATAGGAACGATTGTTTGCGCCAGTTGAGATGGGCCTCATCGGGCGTGTCCCACGTCAACATCAGCTTGCCGGTTGCGACGGCGTCGCGTGGGACGGGGAACTCCTTGATCCCGCCGAGTTCCGTATCGTAGCGCGTCGGTTGTACGCGCACGCCGTTGACGCGTAACAGCGATTCGCCGCGGCCCGTTGTGCGGACGACGTATTCGCGCCGCGTATCGACTCCTTCGTAGGAAAGCCCGATCGGAAGGTCGAGCGAACACAGCCACGAGAGACGCCACCGGTTCGGCGGCATCCATGTCCCGTAACCGGGCAAGGGCGCGCGGAGATCTTCGACATCGAGTTGCGTCGGTTCGCCGCGCAGGACATGCGGGTTGCGCGCCGAATCGCCGACGACATCGTATTGGCTGCCGTGCGCGGGATTCTCCCATGTTCGGACGGTATCGAGTTGCGCGCATTTCGCCGCTTCGTCGGACAGCGCGCGAATGCGCGTGAACTGGTCTTCCAACCACCAGCGATTGTTCAATGGCCTATCGAGGAAATCGAGCACGGCCCCACGCTCGAAATTTTTCGCATGATATTTCTCGACGCTCATCTGCATGCCGATCTGACGAAACAGGTCTTCGCCGTCGGCTTCGAGCCGCGCATGCAATTTCACGCACTCTGGATCGGTCCCGGCGCGCTGCAATACCTCGAGCGCCGCGTCCATGGCCTTGTCGGCGCCGATCGCCGATGCGCGCGCGAGCGATCGATTGGCCTCTTTCTCCAACGCCGTTTCGTGCAACAGGCGGTCGCGCACGTACACGTCGTACGCCGCGCGGAACAGCAGCAGCCGCCAACGCCAATTGCCATCGAGTTCCGGCGCACGCGTTTCCAATGCCTGCCAGCGCGCCCATACGGCATCGATCGCGCCGTTCAGCGCCGCCGAACCGTCCCAATTTGTCTCGAGCGCAAGGATGGCGTCGGCCGTTTCCGCCGCAACGCCGGGTCCGAAAAAGAACCGCGCGTAGTCGATCAGGATATCGCGGACGTCGCGGTTCGGATCCCATCCGAGCATGCTCCACACGGTTTTGTTCACGTCGTCGTGAACACCGTCCGAATACGAAAGGAATCCGTCCGTGTACGGCGCGAAACGGTTGTGGACGCGCGCGTAGAAACGCGGGCGCGGGTTGACGCATTCGCGGCCTTCGGTCAACGCGAACGCCGGATCCCACCACGCCACAGGAAACTGGCACAGGACCGTGTGCGTAATGTCGGGATACGACCGGATGCGATACGCCTTCGCCAGTCGCTGCCGCGTCTCCTCGAGCGACGGGCTTTGCGGTCCGTGTACCACGCCGGCCAGCCACGCCGGGGCCTTCTCGTTCATGAAGGCATAGAACCACTCCACGGCGGGCTTGTCGAACCCCTGCAACGAAATCCACATCGTCGCCTTCGGATGATGCGCGCGGAGTCGTAGCGTAGCTTCTTCGAGAAACGGCATGACATTCTGTGGCGAATTCTCCCCCGGATCGCCGCCGGGAAAGAACACGGCATCGAGTCGTGGACAAGTACGGAAAAACCCTTCCCATTGGTCCAACTCGACGGCACGTTTCGCGGCATCGCCCAGGTCGATTTCCGAGGGCATCCAGACCCAGTAGTCCATGTCGTACCGCTCGCAGATCTCGCTCATGGCGATGTTCATCCGTTCGCGCGGTACCGGCATCACGGGACTCGGGTCGTCGTGAAATGGAATGCCCTCGATCGCGTTGGCGCCGAACAGCGCCAGTTCGCGGATATACTGATCGAATTGCTGCTCGCTCCAGGCGTCGTAGCTGTTCGCAGTAGCGCGATAGCCCAATTGGTGGCCGCGAATCGCATACGCCGGCTTGCTCTCGACGTGGAAGTCCGCCGCCACCGCCACGCGCCCTCGATACCACTCCATCGTGCGCAAGAAATGACCGACGCCGTACAACGCCCCGCGTCCGTCCCCACCTTCGATATGGACCGTCGCGCGCGCCGCATCGACCGAAATGCGGTATCCCTCCGCCGGCAGATCCTTCGCATTGGCGGCGATCTCGATTGCCGGTCCCTTTCCGGGACGCACACCGACCACCGTCCATTCCAGCCCCGTCCGTTTCTTCACCTCCTCCGCCAATACGCGCACGGCAGTCCGCTCGACCACCGACGCGCCCGAATCGCGCGCCACGATCACCGCCGTCGAGACATCCACCATATTATCAACCGTCCCGTGCATCGCCATAAAACAGACCACTCCAACCAACCATGTTCCTGCCGCCATAATCGTCACCCTCGGAATTTGCCCACGCCACATCCAACGACGGGAAGTTTACCATGCGCGACGCACAAGCGCACGCAATGCAGGGATACCGGATCGCCACATCCCCCTTTCAGCAAACAATTCGCGATAAATGTAGCGTTCTAGTTCAAGAGTCAATCAGTATAGCCGAACTCCTTACGCGAAGCGACCTCGCGAGCGATCTCCTGTTCCAGGCGTTCCAGCGCTTGCGGCGCCGTCAGCGTGCCCCGCATCGCCGAATCGTCCGCCTGCGTGATCCGGTCCCACAAGTAAACCTGATACGGCACCGGCGGCGTCGGCTGAACGTTCTCGCTCGGCAACACATCGAGGAACGTCTGGAACTGCGGATGCTTACGCACGTATTCCCGGTAGATAGGCGATTCCGCGACCGCCGCGTTCAACGGCAGCCACCCGCCCCATGAGTAAAACTCCGCCGCCCGCTCCGGCTTCACCAGACCCGACCAGAATTTGATGAACTCCCACGCACCCTCGATGTGCTTCGCGCCCTTCGGGATGATCATGAAGTTCCCATTGATCCAACCCGAATGCGGCGTACCACCCGCAGGCGGCGGGATGGGCCGCGTCACGTATTGCACATCCGGCGCGTACTTGGCCAACTGTTCGACCCGCCATTGTCCGTCGGCGACGATCGCATACGACCCGCCGATGAACGGCCAATCGACATTGCCGATGCCAACCGTCAGGCCCGACTCGAACCGCACCACGTTCTCGAAACCGAGTTTCTTTCGTTGATCGACCAAATACGTTAGCGCACGAAGGTTCTCCGGCGTATCGATCGACACGCCGCCATTCGCCCAGTCGTAGAAACCGCCCCCGAAGGCCGGGGCATACGTCGCCAACAACGTCGGCATAAACCCCATCCGCCTCAGGTTGCCCGCTGCGTCGAACTTGTGCAGCTTCTCACCCCACGCAACAAGCCCCTCGAGCGTTTGCGGAAACTGCTCAGGATCAAGCCCCGCTTCGCGCAAATAATCCAGTCTGCAATAACAGGCCAAGATGTTCAACCCCGTCGTGACACCGTAAAGACGACCCCTATACATGCCGATCTTCTTCACGGCCGGATACGCCGTCCGCTGGAATTCAGCCCACTCATCCGCCTGCATCAGCGAATCGAGCGGGATCAACAACTCGCTGTCCGCCCACTTCGGAATGACCTGGTTCCACTGCGCCATCACGTCAGGAGGGTCCCCGCCCGCCACCGACAACAAGAACTTCGAGTCCGCCGCCGAGCCTGGTACCGACAACGGGATCAACTCATATTTCGTCTGGCTTTCATTGAACCTGTCGCAGATCCGCTCGACCACCTCTTTCCATTCCGCAGTCCACATGTGCCACATACGCACAGGCTCGCGATCGGGATACTTGCGCGGCGAAGAGCCCGGCAATGCAAATACGACGACGATCCCAGCGACCGCAAGGACGCACGATACCCATACGGCAATCGAGCCGCGCCGACGTCGCTGCGAGTTTGCCTCAACCGCCATAATGCACCCACCGCTTGTGCGTCCGGAAAATGAGGATCGTGAACGCCATCACGATCACGAACAGAATCCACGCCATCGCGCTTGCATAACCCATATCCAGATAGCGCCAAGCCCGGTTGAACAAATACAGCGCGTAGAAATGCGTGCTGTCCTCCGGACCGCCCAGCGTCATCACATACGCTTGCGTGAAATACTGGAACGCCCCGATGACGCCCATGATCAGATTGAAGAAAATCACCGGCGTGAGCATCGGCAACGTCACGTGCCACGTCCGCTGCCACGCGTTCGCGCCATCGATGATCGCCGCTTCATGCAACGTCGAGGGGATATCCTTCAATCCCGCAAGATAAATGATCATGCTCCCACCCACACCCCACAGCGACATGAACACCAGCGACCAAAACGCCCACTTCGTGTCCATCAGCCACGCAGGCCCCACGACTCCGAACCAGCGCAAGAGGCCATTGACCAATCCAATTTGCGGATTCAACAGCCACACGAAAATGACCGATGTCGCAACGACCGGCACAATCGACGGCACGTAGAACATCGTGCGATACACGCCGATCCCGCGAATGTCCAGATTCAGCAACAACGCAAGCCCAACGCCCGAAACGATCCCCACCGGCACTGCCACCAGCGCATACTTCAACGTAATCCAAAGCGATTTCCAGAAAAGCGGGTCCGCCGTCAACAACTTATGATAATTCGCAAGCCCCACCCAAACCGGCGGCGATACAATGTCGTAGCGCGTAAACGAAAGATAGATGCTCACGACAAACGGACCCGCCGTGAACACGATCAACCCCAGCAGCCATGGACTGATAAAAGCATAGCCAACGGCATGCCTCTTCAATGAGTCATACTTCATGACCATGAACGGTAACGGATCGTCGCGCCAGCGTCAACCCGCCTCTTCCCCGTCATCCGATACAGGCGTTGCCTATGGCATTCTCCAGAAACGCGCGCTCATATTCTTGCAATTCCATGAAGCGCACCCCGAAGATGCAGTCACCATCCGGCATCGGCTTGACCCAGCAAACCTGGCCTTCACACCCAATCTCTTTCGTCGAAAAGAGGATGTGAATGTGTATTCGTTGGTCAATCTTCACGCTACGCGGGATACGCAACCGCGCCCCCGTCGGGCTCAAGTCGCTCGGAAGCCCCTTGTAGACCGTGCCGTCCCCTGCAAACGTAATACGGAGACGTATGCCTTCGGTTAGACGGTGATGATGTCTCTTTTCAACGACTGGGTTATTGTTCATATGCCTACCCTCAATAAGTGCGCCTCACTGCATACGATACCCTACCCTTCGAAGACTTCTACGAACTCTACGCGATTGAGTATACCACATATTCACACTTTTTGGATATTGGCACTCGATTTGCCTCTCTTCGGCCAGAAACGCCAATGTTCCGAAAAAGCGAAGATGAAGTGCGCTAAATCCAGAAGAGCCAAAAAAGCACTTGACAAACGAGTGGTTATATGGTATATACACAGTATACGGAGAAGATGATCGTGATCAAACTGATGCTGCCACCCATTTCGCCTGCGGCCCCCAAGCCCCTCTACGAACAAATCATCGACGGGATCAAACGAGAGGTCGGCGCGGAACACTTGCCGGCGCACACGCCGTTGCCGTCATTCCGCGCGCTCGCCGAGGAATTGCTCGTCAGCCTGATTACCGTGAAACGCGCCTACGAAGAACTAGAACGCGACGGCATCATCTACCGCAAACAGGGACTCGGCACCTTCGTTTCCGAGAACGGCGCGGCACGCAGCCGCGAAATCAAACACCGCCATGCCGAACAGTTGCTGCGGCAAGCCCTGCGCGAAGGCGTCGAGGCGGGACTGCGCCCGAACGAATTGCTCCGGATGACCAAAGACATCTTGTCGGAAAAGGAGGAATAGCGATGGACAACGAAGCGATACGCATCCGAGGACTCGAGAAATCGTTCCGAAACTTCAAGCTCGGCCCGCTCGACTTGAGCGTCCCGAAAGGCGCGATCTACGGACTGATCGGTCCTAACGGCGCCGGTAAGACAACCACCATCGACTTGATCATGGGTATGGGCGCGAAGAACGCGGGAACCATCGAAGTCTTTGGAATGGATCACATCCGCGATGAAGTCGAGGTCAAGAAACGAATTGGTTACGTCAGCCCCGACCTGTTGTATAGCCCATGGGGCAAGATCGGCAAGATCATCCGGTTCATTCGCGCGTTCTACCCCGACTGGGACGACGCGTATTGCGCGGACCTGATGAACCGGCTGAAATTGAGTGAGGGCGACCGTATCGGCACGTTGTCCTTCGGTTCGCGCACGAAACTCGCCGTGCTCCTTGCCCTCTCGCACCGGCCCCAGTTGCTGCTGCTCGACGAGCCGTTGGCCGGACTCGACGCCGTATCGAAACAGGAAGTCTTCACCGAACTGTTGCAGGCCGTCCAGGACGAGAATCGCACCGTCGTAATTTCGTCTCACGACCTCCACGACCTCGAACGATTCGCCGACCACATCGGCATCATCCACAACGGAAAGCTGTTGGTCGAAGGTCCCACCGACGAATTGATCGCCGGATTTTGCATGGTCGACTGCCTCTCGGTCAACGGCGCGGATTGGACGAACACGTCCGGCGTTTACGTGCAGAAGCGCGAAGGAAACCGCTGGCGGCTGCTTGCGCAGATGACCACCACCGACGCCATCGAAGGCCTGAAAGCGGTCGGCGCAACGGAAATCGCAACCGCGCCCGTTACGCTCGAAGAACTATTCGTCGGCCTGGTAAAGGAGCGCTGAATCATGTTCTGGTGGCTTATGCGAGACTTCATAATGCGCAACAAACTCCTATTCGCGGCATGTGCGCTCTTCGGTGGTATTGTTGCGCATGACATTTTCGCTCCTAATATCCCTTCGCACAACGGCCTGATCTACTATCCGGCGCTGTTCCTTCCCGCAGTCTGGTTTAATCGGCGTTTCGCGATCACGCGCGCGACGCACCTCAGTCTACCCGTGAGCCGGCGCCAGCTCGAGCGTTTCCGCTGGGTGAGCGAAGTCGTCTATATCCCATTGCTGGCCACGCTCTTTTCGCTGGGATGGGGATGCGTCCTTGCTGACAGCTTCGATGTTCCCACGCTCATCCCCAGGCTTGTCACCTATTTCTTCATCAGCGTGTTGATATGCGGTTGCACGACGCAATCGCAGTTGGCGTCTCCCATGGCGGGCTCCAACCAATCTCAACAGGACTTTGGACGCATGTTCACGCCCAAAGGCGCTCTCTCCTTCGGAATCATGGCGCTCGCTCTGGTGTTGGCGTTTCGCCCCGTGTTCCATTGGTCGCAGATGGGCTGGGTGGATACTATGGCAATCGGCGCGGCCCTCGTCGTCAATATTGCACTCTTCTGCTATCCGGAAGCTCTTTACGATGGCCGCCGGCACGTCACATCGCAGATCCGCAAACAGAAGCCTGCGGCACTCGAGAAACAGCGCACTTCGCGCACATTGGACCTTCTGATTCCATGGGGACTCCTGCTAGTCAACATGTTGTTGTTTGCAAGCTATATTGCAGTCTTCAGCCTGGTCGTCCGGAAGATGGGTCCTTGGGGGCAAACCGCGGGGGCCTCAACGTCATTCTTGCGGGTGGCAATCGTGATGGTTTGCCTTTCCTCCCCCATGCAGTGGGCGTTCAGCTCGAGGGAATTCAGGGCATTGCCCGTATCGCGTAACCGTCTGGTACTGATGATGCTCGGATTTCCTGCGTTGACCTACAGCGTCGCCGCAGTGGCCGCGCTTGCCCTAGGCGTCGTACTTGGTGGAGCACCGAGTTACGCCATTCTCGCTTACGGCACAGCGGCCCTGGGACCCATTCTGCTTATGTGGGTACTGACGGCCGCGTTTGGCCAGGTGGCAACGATGATTGTCGCGGTCACCGTTGTGCCTGTTGCCGTCATATTCGGCGTCAGCCACGAACCCGCTGCTTTGCTCCTGTGGGTGGTGTGGATCTTGTGTATGGCCCTGATCCCCGGCACCTATGCCCTGCTCCGCCTATTCGTCGACCGGAGTAGCACTTTCTATAAGCCCAAACGTCTGGGGCGAGCCTTGACCCGTTAGAAGACTTCGCCGTGTTGTATGCCCAGAGCATTCTCTAGGACAAGGAGGAGTAACGATGGATACTGAAGCGATACGCATCCGAGGACTCGAGAAATCGTTCCGAAACTTCAAGCTCGGCCCGCTCGACTTGAGCGTCCCGAAGGGCGCGATCTACGGACTAATCGGCCCGAACGGCGCCGGCAAGACAACGACCATTGACTTGATCATGGGCATGGGCGCAAAAGACGCCGGCGCGATCGAAGTCCTTGGCATGGATCACATTCGCGAAGAGGTCGCGGTCAAGAAACAGATCGGCTACGCGAGTCCGGACCTCCTGTTCAACGCCTGGGGCAAGGTAAAGCGCTTGATCGGTTTCGTCCGCGCGTTCTACGACGACTGGGATGACGCCTATTGTTTGGAATTGCTCGAACGGCTCAATATTGGCTGGAACGACCGTATCGCGACGCTGTCGTTCGGCACGCGTACGAAGTTGGGACTCGTGGTCGCGCTGTCGCACCGGCCGCCGTTACTGCTACTCGATGAGCCGCTGGCTGGCCTCGATGCCGTGTCGAAACAGGAGATCTTCACGGAACTCCTCGGGGCCGTCCAAGACGAAGACCGGACGGTTCTGATCTCGTCGCACGACCTCCACGACCTCGAACGATTCACGGATCACATCGGCATCCTGCACGACGGCAAGTTGTTGCTCGAAGGCCCGACCGCCGAACTTGTGGACTCGTTCCGCACGGTCGATTGCACGTCGCCGAACGGCGCCGACCCCGCCCATCTTGAAGACATCTATGTGCATAAGCACGAAGGTAACCGCTGGCGGCTGCTGGTAAACACCCGAGGCAACGCCCTCGACCGCCTTTCCAGCCTCGGCATGGCGGACCTCGCTACGGCGCCCGTAACGCTCGAGGAACTCTTCGTCGGACTTTTCAAGGAGGGTTGAACGATGGGAACGCTTTTCAAGGACCTTTTACGGCGCTATTGGGTGATGCTCGCGATCCTCGCCGTCGTGATGACGGGCCTTCCGGCCCTGGGCGGCGCGGGTGTCGTCGCGTGCGCCTTCTATTCGGTGCTGGGCATGGTCACCGTCGTTATCGAACAAACCACGGGCGCGGCGCGCGTCAAGACGGCATTGCCGATTGCCCGCAACACGCGCGCGCGTGCGCTTTGGGTGCAGGCGGTGATTGCGCTTCCGTTACTGCACGCGTGCGTGGCATACCCGGTTCTGACTTTCTGGCGCCATCCCACCGACGCAAGCGTGTTGGCGTTTCAACTCGCCGCTCCGGCGCTGGGTATGAGCGTCTCGGCACTGGCCTTCCTTCTCCTGCCGCTGTGGTTTCCGACGCCGGGGCGCATCTGGGAACAGTTGCGGGCATTCTGCGTCATGATCGGGTTCATCGTATTCTTCCTTGGCTACGTTCTCGTGTTTCTGATAAAGAGCGAGGTTACCGAACAGACCTTCAGGGTACTGTTGCGGCAGCAGCGGGTAATCCATGTGACGGCGCCGGGGCCGGTGCTTCTGGCAATCACGGTTGCCATTGCCTTGGCGCTGGCCGCCGTAGCGTTCATGCTGTCCGAGCGCGTTCTCGAAGGGATGCCGTTGCGCCCGAAATCGCCCGATTCTCCAGCCCGGCAGGCCGGCGCGGCGCTTCCACCCCGCATGGTTGGGCTGCTTGCGCCTTGGGTGCATTTGGCATCGAGGGCGGCATTGATAACAATCCTTTGGGTGGCCGGCTTGGCGCTCCTGGCATGTATGATGCGGTTGGGCGGAGTTCCGGCAGGCGACAAAGATATCGCCTTCGTCGTGTTGGTGCCGATGCTTTTCGCTCCCGTGCTTCTGCTCCTCGGGTTAACGGGCGTGTGGACGGGTTGCATGCGCGCGTTGCGGATGCTGCCGCTTTCGCAAGCGCAGATCACCGCGCTAATCCTGTCGCTTTTCGTCATCTCGTTGGCGATTGCCAGTGCCGGTCTTCTCCTGCTCGCGCGTTTTGCCGGAGGCAATGCGCCGCTCCACGCGATACTGAACTACTCGGTCTCTTTCCTTGCTTGGGGATGCGCGAGTCTCGTGCTGCTCGTTCGCTTCGGGGGTGCAGGAACCTTCCTCGGGATGCTCGTTCTCTGGGGCATACCGGCGTATACTTGGACGGCATCCGCCCGTAACGGAGCTACATCTGTTGCGATCAGCCTGATCATGGCGGCCGTTGCCATTGCGAGCACGGCCATGCTCTATCGGGTTATCGGACACAGCAGCGGCGCCTATCGCCGAAAGCCCGCGCTCGAAGAGGGTCCGTTCGGCCAGCCGTAGATAAGAACGGCGGGTTCCGCATCCCTTCACCCGCCCATTCCCACAAATGACCGCGCGCACCCGCAGGTTGACATAGACCCCCGATTGTACGATCATGGCTCGACGGGCAACCTTTGGGAGGCGTGCCCTGAGTGGGTTGGAATGCACTTGAGCGAGGGAGTATTTGCCATGAGCACAACATCCGAGAGTGTGAAGGGTACGCGGCGGAGTTTCTTAAGGACGGCGGGGGCATTGGGCACGGGCCTCTATCTGTCCGGTCTCGCCACGGTTAAGCGCGTGGTAAGGGCGCAGACCAAGACCGAGGCATTGGCCCTCAACGGCGGTCCGAAGGCTGTTACCCAAGCGTCCGCCAACTCGCAGAAATGGCCACTCTACGGCGACGAAGAGATTCAGGCGGTCACGGAATTGCTGCGCAATCCGAACTACACGCCCGTGGCCGAATTCGAAGACGCATGGAAAGCCTATCATGGGTGCAAGTACGCCAAGGCCCACTGCAACGGGACCAGCGCGCTGACCTCGATGATGTTTGCGCTCGATTTGCCGCCCGGCAGCGAAGTCCTCGTGCCGGACTATAGTACATGGTTCCCCCTCGTGCCGATGCGATTCTTCGATCTCGTACCGGTCTTCGTGGACGTGAATCCAAAGACGATGAACCTCGACGTCGAGGACTGCAAACGCCGCCTGACAAAAAACACGCGCGCGATCATGCCCGTCCATTGGTACGGACTGCCGTGCGACATGGACGACCTCTGCGCTTTCGCAAAAGAACACGGCCTCGACGTGGTCGAGGATTGCAGTCATGCCCACGGCGCGCGCGTCAAAGACACGCTCGTCGGCAACTGGGGCCGCATGGCCGGGTTCAGCCTCCAGTCCACAAAACCGCTGCCGGCCATCGAAGGCGGTATCGGCATGTACAAGGAAGTGCGCGATTACGAACGTGCCACCGCCTACGGAAATTACGATCTCCCCGGCACGTTTGCCGACGACAGCCCCTACAAAAAATTCCAGGGCACCGCCTTCGGCGGGAAGTTGCGCATCCATCCCGTCGCCGCGATCCTCGCGCGCCTTCAAATCAAGAAGCTCGACGCCATGAACGCCGCGGGCGTCGCGCAGGTCAAGCGTCTCAACGAACGCATCACGCAATTGCCCGGCGTCGCCGAACAGTTCGTCCGGCCCGATATCAAACGCGTCTTCTACGCGAAGAACATCATATTCATCGACGAGAAACAAGCGGGCATGTCGCGCACCGCAGCCGTCAAGGCGCTCGCAGCCGAGGGCGTCGAGGCCGCCGAGTACAGCCTCAAGCTACAGCATGACTATCCAATCTATGGCGACGAGAAATGGTGGCGTCACATGCCGGTCCTTCCCGCGCCGGGTTCGATGCCCGGTTGCGACGAAGCCAACCGCAAGGCCGTTCTCTTGCCCTACTTCACGTCCGAACAACCGGAACTAATCGAGCAGTACGGAAAAGCGTTCGAGAAGGTCTGGGCGCACCGCGACGCCATCGCAAAGACGTGACGGCGTCTCAAAAGGATGAAGGATGAAGGATGAAGGATGAAGGATGAAGGATGAAGGATGAAATGCTTCGTGTACAATCGGAGAGTCTTACGGGGACGAGGCTGTGTTCTTTTTCCTCCTTCATCCCAGAGGCGCAAGGCCTCCGTGCCTCGGTTCATCCTTCATCCTTCATCCTTCATCCTTGTATCTCCTCGCGCCCGCGCGTTCACTTTTGGGACCACTTCCGCGACGCCATGATCTTCCTGGCGGTGACGTGGCATTGCAGCGTGATCTATGGTACGAGGGTCCGCGGTCGATGGTTTTTCCAAGACCAGGAAACGGGTTTTTTTTTCGATATCTTTGTGTTTGTGGGCGAGTTATTTATCTTGCCTCTGATGTTCTATGTCGCCGGCCATTTTGCCGTCGGCAGCATCGAGAAACACGGAGCCCGCCAATTCCTCGCGGATAAGGCCAGACGACTCCTGATTCCGTTCGCATTCGGCGTCGTGTTTCTCGTGCCCATCAATTTTTACCTGAATCGTTGCGTCTTCGGAACGGCTCGAACCGGCTACATCCGCTATTGGTTCGGAACGTACTTCACGACCGACCTTGGCCCGGCCCACTTGTGGTTTCTCTATACACTGTTCTTCTTCTGTGCGGTCTATGCCGTCGTGTGGACGGCGCACCGCCGGATGTCCGGGGCAAGAGCAACCGCGCCCGCCGTTCCACGCGAACCGGCGACACGATTCCTTCTCCTATTCGGCCTGTTGACGGCTGTGGGACTGGCGGCGGTCACATTGACTGTCGGCTATGCGCCATGGTCGTTGTTCCTCGGGCTGAAGCTCTTCCCATACCAGTCGGCGCGGTTTGTATTGTACATCTGCTACTTTTTCATCGGAGTATACGGCGCCCTGAACGGCTGGACCTGGGCCAACGCTTCGCGCGGCAAAGTGGCCGGTTGGACGGCCCTCTTGGCATGCGCGTCCCTGGGACTGATGGTTTTTCGCGCGCGTTACAGCGCGCACGTGGACAACTCGCCGCTCCTGGCGCTATGCAACGCGCTCCTGCACGCGTTCGCAACCCTCGGCGCGCTCGGCGCGTACGCAATGGGACTTCGTCTGTGGTGCACCAGGCCCTCCAAATCCACTCGATTGTTCACGGTCAATTCCTACAGCATCTACATCGTCCATCAGCCGATCGTCGTGTGGCTCCAATACATGCTGCTCGGCATCCGCGCCAGCGCCTATCTTAAGTTCGCAGTCGTTTTCGGATTGGCCCTGCCATTGAGCGTCCTGGCAAGCCACTTCATCCTGCGCCGCCTCCCCGGCCTGCGCAACGTACTTTAGCCGATTGTAGATTGCGGATTGTAGATTGTAGATTGATGGCCCTTGAAATGTTCAATCCGCAATCATTCTTTCGGGGGATTGGGCACAGGCGTGACGCGGATCGTGGATATATAGCCGCAGTGGTCGCTGAGATGCGTTGTGCCGCTTTTGACGGATATGTCTTTGTCGATTGGCTGGGTATCGAGCACCTCGAAGATGTAGTGCGGATTGCGGATTGCGAAGATGTGGTCGATACTCGAATCGATCGTCATCATGCGGGCGAATTGCCCGCGCTCCATGGCGTCCTGCAACATCATACGGTCGAGGTGCGAGTTCATGTCGCCGACGACGAACGCGGGCGACGTACTCACCGTCGAGGTGTGGACGAAATCCGCCAGTTCGAGCAATTGTGCCGCGCGGACGCCGTCGTATTCGGGCGAGCCGTAACCCGCATGGACATGGGTATCGTAGAGGTCGATGAACCCGGCGTTATCCGGCAATTCGACGCGGGCCAATGCAACGCCCTTGCCGCCCCACCAGTCGCCGTGATACGGCTTGTACCATTTGCCGCCTTGCGTGTAGCGATGGAAGAAGGCCTCTTTGATCGGATATGCGCTGAGGATGTACTTGCCGCTGCCGATAAGCCCGCTCGGATAATACTGCCGGTATTTGAGCCTCGATCCTTGCACGGCCTGCCACAGGGTCTCGCGATCCTTTTCGACCCATGCCTCTTGAAAGCCCACCAGATCCGGATCGAGTTCCGTAAGCGTCGCGCCGATGGCCGCCATGCGTGCCGGGCGATCGAAGGAGATAACCAGCATGTCATGGATGTTGAACGTAACCACCTTGAGCGTGACCGGTTTAGTCAAAGGCGGCGGCGCCTCGGCCATCAAGTGGCTCTTGCGCAGGTCCTGCTCGGAAGCCGTTTTGAGATTGAAAGGAATCGCACACAGCAGAATTACCCACGGCAAGGCAATCAGCCCAGCTACCACCCCAAAAACAATCAGCGGCCATTTCCAACGCATGCTTCACCTCCTCGCGTCCTTGATTTCCATCGCATGGTACTATCCGCCATGTAGCGGTTCCACTTCGGTTGGAAAACGCATCTCTTAGACCGCCATGCCCAAGCACAGGTGCCACTCTTAGACACATCGCCGGTGGAAATGCCGCGTCGTGAGCGGGAATACCCCATCCCCGCGCATTGTTTTTTAGGTAAGCGGTCTTGAAACCTGTAAACAATGGTCGTGCGTCCGGTGCGAGGAAGCTTCAACCTCGCCGATCTCCGTCGTGTGGAAAACCACAACCATAAAGACGAAAGGGAAACAGCAATGAGCGACTCGAAGAAACTCACCCACAATGCTGGCGCCCCAGTCGCCGACAACCAGAACGTGATGACCGCCGGGCCTCGTGGGCCGCAGTTGTTGCAGGACGTCTGGTTTCTTGAGAAGCTGGCCCACTTCGACCGCGAGGTGATCCCCGAGCGGCGCATGCACGCCAAGGGGTCGGGCGCCTACGGCGCCTTCACGGTCACCCACGACATTACCCGCTACACCAAGGCGAAGATCTTCTCCGAGGTCGGCAAGAAGACCGATCTCTTCATCCGTTTCTCGACGGTTGCGGGCGAGCGCGGGGCGGCGGATGCCGAGCGTGACATCCGCGGGTTCGCGATGAAATTCTACACCGAGGAGGGCAACTGGGATCTGGTCGGCAACAACACGCCCGTCTTCTTCCTCCGCGATCCCCTCAAATTCCCGGACCTGAACCATGCGGTCAAGCGCGATCCGCGCACCAACCTGCGTAGCGCGCGCAACAACTGGGACTTCTGGACCTCGCTACCGGAGGCGCTGCATCAGGTTACCATTGTCATGAGCGACCGCGGCATCCCAGCCACGTACCGGCACATGCACGGTTTCGGCAGCCACACGTTCAGCATGATCAACGCCAAGAACGAGCGGGTATGGGTCAAGTTCACCCTGCACACGCAGCAGGGCATCAAGAATCTTACGGACGAGCAGGCCGAGGCGATTGTGAGTAAGGACCGCGAAAGCCACCAACGCGACCTCTACGAGAGTATCGAGAAGGGCGACTTCCCCCGGTGGACCCTATTCATTCAAGTGATGCCCGAAAAAGACGCGGCGACCTGCCCGTACCATCCGTTCGACCTGACCAAGGTTTGGTTCCACAAGGACTACCCGCTCATCGAAGTAGGCGTCCTCGAATTGAACCGCAACCCGGAGAATTATTTCGCCGAGGTCGAACAGTCAGCCTTCAATCCGGCCAACATCGTGCCCGGCATCGGTTTTTCACCCGACAAGATGTTGCAGGGACGCCTGTTCTCCTACGGCGATGCCCAGCGTTACCGGCTCGGCGTGAACCACCATCTGATTCCGGTGAACGCCGCCCGCTGTCCGTTTCACAGTTACCATCGGGACGGCGCCATGAGGGTAGACGGCAACTACGGCAGCACGCTCGGGTACGAGCCGAACAGCTATGGCGAGTGGCAGCAACAACCGGACTTTGCCGAGCCGCCGCTGGCGCTTGACGGCGCGGCCGCCCACTGGGATTACCGCGAGGACGATGACGACTACTACACGCAGCCCGGCAAGCTTTTCCGTCTGATGAGCGCCGGCCAGCAAGCGGTCCTCTTCGCCAATACCGCCCGCGCCATGGGCGATGCCCCCAACGAGGTCAAGATTCGCCACATCGGCAACTGCCTGAAGGCCGATGCGGCTTACGGTAAAGGCGTCGCCGATGCACTGGGCATATCCTTATGAAAGCGGTTTGAAACGTATAAAAGCAATCAACGGTTGGCAGCTCGATGGAGGGTGTGGACATGAAATATCTGGTACCGGTAGGAAGAGTCTTCTTTTCATTGATCTTTATCATGGCTGCTCCGGGCCATTTCACTAAAGGGACGATCGGATATGCGGCCGCGCAAGGCGTGCCGATGGCGTCGGTGCTCGTGCCGCTGTCAGGCGTGATTGCCCTGCTGGGCGGACTCAGCATCCTGCTCGGATACCGCGCGCAATGGGGCGCGTGGCTCATCATATTGTTCCTGGTCCCGGTCACGCTTTCGATCCACAATTTTTGGACCGTTGCCGACCCCATGATGCGGATGACGCAGAAAATCATGTTCGAAAAGAATCTCGCCATGTTGGGCAGCGCGTTGATTCTCACCCACTTCGGCTCCGGCCCGTGCAGCATCGACAACTGGCTAAAGGCCCGTTGTGGATGCGTGACATAATGCGCCGGTTCCTCTTCGCCCTAGAAACGGCTTGGGGTAGCGGGAAAGGATTTGGCGCGGCTTCATGATTGGTGCAGTCGCCGAAGAGGGCCGGGGCGCTGCCGCTCACGGCGGTGGGATAACGTCAGTTTTCTTTGATAGCCAGTATGTCCATGCTCATGCCGGTTCCCATCGCGCGGAAGAGGGTGTTCATGAGATGATAGAAAAACCGCCACTTGGCGTTCATGCGCGCGAAGGATTGCCACGGCACCACGCGCGTGTGGACGATGTGGAACCCTGCGGATACCGTCAGCAATTGCAAGGACTTCGGGCTGTGCGCGTAGACGTGGAACGGATGGTGGATCGCCCATGGATATGGGAACTCGCGCCCGCGCGACACCGCCGGAACCACCGCCTTCTGTAGCGCGTGCGTGGTCCGGTATACCTTCGGGTCGATGATGGGCGCGGCCAGCAACAGCGCGCCGCCCGGTCGAAGCGAGCGTCGCGCGGCAGCCAGAAAACGTTGCGGTTCGATGACATGCTCGATAACCTGTGAGGCGTGAATGACGTCGAACGCGCCGTCGGGCAAGTCCGCCGTTTCCAGCACGCCGCAATGGACCGGACATCCGAGCGTCGCAGCCGTTCGTCGGCAAGCCGCTTCGCTCAAGTCGAGGCCTTGCACCTTCCAACTGCGGTCTTTCGCGGCGCGCAGAAATGTGCCGACCGAGCATCCGACATCGAGGAGCGTTCCGGAAAACCCGCGGCTCGCCAATAGGTCGAGGCGCGGTATGAAGTTATTCTTCAGGTTGGCGGCTTCAAGCGCTACATCGTCGTAATAGCTGTGGTACTCGCTGGACTCTTCGGTCCATTGCGCATCGTAAAATGCTTTCTGTTCCGCTTCGGTGGGCAGTGGCCAGTAGAAGAACGCGCCGCAGTCACGGCACCGCATCTCGCGCCGGCCATCGGGCAATGGGAACACCTCGCGCGGTAGTCCATCGCAAATCGGGCACTTCGTACACGTTTCCTTTTCGCTCATCTCCGCCTCGCTTGTCGCCGCAACAGCGTAGCACAACGGTGTGTCCGTTTGTTGGAATGAAACCGTCGTTTGCGTTCTCCGTTCGTTTCCCTTACCGTATCGCGAAGCAGAAGGAGATTGCGCGTGCTTCCACGAGAACGTGTCATCGCAACGATCCAACGCCGCAAAGCCGACCGAATGCCCGTCTATGGATGGGTATCCGCAAATCTAAGCGGACCCATCGCCGAACGCTTCGGTTCGGTGGCGGCCTTCGAGGACCATTACGAGTTCGATTTCGCGCACCTGTTCGGCGGCCCGGCGACGTACTGTAACAAAGAGGTCGAGGCGTTGCGCGCATCGTGTGGCGGCGAACTCGAACCGCCTGCTGCGCTCGACCTTGTGCCGGGGGATCCGAACGATCGCTCTGCCTACCAGGATATGGTGGACCAGATCCGCCATCACAAGGAACAGCGCGGACGCTTTGTCTACATGCAGACGCCCGGCATCTTCGAAGCAACCAACGGGCTTTTCGGAATCGAGCAGCACCTGATGTACCTGCTCATGTATCCGGACGAACTGCACGAACTCTACCGCCGCCAGGCCGAGTGGAACCGCGCGTTTGCGATGAATTGCATCGACCTCGGCATCGACATGGTACACGTCTCCGACGACTGGGGCGCGCAGAACCGCCTCATGTTCAGCACGGACATTTGGTGGTCGATGATCTTCCCATACCATCGAGTCACCGCCGACGCCGTCAAACAACGCGGCGCGTTCCTGAGCCTGCACAGCGACGGATGCGTCAATGCCGTCATCGACGGCATCATCCAACTCGGCTACGATGTCGTCCACCCGTGGCAGGAATCGGCGGCCATGAGTCTCGCCGAACAAAAGGCACGCTACGGCAGCCGTTTCATCGTCATGGGCGGACTCGATGTCCAGACCACGATCGGTTTCGGGCGGCTGGATTTCCTGCAAAGCGAAATCCAGCGCGTCGTCCGGCTCTTCGCCGAGGGCGGCCTGCTTTTCTGCACGACCCATTTCGTGCAAGACCATTGCAGCATCGACGAACTCGTCTTCGCATACGACACGGTTCGCCGCTGCGTGCGCGAATACACGATGTGAGGATGAAAAAATGGATGAGACGCTTGAACAACGATTGCGCCGGATACGCTTCATCGTGTGCGATGTGGACGGCGTGCTGACCGACGGCCAAATGTGGTTCGACGGCGAAGGACGCCCGTTTCGCGCACTGCACGCACGCGACGCCGCAGCCTTCACGCTGTGGCACTTATCTGGCGGAAAGACAGCACTGGTGTCCGGCCTGGGAAGTCCGGCGCTCGCGGCGATCGCGAAGATATGGAAGTGCTGCGAGATGCACGAATGGGTTCGCGACAAGGCGCGCGTGTGTCACGAGATGGCCCAGCGCCACGGGATCGCTCTCGAAGAAATGGCCTTTCTTGGCGACGACCTCATCGATGTGCGCGCGATGCAGGCCGTCGGCCTTGCCGTGGCCGTGGCCGACGCGGCCTTCGAAGCCAAAGCCGTTGCCCACATGGTCACGCACGCCCTCGGTGGGCGTGGCGCATTGCGAGAGCTTGTGTACCGCCTCCTCGAATCGCAAGGGACGCTCGATGCCAGCATCGAACAATACTGCGATCGCAAGGACCACGCGCAATAGGCATTCTGCGTGGCGCAGTATGATAAAAGGCGGTTTCGATCAGCCTTGACGTGTCCCCAATTCCCCCAAGGGAGACTCTTCCCCATTGAAGCCACGGCGCAACCACTGCTATATTCCCACTTGTCGTGAAATCGCACAGTCAAAAACGCCTATGGCGCACCGTCGTTACGCAGGGAATCATCCTCCTTGCGTTGCTCGCGTTCGTATTTCCCGGAACCTTTCTTCGCGGCGAGATGATTTCGCCGGCGGACATGTTGTTCCGCATTCCGCCGTGGAGTTCGTATGCGCCGCAAGGGTGGAGCGATGCCCACAACAAGCTCATGTCCGATGTATTGACGGCCTTCCAGCCGTACTACATCCTCACGAAGGAAGCCCTGCGGCAAGGGGAATGGCCGCTGTGGAACCCGCTCGAATTCACCGGGATGCCCCTCCTTGCCAATTGCCAGACGGCGGTGTTCTATCCGCCGCGCCTGTTGCACGCGGCGATGGACGTTCATGTTGCGACCACTTTGTACATCATCCTCAAATTGTGGCTTTGCGGAATGACCGCTCTGCTGTGCGGCATCGGCATCGGTTTGAGTGTTCCCGCCGCACGCTTCTTCTCCGTGGGATGGATGCTGGCCAGTTACAACCTCATCTGGTGCAATTGGTCGTTGCCGGACGTCAGCGCATGGCTCCCTGTCGTCTTCCTGGGCGTCGAATGGATCCTGAATGGGCGATACCGCCGCGGAGGCGCAACCCTGGCTCTGGGCGCAACGCTGATTCTATTGGCAGGCCATCCCGAAACCGCCTTTGCCATGGGGATGGGAGTTGGACTGTACTTTCTCGCTCGATTGGTGTGGGAACGCCGATGGGGTCGGACGCTATGGCTGCCGATACTCGTGTGTGGCGCGGCATGGACGGTCGCCTTGCTCGTGTGCGCCGGACAGTTGCTCCCCTTTGTCGAGTATCTGCACCAAAGCGCCACATTTGCCGACCGGCATATCGAGCGCAATCAACATAGGCTGCCGCCCGATTGGCTGCCGCCCGGCAATATCGTCTCGTTTTGGTTGCCGCGATTCTTCGGAACGACCAAAGACGTCAACTTTTGGGGAAAGATCAACTCGAACCTCTATTCGATGATCTATCCAGGCATAGCCGTGTGGCTGCTTCTGGTCCTGCTGCCTGTCCGTGTACGGCCGCGCCCCTGCACGACCGTCCCCCGCCGCAGTCTGTTCAGTCTCGTGGGCGTTGCGCCACGTTCCGTCTGCCTCGCGTTTACCGCGCTTGTGTTCATCTTGGCGGCGTTCCAAGCGCCCCCTCTCGACAAGTTCTACAAGCTTCCCCTTATTGGTTCGATGCTGCAGTGCTATCATGTCGTCTTCGCTACATTCGCGCTGCCCCTTCTCGGCGCGATCGGCTTGGACCGCTGGCTATCGAGGCCGAGGAAGCTGCGCGAATTGGGTTGGTCGATCCCGATGGTTCTGGCGATGAGCGCCTCCATTTGGTGGCTCTATACGTTTTCCGCCAGTCTCGTTCGTGCGCTCCGGATGAACGCCTACATCGACCATCAGATTGCCATCGCCGCCGCATTGACTGTCGTGGTGCTGGTTCTGCTCGCCGTGCAGTGTTTCCGCCCCAAACCGCGCCTGATTGCCGGTCTCTTGACGCTGGTGCTCGCCTGCGACCTCATTTATGCCAACCGCGGATTGAATCCTACCATCGAACGCAAATACCTTGTCCCCGACATGCAGTTGACTCGATTTCTGCGCGAACTCGGTCCTGCGACTCGCTTCGGCATGGGCGAGGGCGACATCCCGTGCGGGCTTATGGTTTCCTACGGACTCGAGGACTGGCTCGGCTATGACGGACTTTACCCCGCACGGATTATCCGGTTTCACGAACGCCTGAAAGATGATATTTGGGGCAATATCGAACCCGTACGCGCGATCCAATACTTTCTGAACGACCCCCAATTCGAGTCCATCATTCCACCGGAAAACATGAAGCGGCTCGAACGCATTGCCGTCCGCGACGGCATCGAAATCTACCGCAATCCGTCCGCTTTCCCGCGCGCCTTCCTGGTAAACGAACTCCAAGTGATACCCGATGTCGGCGCGCTGTTCGACACCATGCGCCGCCCGGACTTCGACCCAAAGCGCCTCGCCGTTACGGAAGTACGTCCATCTGGAACCCTGCCGCATGCCACTGCGGAAAACCTTGGCGGCGCCACCATCGACCAGCACCTGTCCACACGCGTTCGCGTGACGGCCGATGCGAAGCAAGACTGCGTACTCGTCTTGGCCGATGCCTACTACCCCGGATGGAAAGCCATGGTCGACGGACGCCCCGCCGAACTGTTTCCCGTCTATTACAATTTCCGCGGCCTGTTGCTGCCTGCGGGACGTCACACGGTCGAATATATCTACGCTCCTTGGACATTCCGGGTAGGCATGGCCATTGCCACCGTTACTCTTCTCACGACAATCTTGGCCTGCCTCATATGGCTTATAAGGACGAAGGATGAAGGAAGGCTTTCCCTGTCGCATTGACGCTGTCATTCGAGTTATCATGATTGCTTCTGAAACTCACACGCTCATGCGCGGCAGGGTGGTGACCAAGAAGGAGCGATAGACGATGAAAAAGCAGGTCGTGGCCATGGTGCTGGCGTGTCTGATGATGGGCGCCGCGGGCGCGCAGAATGCCAAGTCGAATCTCAAGATCGGTGTCATGCCGAAACTCATCGGGATCGATTTCTTCAACGCGACCGAAGTCGGCGCGAAGAAGGCGGGCGCGGAATTGGGCGTAACGGTCGATTTCGACGGACCCGTCACGGCCGACGTGACGTTGCAAGCACAGATGCTCGAAACGTGGATCGCCAAGAAGTACGACGCGATCGCTATCGCGCCGAACGACAAGTCCGCCATCGCGCCTGTGTTGCAGAAGGCACGAAAACGCGGAATTAAAATCATCGCGTGGGACGCGGATGCGGTGGAAGCCGCACGCGATTTCTTCGTGAACCAATGTTCCGCCGAGAGTGTCGCGAAGTCGCTCATGGACCTTATGGCGCAGGGCGCGGGACCGGACGCGAAGTATATCATCGTCACGGGGACGCTTACGGCGGACAATCAGAATCGGTGGATGGTCGAGATGGAGAAGTACCGCAAGACGGCCTATCCAAAGATGACCAATCTGTCCGAAACGCCCAAAGCGCCGGGCGAGGATCAGGCCATGGCGACGCAGGTCACGGCGGATTGCCTCAAGGCGTACCCGGACCTCAAGGGCATCTTCGCGATCACGTCCGTGGCGTTACCCGGCGCGGCGGAAGCGTTGCGCAAGGCCGGTATGGCCGACAAGGTGTTTCTGACGGGCCTCGCGACGCCGAAGATGATGAGGGACTACGTCAAGGAAGGCACGGTGAAACGGTTCGTGTTGTGGAACCCCGTCGACCTCGGCTATCTCGCCGTGCATGCCGCCGTGGCGACTGCGAAGGGCGAACTCAAGCCGGGCGTTGCCACGTTCAAGGCAGGCCATCTCGGCGAATTGAAAATTAATGGCAGCGAGATTCTCCTCGGCCAACCGCTGATCTTCGATAAGGCCAATATCGAGCAATTCGACTTCTGAGAGGCTGTAGGCTGTAGGCTGTAGGCTGTAGGTGGCTGTGTGTTTCCTACAGCCTACAGCCTACAGCCTACAGCCTCGCTAACGTTAGGGATATTCTTGATGCCTGCATATGACCTACTCTGCTACGGATGTGGCGCTGTCGCGAACGCTTCCGCGCTCGGGCCGTGTGCGGCGTGCGGCGAGCCGATGAGCATTCGCGTCAATGGGCGGCCCCCGGACGATGCGTTTCGCGTGCGGTCGGCGAGCCTCTGGGCCTATGCGAACGCGCTGCCCATCGCGCGTGCGGATTGCGTCGTCTCGCTCGGCGAAGGCGCTACTCCGCTTGTTGATGCGCCGCGACTGGCTGCGCGCATCGGCGCGCAACGACTGTCGTTCAAGAACGAAATGGCCAATCCGACCGGCTCGTTCAAGGATCGCCAAGTCTCCGTCGGGATCAGCCATGCGCGCGAACTGGGTATTGATACGGTTGCAGTCGTATCGTCGGGCAACGTCGCATGCGCAGCGGCGGCGTATGCGGCCCGGGCCGGGATGCGTGCGATCCTCTTCGCGCATGGCCATGCCGCGCCGGGCAAACTCGCGCAGGCGGCGGCATACGGCGGCACGGTGATCCGCGTCGACACGCCGTCGGCCCAAGCCGTGTTCGAGTTGTGTATCGAAGCCTGCCGCGCCTTTGGCTGGTATCACCTGTCGACCGCAGGCATGTACGAGCCGTTCAACGTCGAAGGCGCGAAAACCATCGCATACGAAATGTACCAGCAGACCGCCGGAGACCTACCCGACTGGATCGTTGCGCCCGTCGGCGGCGGCGGACTGCTCGGCGGCGTGTGGCGCGGTTTTCTCGATCTGCAACGTTGGGGTCTCATCGCGCGCATACCCCGGCTCGCGGGCGTGCAAGCATCCGGCTGCGCCCCTCTCAAGAAGGCCATCGACCTCGGCACGCCGTACCTCGAAACGTTGCGCGAACCATGGCTGAATCCGAGAACGGTCGCGGGCGGTATCGCCGACGACATCCTTTTCGACGGTCACACGGTTTTGCCCGCGATCCGCACGACGGACGGGATGGCGCTGGCCGTGGACGACGAAGCAATTCTCGAAGGCCAACGCGAACTCGCGGCCACGGAAGGACTGTTCTGCGAGCCAACCTCGGCGGTCGTCGTCGCGGCATTGCGTCCTCTTCTGGCCACGCATCCGGGCGCGCGGATCGCCTGCATCCTGACCGGCAGCGGCATGAAAGAACTCTCCAAAATCGCCGCGCAAACGCCCGTGTTTCCCATGATAGCGCCGCGTTTGGATGCACTTCGCACCACGCTCCAGGGCAAACGCAGCTAAAAGCCCAATAAACGTTGAAACGCCATTTGAAAACATGGATTACACGGATTGAAAACGGCGTAACGATCCTTGGAACGGATGGTTACACGCTCGCGTGTTAACGGCGCGGCTTCCGCGCCCTTAGATCCTCTTGCTAGAGGCGCGGAAGTGGGCGAGTCAAGCAGCCGCTTCGGATCGAATGAAATCCGTGCAAAATCCGTGTAATCCCTGTTTTCAACTGCCGAATATAGGCTGAAGAGTTGGAGGTTTTTCTGTCAACGATTCTATTGACTTTTGCGGCCTACATCGCGCACACTACAATCCAATGGAGCGAAAGTGCTCGTATGGGCGTGCTGTGCCTGGACGAATCGAAAAGTGTAGATTGGGAGGGGTTTTTCATGATGCGCGTTTCCGCATGCCGGGCCGTGCTGGTGCTTTTCCTGACTGTGACATGTCTGGTAGGGTGCCCGTCGAACAATGATGTAGCGCCCGAACCGTCGTTTACGGCCTCGCCCGTATCGGGCGGTTCACCGCTTTGCGTCCAGTTTACGGATGCTTCGAAACCGGGGGGATCTCCGATTCAGGCATGGTATTGGGAGTTTGGAGACGGGGCCAGCAGTACCTTGCCCAATCCTAGCCATATCTATTACGCGGCGCGCGCCTATTCGGTGTCGTTGTCCGTGACCTCGGTGTTTGGCACGCGCAGGGTCACGCTTGAGCGCTATGTGAGCGTTACCGAACCCGGCACCGTTGCATTGGTGGGGCTTGGCGGCGACACTATCGAAGCTGCCGAAGGTGTGACATTGCACGTGCCGCCAGCCGCGCTGACGAAGCCGGTGGTATTCAGGATCGGGACGACCAATGTCGCGCTACACGTGGATACGGCTGCGGGCGAGCGAATCGTATCGACTCCCATCAGTATCGACCATAACCAACCGGAGGCGCTATCGCTGCATCCGAACACGCCGATCACCATGCGGTTCGCGTTTGCGTCTTCGAGTGTTTCCGCCAACAACCGCACCGGCGCCCTGCTGCACGTGCTGGCGCGTCAGGAGAACGGCAATACCGTGCCGATCCTGGGCGATGTGGAAGGCGATGCCGTGCGCGTATGCGTGACGGGACTGCCTCGCAATGCTATATATGCCGTGGTGTTTCGCCCAGAAGCGCAGGAGGAAAGATTGACGGTGGAACCTGCTTCGGTCAAGGCGCCGACTAGCTATGCTTGGCCGTCGAGCATGTGGCGGTTATCGTATACGCCGGGCATTTTGCAAGCAGCGACCGCTCTTCGCGCGGGGACTCTTGCCAATCCGCTTCTTTACAACAATCGGAATTTTTCCGAGTTGACGTTGGCGGCCACGCTGGAGGACATCCGCGCCTCGGTCAAGCGCATCCACGCGTTGTATCGCGACTCTGGTTTCATCAGTCCCCGGCTGTGCACGGGAACCGGCAATGAGCTTTCGTTGATCCTGTACGGCTTCAATGAACATCCGCAGTCCGAATTCGCGCGGCTGGCCGATGTGGCTTTCGCCGTGTCGCCGTATGGTGACATTGTGATCGACCCTGTGCAGTTGATTGAAGTGTGCAAAAAGAATGCCGAGGCGGTCGAGGACGAATTGCTGCCGCCGCTCGCCGAACGTAACCAGGAAATCGATTTCCGCAATGCGTTGGCGCAGCAACTCTTCCACGAGGTCTTCCGGGGATACGACTTCCCGCCGTTTGTGCAACGCAGCACGAGCGATCTCGATCTGGCCGGCAGGCCGCGGTTAGTTCCCTTTGGCCAAGGCTACGAAGACGGCATTGCGACATTTTTAGGCCAAGTGGTTGCGAATGTCCGCCGCAGCCAGTACTTCATCCCTCGATCGATGGGGTTCAACGAATACGCGATGCTGGACGAGCCGTTGTTTGCGCCGTTTTCCATGTCCACACCCGCGTACTCGTTCGCGTCGCAAGATTTCCTCTTCTATCTGCTGCGACGCCTCTCGGCGACGCCTTCAACGCCCGATGCCGGGGTAGAGCCAATGCTACGGTTTCTGGCCGATTCTTACGATGGGGTGCTCGAACTCATCCGAACGAACGAACAAGCCCTTGTAAATCAGACACCCGCGCCCCCCATGCCGCGCGATGCACTATTCGCGGCCAATCACGGGTTTGAACTAGCCTTTGAACGCTACCTTACACCAGCCTTCGAAAGTGCCTTTCCGCTTGAACCATCCATGCACCTCTGGGATCTCTATTGGGATTACGCCCGCGGACGGGCATATGAGAACCCGTCGGCGGACAGTGCCTCGGATGTCCTGCCTCGGACTTGGACGAGTTTCCTGAGGCCGATGGATTCGGTCGATCTCGACGGTTTGACGCGTGAACCATATCAGTTGAACGCCGATCGCTTCTCGACCGACGCCGTGATCGACGTGGTGATTTCGCAGGCCAATGTTCCGCAAGAGATCTCGTTCGAGTCGGAACCGCTTCTGAAAGACATTCCGCCCTTGTCGACCCGTGCACTGGTTTTGACGGCGCAAGGCGTGTACGGCGAACTGGAACTCACGATCAACGGCTTCACGTGGGCGCCGGATATCCATGGCAACAGCATGAAAGTGCTGTCCTGCGAAGAAGGAAAGAAAGGGGTCGAGATTTCCACGGAGCACGCAGTGGTGTCCTATCAGGACTTTAACGGAATGACCGGTGCACAGCGCATCGTCCTATTGCTGTGTAACGTCACGCTGGACCACTCCTATTCTGTAACCATGACCGCCGAAGTGCATACGGGCCAGTCGGAAGCGACCGGCTCTCTGGGCGGCCAGGTAACGGATGCGACGACGACCGAAACCATCGTCGACGTACAAGTCGAGGTGCGTAAGCAAGGCGCGCTTGATGCGCTCGCATCGACGAAGACCAACAGCCAGGGTATCTTCCTGTTTGGGAGCCTTCCCGCCGGCGACGTCGAACTTACGCTGAGCAAGGCCGGGTATCAAACCCAAAAGGTCAACTCGAAGGTGATTCCCGGCACACTGACCCCTATTATGATCTCCATGCAACGAGGCAGTTGAGGACCGCCAGGTAACGATCCGGCCCGGCGAATAGGTTTTCCCGCCGAGGTATGAGGCGAGGAGCCCGTACCGGTGGGCGGTGCCGGGTTTGGTATTGGTGGGAGTGTGGTCCGCGTGCGCTCGTTTAGTCGGCGCTTTGTTCCGGTTTGCTTGGCTGGGCGGCTTCGGACGGGATAAGCTTCGTCCGCCTGAGTGCTTCGATCAGGTCTTTTCGAAAAATGGGTTTCTGCAGATACCCGTCGCAGTGCAAGTCGCGTGCTCTTACTTGGAGTTCGAAATCTGCTGCGGCGGTAATCATGATGACTCTGACGCGCTGGTCTTCTCCGACTTTCATGGCCTCTTCCATTTTGCGGATGACTTCGAGGACCTTGAGGCCGTTATCCTAAAAAAGGCAGTAGAACCCCATTCGAGCGTCTTGTCGACCTCTATTTTGTAAAGAATTAACCTCCCAAGCACGAGTCTACGTTGGTGCCGGAAGTAGATTGGGAGAGCCAAGCGGTCGTCCTTTCAGAATCTTCGT